>JAGKWY010000042.1 GCA_021151625.1 Gammaproteobacteria bacterium | reverse complement strand
CGGCATGAACGCCGCCATGATGGAAGAATACCTCCACTTCATCGCCAACCGCCGCTGCGCCCAACTCGGCCTGAAAGAACAATTCGCCGGCGCACAGAACCCATTCCCATGGATGAGCGAAATTATGGATTTGCGTAAGGAGAAGAATTTCTTTGAAACGCGTGTGATTGAGTATCAGACTGGTGGGGCGTTGTCTTGGGATTGATTTAGCGTAAAACAAAAACGCCGAACTTCAGAAATGGGTTCGGCGTTTTTGTTTCATCTGCAAAATTGAAAAAGGAATAAAAATGAATAACGTCACCTGTAGTATCGACAACATTCCCGATAATGAAAGCACTTTGCTATTTATAGATTGGCTAATTTTTTTATTAAAGAACGACTTAACAACAGTTAAATTGTCAGGCCACTCAGCCGAGCACTGGGATATAGAAATTTCAGAAAATGAGAAAATAGCGATACAAAACTCTAAAACAAAAAACTCATTAGAAATATCCTATCCCCAGCACTTAGAAGAAATAATCATACGAGCCATACAGACCGCTACTCACAACATAAAGATAAATAAACCTAGGCCAAACTGCTGGTGGGTAGCTCATTTTTCCTCAGACGCCGATAAAGTAGGCCAAAGACTTATACTACATCTAGATAGGCACATCGGGGTACACACGCAAAGACCTAGCACACTTCGCATGGCAAACTATATTTTTTTAAAAATTGACGAGCAAGGTACAGCTCTAGGCTTTCCAAAGTTAGGAGTCGATGTATTCATAAAGTGTGACGGTGCTGCTCACGGCCCATACTCTAGACTACAAATGATAAAAACGATCCCTGTTATTGGAGCAATTTTATCATGCTGTTTTGGAACCCCCCTGACCCCGTCGTTAATCCCTTTTTCAGTCAATGATCAAATAGAAAGACAAATCGAAGAAGACATCCAAAACCCAAATATTTGCGAGCTCGACTTTCACGATTTACCTATCATGACCCTAATCGGCAACATGATACATTATGGCGCGGATGAGCTTGCGGATAGGGTAATTGGAGCCTTTATGGCATATGAATGCGGCATGTTACAAAGGACCGACCATGCGACCATTATATTTTTTATAAGCGCAATTGAATCATTAACAACACCAAATCTAGATTCTGCAAAGAAACAGAGATTGAGCAAAAGATTTTCAGCTTTTCTGGAAGAGTTTTGTAGTGAAGCTATCGAAAACGCAATGAACCATCCAAATTTTAAACAAGCGTTTGGAAACATTAAAAACAAAAAGAAATTTATTGAAAATTTGTACGACTTAAGATCTAAACCAGTACATACTGGCCATCTTGGGAACTACTCGGGAATGATCAACAGCGAAGACGCCTTAAGGGTCGCAATACTAAATGATATTGTTAAAAGAGCCATAGCTACATTTTTGAGGCGACCAGTCACATTATTGTGGGGCCACCCTGAATTTGACCCATCAATAACATTACGTCTTAACTTTCAAGACCATCAAAAGCTAATAAAGAAGGCAACGAATCATCACACTGAACCAGAAATTTATATTAAAAATTTAATATCGAACAACATTAATAAATCAGCTAGCACGTAGGTTGGTGGTGAGATTGCGAACCCCAACATTCGTAATCGCAAACGACACATTGCTTTGTGGTTACGAAAAACCAATTAACGGTGCATGAATTTTGGTTTCGGTGATTGCGGAGGTATGGTCATGTTGGGGTTCGTTCCTCACCACCAACCTACAGGGTGCTTCGTAGGTTGGTGGTGAGCTTGTGAACCCCAACATTCGTAATTGCAAACGGCACATTTTTTGGGGAAAGCGAAAAACCAATTAACGGTGCATGAATTTTGGTTTTGGTGATTGCGGAGATATGATCATGTTGGGTTCGCTCCTCACCGCCAAACCAGCGCCTAAATTATTGATTTGCATACGGTATAATTGAGGATTAAACTCCTTAAAACACCTAAAAAGCTGAGCTTTGTATGAAAAAAATCACCCGTGCAGAAATGCGAGCAAAGGCAGTCGGTAGCGTGCTTGGTTCTTTGCGTATTGAGAAACTAACTCCGAGCAATGTAGTTGTATCAGGAATGAAGTCCTGTGTACTTGGTCAGGATACAACCCAGCACTTACTGCAAGAGACCATCAAGCATCATGCCCAAATACGCCGGGGGTGAGCGCTTTAAATACCCAGGGACAGAGGTATTAATTAATAAGGCAGATATTCGCACTCAAGAAGCGCTGGATGCCTTTGAGGCTGACGTGACAGCGGTTCGTCTCATTGAACTATTAGACTCCCCTATCAACGGCACTTTTGACCTATCGCACTTACAAGCAATTCATCGTCATATATTCCAGGATGTATACGCATGGGCAGGCGAGTTAAGGCAAGTTGATATTCAAAAAGGGGGCAGCAAATTTGGTAATTGGGCGTTGGTACCCGGCTATTTGGATAAAGAACTAAAAAAGATTGGTAAACAAAACTTTTTACTAAATCTTCCCCCTGAAATATTTCTTCCTGGCATTACGCATTATTTATCAGAAATAAATTCAGCTCATCCTTTTTTAGAAGGGAATGGCAGAGTACAACGGGCATTTTGCTCACAACTGGCAGAACAAGCAGGATACTTCATCGACTTTGAGCAAATCGAACGCGATGAAATGATTAGCGTGATGATTTCCAGCTTTAATGGCGATGAAAAACCACTGGCCAACTTACTCGAAAAAATCACATCCATTATCGAATAATCTCAATGACCGACCATTCATTAACGTCCAACACCGAAACACAGATTTGCACCCAGCTGCAAAATGCCTTCCCCAATGCGCTGGGCATTTACGCCTTCGGCAGCCGCGTGCAAGGCACAGCCAACGGGCAGAGCGACCTGGATTTGGCAATATTGGTCGCGGGCTATGCCGACCCGCTGCAATTGTTTGACCTAGCCAACCAATTGGCCGACCAACTCGGTTACGAGGTAGACCTACTCGACCTGCGCGCTGCATCCACTGTAATGCAACACCAGGTCATCACCACCGGTCGCCGTCTTTGGGCGAAAGATATACAAGCCGATTTATTCGATGTATTTGTATTAAACGAAAAAATGGCGCTAGATGAATTGCGCGCTGAACAACTTAATGAAATCCGCGAAACCGGACGTGTTTATGGTAAATGATGTTCTAATTAACAAAGCAGCCAGCATAGAGCGCTGCATTAAACGTGTACACGAGGAATACGCAAAAGCCGGTGCAGATTTTGCGACTGACTATAGCCGGCAAGATGCCGCCATTCTGAATATTCAACGCGCCTGCGAAGCAGCCCTGGATATGGGGCAACACATTATCCGCACCAGACAACTCGGCATAACACAAAGCGCACGCGATGTATTTACCCTACTCGCCCAAGCAAACCTGATTGAGGCCAATCTAGCCGAAACCATGAAACGCATGGTCGGCTTCCGCAACATTGCCGTCCATGATTACCAGGCACTGCTCTTGCCGATTGTCGAAAATATAATTAAAAACCACTTGGATGACTTTATTAATTTCTCCAAGCAGCTTTTACAACACAAATAGTCAACACCAGAATTAAACCAATCAATAGCACAAAATTCTGGTTTTGATGAAAACAACTCCATAAGCACCATGAACAAACTTTTTATCATTGGCCTACCGCGCACTGGTACTACCAGCATCAGTGTTGCGCTGCTGGATTACGGCTTTAAAGTCGCGCACACGGCCTATACCAAACACGCTTTTGAATTAGCCGATGTAGTCTCCGATGCCCCCTGCTTTGCCGACTATAAAGAGCTGGACGCACTCTTTCCAAATTCAAAATTTGTCTATCTCGATAGAGCCTTGTCCGCATGGGTACCATCCATGCAAATGTTAATGAATAAAATGCTGCCGGAATTAACGCCAAAATCTGGCTATCTCAACCCGGTACTGAAACGCTGCATTAATAAAATATTTGCACCTTTTGATTGCGAGAACCCACTCGCCCAACAACACCTGGAAGATTGCTATCGCGCACACCAACAAGCCGTGTTCAATTATTTTGCACAGCGCGATGATTTTCTAGCGATCGACATTAGCCACACTGGCAGCTTGAAACAGTTATTGGATTTTTTGGGGATAGAAAGCAGCACCGCCGGCGAGTTTCCTCGTTTAAACGTAGGTAAACGGGTCGATAACTGGAAGGAATTCAAACATCCCAATAAAATAAATTCAAATAGTGCGGGCACAGAGCGTCGCAAATTTTTTGATTACTCATAACTACTAATTCTCAGGATAAATAACCCTGCACGCAGGATAGAAATTTAATAAGCACTAATGGATGCGATATGAAAAATTTAATAATTACTGTTTCTTTAATGCTGTTAAGCCAGCTTGGCTGGACACTTGAAAACAACAAATCAAACGGCGCTAACGATAACGAAACGCATAATATAAGTTATCAGTTCGCCATTTACCTTATTCCGGACTGCGCCAAAAAAGATCCCGCAAAAACGGCGACCACACATGCACAGACGCACATCCCAAATTTTAATTTAACAACAAGTATTAACACCTCAACCAAAAAACCTTTATTAGATATCAATATTATCAATGATGCCCACACTGAATACAGCCCACCCGATGAACAATCCCTGCATTACTTTGGCCATGATATAAGTGCAGAAGACGGAAAAAAATTACAAAAAAGCACCACCGCTATTATTTTGAATTTTTCCTATCCAATCGACTACGTATTAACCGGCATGCAAGACGCCTTATCGTTTACCCATAAATTGGCAGAGACCTGTAATGGTTTAATCTGGGATGAGTCAACGCGAGAAATATTCAGCCCTAACGAATGGCATAAAAGGAGAATTGCCAGCTGGGGAAAAGATGGCCCTAACATCACCAAACACACTGTCATCCATGCCTATAAAAACACGGAATTCATACGCGCCATTAGTTTAGGCATGCAGAAATTCAATTTGCCCGACATAGTGATCAATGATTTCACCTGGACCAACAATGACCCAATGGCACATTTGATCAATATTGTTGGCCAATCCCTTCTCGAAGGCAACAAAGTGGATGATGGCCTCACGCTAAGGGTAAATCTTCATAAAATACGCAATGAAACCCTGAAAAAAAGCATACTACTTTCACTAAAAGAGAATGCTTCTGCGCAAGCCGTTATCCCCCTAAAGCCGGCAAAACCCGAGGAAGGAGACCCGGACAATTACTTATTAGAAATAGATTTTGGTAACCAGCAAGGCAATGGTCTGCAAGAAAAACAAGAAGCATTTATATCCCGGTTTTTTGGCTCCGAGGACAAAGTCATCTACGTTAATCATGATGAGGAAATTAAAGCAGCCAGTGCAGCGGCAAAAAAGAAACTGCCTCAACTCAAAAAGGACTTTAACAAGGGGCTGAAGCCCGGCGAATACATCTATCTCAAAGCACCGTTTAAAACACCCGAAGACACCAATGAATGGATGTGGATAGAGGTTATTGGCTGGGGCGACACCATAAAAGGGATTTTACAAAATGATCCGTTTAACATCCCCACCTTGAGAGCCGGTGCCGAAGTCTATGTATCTAAAGACGAAATCTTTGACTACCTACGTAATTTTCCAGACGGCACCACAGAAGGCAATGAAACAGGAAAACTAATTCAAGCATTTGAAGACTCGAAAAATAATAGTGAATAATTTAGTAAAATATTGAGCAACAATACTCACCACATTTAACCAATTGGCGCAATTAAACCGAGAGAATTTAAGGAAGCAACATGAAAAGGTATTTTGCATTTTTTATTGCAACTGGAGCATATCAGTTATTCATCTACTGCACAGACAACAAAATTCCAATTTCTCTAGACCTGGTTACAACAACATCTAGTTTACTCATTTTCGGCATAGCAACGACCATGACAACCATCATGATTGGCCTAACTCCATGCCTATTATTAGCTGTTACAATTTCCGCTCAAGAGTCAGCCCTCTATCAAAAGTGCTTTAATTTGGAAAACAAACAAAATTCGAAAACCTCACCAGCCATAATGGCAATTAAAAATTACACATTACTTTTTTCAACCACCGTATCTCTTTTTATTATTTATTTCTGGAACTATGAATCTATTAGCAATTACATTTCCAACTTAGACTTTTTCCTTATATTAATAGCCGAAGCATTAGCAATAACACTTTTATCTGGAATGTCTTTACTAAAAAGAAACCGTTATTTTATAAGAAGACGAATAAAAGATAACATAATAAGGGTAAAGATATATTTAACCATTTTATCAATAAAAACATGCTGGTTTTTTTCACTATTCTTCACCGCATTATGGACATTTACAATATTCAAGCTAGACGACGAATTCACGCTATATCTTATTCTAGCAATATGGCTAATAATTAATGGAATATTTTTATTGCCGACCAATCCCAAAAAAAGTGTAATAATCATCGAAGAGGAAAAATCAATAAAAAAGCAAATAGCCACACTGCTGGATAGCATTCATGGTCTTTCGCTAATCCTGTTAGTTTCTATATTAATAATAATTCAAATTCATCCGATTATGGTATCAAAAACATCAGAAGCAGCATTAAAGATTTTTCGAATAGGTGGCAATATAGAAAGAGCCTACCACTTTAGCTCATCTAAAAAATCCGAAATACCTGGCGATATTGTTAACCCTTGCAAACCCGAAGAGAACTGCACCACAAAAAAGGTAAAAGTTATTTTTGACATTGGAAATATTTTATATGTAAAGACAAGTGAATCAAAAATCTATGAACTTCCTCGAGAACATTTGCACCCCATCATAGAGCCTAATTAAAAAGTTTACCCTCCTCCGCGGACTCAATCTTTAATTGAAAAACCTCTAAAAAGGCCATAGACATGATGAAAAATTTTATTTTTGCAATAGCAACTCTTAGCCTGATTGCCTGCACACAAACCAATACAAAAACCAATGAAACCTCCGAGCTATATATGGGAGGTTTTGATGGGGTATGGATTGGTGAGATGAAATCCAATCAAGGTAATGGCTATCCATTTATTTCGACTAGTGGCCGCGATTCTACAATGATGTTAATTATTCGCGAAGGAAAGGTAAGCGTTTCAGCAGGAAATAAGGAAAGAGGCATATCCAAGGTTAAAGAAGGGAAGTTCAAAATTACCGAACACAAAACCAACGCTATCATTTATGCACAGGACTCGGGTAGCGACGACGCTGACAACACAGAAGATTGGGTGGAAACATGGAATATTACAGTCACTCACAAAGACCTCGATTCCATTTATATCTATTTTGTGCGCAGCGTTAATAATTTTCGTCAGCCATATAACCTGGATACCGAAACAGAAGCAGGCAGATTTTTCTATTCCTATTCCGGGGAACTGAAAAAGGTAGCAATTATCGAACGCGTAGAATAAAAGTGCACAAATTGGATTGTAAAGACCAACCTCTCCAACCCCAAAAAAGGAACAATCATGCTAAAAAAAATAATTGCAGCCAGCTTTGTATTAATTTGTGCCAATGCTCAAGCGCAAGACGAAGCCGTTGAGGAGGTAATAGTCAGCGGTATTATGGACTCCGACGAATATTATGAAATGCCGGCAGTCACTCTCAAGAAGCAAGGTGACTTTATGGTACAGGATGTCAGAATAGTTAACGACTCACGCGATAAAGGCCTGCGCGAAAAGGAGATTCGCGAAAGCTTGCAAGCATTAGCGGAATCGGCCAACAAACAGGGAAACATTCAGCTCGCTTATGGGGATGAATTCTTACGCACGTTAGACCCAAAAGATAAATCGCTAGTATTCCCCAAAGATGGTTCGCGCGCAGACACCAGTTACTTTAATTTTTCCGTTAAACAAAAAGTAAATCAGCAGTTGTCTGCACAAGAGCAGGAAGCCGCATTGGAAAAATTTATTAAGTCAGCCAAAAAGGTGGGACGTACAGAACTGGTTTTAAATGGTGAAGCTGATCTGAGCATTGTTACCCCGGAGAAATACCGCTACGAAGTTATCCAGAAAATTTCAGAAGAAAATACCCGCCTGCGCCAGGCAATTGGCCAAAACTGTGATATTCAGCTGGATGGAATATCCAATCGTGTCAAATGGCAGCGCAGCGGAATAACCGAATTGGTGATCTATATTCCCTACCGCACCCAACTTTTATGTAAGCAAAACTAACACAGACTAAAACTACAACCACGCACAGGGAAACCGCCATGCAACAAGATGCCAACGCCATTTACGAAGCCCCAAAAGCAAACCTGGCTACGAATAATCTCCAGATCGAGGAACTCAATACAGTTATTAAGGTAGCCAAACGGCAGAAAGCTCTGGTGTATACCTTTCTCGTCTATTTTTTTACCGCCGCTATAACGCAAGGTTTACTAGCTACCGAATTAAAAGCTATTGGTAGCTTGATTATGCTGCCCTTATGGCTGGCCATGATTATCTTTAATGCGCGCCTGTGCTGGATGGTGTATGGGCGCTTTGCTGCGGTATTAATGATTATTTTGGGCATTATTCCCCTACTCAACCTGTTAGCCGTACTCGCCGCCAGTTCACGCGCCAACAAATTAATTAAAGCAGCAGGGTTTAAGGTGGGCTTTATGGGGGCCAACACCAAAGAAATTTCCCACGCGATGGAACGAGCAACTTTTCATTAACGCCTATTACCGTTGTCAGATAGTTAGCACTGCAAAATGGAAATTCTTATTGCTAAATTGCACCTTTTTTTAACAATTTATTGAGACGCCTCCCCTGCCCAAGTTATGATAATCTTCGCCCCCAATAAGCGTATTGGGGTAATTAACTCAATTCAATAAGGATGAATACAATGAAAGGTGTTAACGCAATAATTCTCTCTACTCTACTATTTCCAGCCATTTCCCAAGCTGCGATGTTTGACTTTTCTTATTTATTCCAAGAAGGCTACGGCGATGATCGCGGGATAGAACCTACCCTGGTTAAAGGCTATTTTTCTGGTGAAAGAGATGGTGATTACGTAAAAAACATCAGCAACATAAAGGTGAGCATTCAAGGCAGACCTTTTTCAAATAATCTGATATCCAGTTTATATGCTCCCGATATCGGATCGCCCTGGGTTTTCGATAAGGAAGGACAGGTATCTTTCAATGCATCGTTGAATAATTTTAAGTTTGTTGATAACACTTATGCCACCGAAGGTACCTACACAAATTATTTTTTATTTACTAACCACATCGACACAGGGACTATTCTTCGCCAGGCATCCAATGACAATGGCGGTTACTCTTACGGTTTTGATAGTGATTCACAAATCAATCTATCATGGAGCCTGGTTGAGCGAGTGCCGGAACCATCAACCTGGATTCTCATAATTTCTGGTTTGATATTCGCGGGAATTCGTCGCATGAAGAGTTAAGCGCAATGCTTTGTGATAGCCTTTTCAAAAATCGTAGCGCCCAATAAATACAATCCTTCGTTATGTTATAAGGTTGAAGCCATAATTTTTATGGCTTCAAATTTGTAGTCAGAAACCAGGAGGATTTATGAAGCTTCTAAAAATTTTCTTGTTTATTCTCGCTTTACTCCCTGTTAGCAATAGTTACGCACTCGTTATTACCCATGCCCACAACATAGATAATCAAATTTCCGGGGCGCAGGACTTCACATTTGATTTGATAAGCCAAGGCTATAACCCGGCAACTGATGTTATCAATTTTGTAATCTTTAGCTTCGATATAAAGGAAATTATTGAAGATCCTTTTGAAGATACACCCGATATGGATGAGCGGGAGTTTGTCACCATCTACGACCGTTTTTTATATATCAGGGGTATATTCCCTGATGTAGATACGGGCGTTATTAGCGAAAGACTTCACTGGACCCCAATGACATCCTGCCGCTTTTCCGGCTACATAGGTGATGAGGAGGTTTGTCTTTTCCAGCCAGATCAAGACGGGCTATTTTATTCGCACTGGCATGTGGACACTGATAACTTATGGATGAACTCAATAAGCCTCTCAATCGAGGTTACACGCAGAAACCTGGATGAGCCTTCATCTTTATTGCTTTTTTTGGCTTTTATTCCTTTGCTTATTCTCAGATTTAGACGATATCCTTTTGCCAATAGACTCTGATCTATTTGGGAGGTTGGGCAGCAATGCCCAACTTTTGCGCATGCAGATAATTGTTGCCCTGTTTCAAACCCCAAGTAGCAACAACAATTAGCAACAGCCCTGAAAGCAGGGGCCAATTCTGCTCACAGCCTGATTTTCGGAAAAACCTATTTGTTCTTGATACAGTAAATCAGAACAAAGATTAATAAACATTTACCTGTTTTCCACCCACAAAACATTGACATTTTTAGCCCAAAAAATCCGCGGCTAATTGGCCTGCCATTTGCAGAATTTCTGCTATACCTAGAGTAAAATAACTGACACCAATACGCATAAAAAGCCAGGCTTTCCCGCATGACAACGCCGATATTCAACCTTAATGACATCATTCTTATTCTTGCTATAGGCTTGAGCCTGGTATTAGCGCTCTATCAATTAGTGCTGCCTGCTAAAAAAAACCTTGCAAAAATTTTGCTTGCAACATTTTTTATCAGCATTTCCATCTCCGATGTGGGTGTAATGCTTATCTGGAATGAATACATTCCCCCCACCACCTGGAGCGCAATCCTTGTCCCCTACTTTTATTGCAGCTCACTTTTACTGAAAGCGCCGCTGCTATTACTTTATGTACGTAGTATTACCGAGGAAAATTTCCATCTAAAGCGCATCCATCTATTACACCTGATTCCGGCTGCACTGGCATTGGGAGTTGTTGGATGTTTTGATATTGATATAAATCGCTTAAAGCTGGACACCTTTGGCATGGATGCAGTGCTCTACACTATTATTGACAGCCTGTGGTACTCATTAAAGATTATTCCACTGGCTTATTTTTCGGCAGCATCAATTACCGTATGGCGCTATCACAAGGTGTTGCGCCAACAACATTCAGATGTCAATGAAACGGCTCTTTGGTGGCTGTATTACCTGACCCTCGGGTTTGTGTTTGCCGGTGTGTGGACGCTAGCGCTGAGCCTGCTCGCCTATTTTTATCGCTTGCCACTTGGTGTCACCGACAACTACCTGAACTTTATATTACTGATTGCACTCTTCTATTACAGTATTTCCCATGCCCAACACCTGACAACCACCAAGGAAGACGAAGAATTTGAGTTACCCAAAGAGTCTTCAGCGGGTGTAGATACAAAACCCCTGGACTCCACCATCGATAAAATTCTGGACGGGATTGTTAACCAAAAACTGTACCTGAACCAAAGCCTCAACGTAGAGCAGTTTTCTGCCAAAATCGGGGTACCCTATCGCGATGTTTCATACGCGATTAATAAAACGTTTGGTACCAATTTCTTTGAATTCATCAACTCCTACCGTATTGAAGAATCCAAACGATATCTTGCCGATGAGAAATATAAAGATATGACGATTATGGACATACTGTTGGAGTCAGGCTTTAACAGCAAATCTGCATTCCAGCGCTTTTTTAAACGTCTGACAGGAACATCACCCACCGAATTTCGCCGTGAAGCCTTGCGCACTGCGCATTTTGCAAAGGAACCCGGCAGTGACTTGGTTAAAGAATAGCGATTTGGTTTAATAACAGGCTGATGCTTTTTTATCAGGTTAATAAATTTTCTTCACCCAGTATTTTTATTGCGGCTCCCAAGTGATTGGAATAGCGCTGCCATTGTCCGATACCTGATGAGCTGATGGGTTGGCGCACTTGTACTGCACTCGCCGTGGCAACTGGTTTGGTATTTTGCTCAATATGCAAACAGGCATCTTCCCATTGCAAACCGCAAAATTTTAATAATTTTTTAATCTCTGTCTCCGGGTTAGAAACCAGAGCTTCATAATTAACCACATAGAAATTTTCAGAATAGTGATCCGACAGCAGATTCATTAATTTTTTGAATTTACTGTAGTAGCGCGCCGTATTTTCAAGGTCCAGGGAATAGGCAAACGTTGAATCCTGGAAGCTGAATAGCTGGCGATAATTGCTCACAATAGTATCCAGGGGATTGCGCTCAAGGCATATTACCTTTGCCCCCGGCAAGGCTTCCATTATTAATCCTGCATAGAGGATATTCAGCGGCAATTTATCCACAAGAAAGCGTTTTTGATCGACAAGATACTCTGTACGTTCGATATAGGCCCCTCCCAACGCATTAAGCTCAACGCGTGCAAACTGGTCAATGAAATCATCCGCAATAAATTCACTGCTAACACTGCCGATCAGCCGTTTTAATGCAACAGAGAAATTATATAGTTCACCACCCGAGGCTACCTCACTATGGCTGGAAATAATTCGCTCAACCAGGGTAGTGCCCGTGCGCGGCATGCCGGTCACAAAAATGGGGCGATTATTGATTATTCCTTTTTTAACACGAGAGGATTTCGCTGCGTAGAACGCGGTCAATTTTTTAAAAATGGAGTGATCGCGGGAAAAGTCATAATGCAGTTGTGCAGATTTTTGTTGTTTGGCTTGCTGCAATACCGAAAACGCTTCATCCCATTGATTTAATGCTTCCAATTCCTTGGATAAGGCATGAGCAATACACAGCCTATCATCAGGATTTGCCGTTTTCCCCAATAACTCCTGCAGACGCGCAACGTGATTATGTTCGCTACTGATTCCACCCAGGCTCGTTAAGGCAGCATGAGCTTTTAAATAGTCCGGCTTGAGTGTTATTGCTTGCTCATAAGCATTGCGCGCACCGGGAAAATCGCCACAAAATTTAAGTGTTGATGCCAGGTTAAAAAACACACCCGCATTAGTGTTGTTACAGTCTATCGACTTTTTAAAGCATTCTGCCGCCTGCTGGTACATACACAACCGATTATAGGTAACCCCCATTAGATCATGCATTTCCGCCGTGTGACCGGAAAGGTGTTCAGCGCGCGCCAACAATTCATGCGCATAAGCGCTGTTGCCAACCAACACCTGAGCTCGCGCAAGGTAGACAATAAACTCAAGGTTGTCGGGGTCCAAATGGTGCGCACCGAGCAACATTTCAACCTCCTTGAGGTGATTGCTAAAATCGTAGGCAATTCGGCTTAACAGGAAATAGGCCCCCGCAAAGCGGGGGAATCGTTTCAATGCATCAGTTAACAGGTGATACGCCTGTTGGTGCTTACCTTGAAGCAACGCAAGCCGCGCGGTATCTTCTACTCGTTTTTGCTCAGGAGATTCTGTTGCACTCATGCTATATCTCTATCAATTCGCTGCAGGATTAACGCGCGCGCCCGTATCTGGTACTGCCATAAATTCATATAACAATTAAATAACACCATCGTTAATTACTACAACCATTGGCAGCACCAATACCCACATCTAAAAACTTATCATAAACAAACCAGGTAGAACCAACGACTTCAATATTTTCCTTCCAGGGTTTATCAATTGCATCGTATTGCGCCTTCCAGGATTTGTATGCTTGCTGGTGTGAATTTTTTTCCAACCAACAGCCCATAAACGGTGCGTCATAGGTATTTTTTGGACCCTCACTGGAAAATATAGGAGCCACTTTTACTTTGCGACTTGCAGCTGCCATCCACTCAAGGCGTTCAATTCCGAAGTTAACGATATTAATATCATTTGGGCGATAATAATGAACAAGAATACGGTCTGTCACATTAGCCAGACTCACTGCTTCCGTAGCATCCACCCAACCAATATAAATTTCAGTTGTGAGTTGATTAGCGGCAGCAACCGCTTTAAAACGTTCCAACATAGAAATAGTCGTAGCAAATTCGGTTTTACGATCCGCTTTATTCCAGAATTCGTATTCAACATTTAACACATTGATGCGCTCGGATGCCGGTCTGCCGCTATTGTAAGCAGCTACGGTATCGGCTTCGCCGACATCACCCAATGCAGCACCAACTTCGGTAACTCCCGCAGTCAATTTGGCGCGACTTACCAGTGAGGCAAATTGCTGTGCCTTTATTGATGCTGAAGCCATACCTTCCAACTCATAAAAAATCAGGTAGTTGAAACCACCAGTGCGCACAAAGTTAAGGAATTGCTCTTCGCGCTGGGCATTACCTAACAGCTGATCACTTCTACCCATATGCAATGAGACATACAAACCATACAACCCAGCTGCACTGGAGCTTGCCGCACTCGATGCAATCAGCGATGACTTGACCTCAGCAGATGAAGAAGTAACAGAATTTTTTGAGGAAATTTGCGCAGCGCTTTGTGCTGCACTGGATGTGCTGGCCGACACATAGCTTCCGCCATTATTTTTGATCGCACCAGAACCACCGCCGCATGCTACAAGAAAGATACAACCACTAAATAGGACTAATTGACGCAACATAACGCATAACCTTTTCGACAAGATTGAAGTTTAAATCCATTCATTAATTAAGAATTGCTGTAGCACTGACGATGGAATTTAAACGGCTGCGTAACAATATCGGTGCACTACCGATTTCCGTGCCTTGCTGGTAGCTTGCCCAGTTTTTCCCCTGATCACGACTGTATTCAATCGCGAGCCCTGGCAGTGATGTATTGGCATTGAGTTTATTGCTAACACGCACAGCACCTGGTGGAGGCAAATATAATGCAACACCTGACTGCTCGAGCCTGGGCAATTCTTTGCTCACCAGTGTTGCAATAAAGTCACGCCAGGATTGCTCGCGTGCCGGTATATCCGGGCTATCGCCCTCCCAATCCGCTTTAAACCAGGCTCGCTCTGCCAGTGTGATTACCCGTGGAAAAATCATGGTTTGCAATTGCGCTTTGGTGCGAATTGTTTCGGACCACACCTGACCTTGCATCCCCAGCACATGTTCTGGTTTTACCAGCGGAGGAAGAATCCGCCCTACTAACGCATTCAGATTGGTAATTTCCGCACCAATAAATGTTCTATCGGCGTTTGCGTAAAGATTGTCGGGCATAAAGCCAAATACTTTGGCGAGATCCGAATAGCGTGTTGCCCAGTGATAGCCGCGCTCACTCGCGCTGGCTTCGTAGGGGTGATCAAAATATAAATGTGTGGAGCTGGAAATCACGACTTCGTAACCATTATTCGCCAGGCGATAAGCGCGATCAGCAACACCGGCCTCCCAAATATTGTCCCAGGCGTTGGCAATAACCTGCGTATTGCGCAATTGCGCGCGATTGAAGGTGTTGTTCGGGTCGTACATCAAACCATCTTCCCAACCCATAATATCGAGCCCGCGTTTACTGGTAATTTCTGAAATACGCTGAACAAAATAGGGTTTTAGATCAGCAACACCAGAAATTCCGTGCTCATTGCTGGCAAATAATTGCGTACAAGCAGGCGATGCTGTCCATGAGCCCTTGCCTACTTCATCTCCCCCCATATGAAACACATTCAGTTTTTGGCCAGCATTGCGATAGATTTGTTGCAATTCATAAATAACTTTTTCAACAAACACATAGGTTGATGGTAAACACACATTAACCGAATTATCGGCATAGCTTTGCACTGTCAGGTATTGCGATTTATCCAAGGGATCACTTAATAGGTATTGTTCTGCGGCCAACTTGTTTCCAATAGCCATGAACTTTTTGTAGCGCGCCTCCATCGATTTAATCGCCGCGCGTGAGTGGCCTGGCATATCAATTTCGGGAATCACTTCAATATGGCGTTGCGCAGCAAACTGAACAATTTCAGTGAGCTCGGCAGCCGTTAAATAACCATTGCCAGGTGCCGTTTTATCGGGGCCGTTACCCAGCTGGGGCATCAGGCATTTTGTTTCCGTGAGATCGAAACAGCGAAACGCACCGACATCAGTCAATTCTGGCAAACCGGGAATTTCAATACGCCAGCCTTCGTCCTCAGTTAGATGCAAGTGCAGTTTGTTAAGTTTGTAGCGTCCCATTTGTTCGGCGAGCTCAAGCACCGAATCTTTGCCATGAAAATTGCGTGCAAGGTCATAATGCATACCGCGCCACAGTGCACGCGGTTCATCGAACACGCGCAATGCAGGCACTTGCTTGATACTTGATTTCTCAACCGGCAACAAACTCAGGAAACTCTGCACGCCATAAAATACTCCCGTCGCACTGCCCGCTACTATCACCACCTTCTCATTGGTAATATTCAATTCATAGGCCTCGCTAGTAGTAAATTTTTTGTCGATACCCAGTTCAATGACCTGCTTTTTGGGTGTACCGGTTGTTAATTGTTTATCCAGTACCCTTTTATTCACAAGCAGCCCTGCTTCGCGCAAACGTTGCTGTAAATACTCAGTTTCAAAGGCAAGCCCGCCCACCTCAACAATTGTCCAATTGCTATCAATTTGCGCATTGCCTTTACTGTAGGTTACGTTTTTTGGAGTGGGAATTATTTTCACCTTATCATCAACGACCTCCAATTTATTTACCGCCAGATTACTTTGGTAACGACTGTTTGTAGTTACTGTTGCATAGAGATCGCGGGGGGTATCAAACCGTAAAATTTGTTCTGGCCTGGTGAAGGGATCAATAAATTGCTCCAGGTTTTCGCTATCAGTATTCGCAAATACGGCAGATTCACCTGATGAATTTGCAATAAACGCACGCGGCATAAAATCACTGTAACTGACAATATGCCCACGTGCCTTGTAGGGAAGTTGTATGACGCTACCGGGAACCAGCCCGGGAAATTTGTCAGTAGGCGCAATCTCATAAAGATCGCCCTGTAAACGCTTAAAGGTAACCGCTACAGAGCTGGTTGCGAGAATACGTTTCACCGAATGAATATAGATTTTCCAATTGCTTTTTCCTGCCGGCAAAGTAATGTTGGAGTGATTATTGATAGTTACCAGCGCATCAAAAGTTCCTTCCTGGCCAAAATTGCTAACCGTCGCAAAACGTAACTCTGCCTTATCACCGAATTTTTTCAGGTCACTAACAGAAAGATTGGCAAATGCGGGGCCAGCTAAAGCCACCAATGCCAGCAGGGATATTTTAATCCACGATTTTTTCATTAATGTACTTTTCACCAACACAGGTGTCAGGATTGTTTTTTCTAACATGATTTACCTCTACAACAGCTCCCTGAAAAATCAGGGAGCCAATAAATGCGAACGCGGTTAAATACGAACAACAAGTCCACGCATAGCAATATCGTTTAAAAGACCAGGATACCGATCAATACACTTCCAATTCATAGAGCGAGAATCCCCAGGCGGGCAGCGCCTTGGTAGTGCCATTGATTCTGAGGTAGCGCCCTGCTCCGCTTAATCCGGTATTGTCATTAACAAGGCTGGTATTGCCGGTAACGGAACGCAGAGTTGTCCAGTTAGTGCCATTCGCAGAAATAAGAATCTGATAATCAATGGCATAGGCTGGATCCCAGGTTAATTTCACGCGTGTAACATTGGTTGTCGCGCCCAGATCTACCTGGATCCATTGTGAACCTGAATATGCACTGGCCCAACGCGTACTGGTGGTATTGCCATCAACCACTTTCGCAGGCTCATAACCGGCTGCAATAAATGATGAGGCAGTAACCGTTTTATTTAGCGCGCGATTAGTGCCTGAAGTACCACAACTTGCGGTAGCGGTTAAGCTCGCCGCTGTTGACGTGAAACTGGTTGGATTGGTTGTGTCGTAACTAATCACGCGCGCGGCATAATTGGCAAAATCCGATGTGCTGATATTGGCAATTGTTAACGCTGCTGTACGCGCGCCAGAAATATTGCCTCCATCAACCAAACACTTACCATTCTTTAACCAACAAAACGTTTTTGTTGTTGCTGAACTTGCAACGGTGAATGTACGCGACTGTCCAGCGCAGGCAGTTTGGCTCGCGGGATTAGTGGTAATGTGGTTTGGCTTTGCGGCATAAATTGCAGGGAAATGATTGTAGAGAAACCAGTTGGAGCCAATGACCTCGATATTATTTTTCCAGCTGCCAGAGAGCTGGTTGTAACCGCTAAGCCAGCTTTTAAATGCTTTATCATTCGGGTTAGTGGCTAACCAATTCCCCATAAAATAAGTCTCGGCATCGTCCGTGGTCTCCGGGCCCTCGTTGGAGAAAATGGGAATCACTTTGACTTTGCGGCTTGCGCCGGCAAGGTACTGCAAACGCTCGACACCGTAATTCACTATGTCAGTATCATTTTGCCGATAGTAATGAACCAGTACACGATCAACGGCATCACCCAGGCGCGCACCTTCGGTAGCAGTAATCCAGCCGATATAAATTTCGGTGATCAAATTATTCGCTGTTCCGACATTTTTAAAATAATTCAGAACATTGATAGTTGCATCAAATTCCGCTGCACGGTTGGTGGTTGAGCGCCAGAACTCACGCTCCACATTCAGTACGTCAATGCGTTCATTCGCAGCATGGCTATTGTTGTAGGCTACTATGTTGTCGGCAAATTGCGATTCCGCCAATGCAGCTCCCACTTGTTGTACACCGTACTGGGTTTTCGCACGGGAAATCAGTGATGCCAATTGGGCTGCACGAGTGGAGTTTGCCACCAACCCTTGCAGGTCATACATGATGAGATAATTAATCCCGTTATCGCGCGCAAATTTCAGCAGGGTATTCTCTGCTGCAGTATCGCCTAATACACCGGCGATGCGTGTGGTGGAGTCCAGCTTGACATACATTGCATTAATTTCAGTACACACATTACCCACAAAGGCATTGCAGGTTTGCTGCGCCTTTACCACATTGACTAACAACATGCTGGTAACAACCAAAAACATTATTTTTAACAGCCGATGAGCGAATAAATTTTTCATATAACACCTTTATCGGATAAGCAAAAAAATTATTGTGTGAGTTGACGTTATCTAGAGCAAAGATGTGGTCGGTGACCAGTAAATTCCGCTAACTATATATTTCAGGCAAAAGCGTAAAAAAGCCCGGCCGAAACCGGGCAAAGGGAAGTCATAACGGGAGTCATGACGAGAGTAAAACTAAAGTTTGGCGCGCAGACCGAAGGTGTAGAGTGCACCTGTGTCTTCAAAACCTATGAACTGGTTTTGGTAACGGCCATATTTGTTAACTGTTTCGCCAGTGACGTTGCTGCCTTCCACAAACAGAGTAATTCTGTCAGTCAGGTCATAGCTGGCGCTTACATCAAACGCGCCGTATGCGTCATAGTGAACAGGTTCGTTGCTGGGGCCGTTAAATACGCGACCGAGGAATGGTGTTCGATAGTTGTAGGCAACCCGCACCTCCAAACCATCTTTGTCATAAAACACTGTGGCATTACCAGTATCGCTAATACCGGGCAAGGCAAATGTTTCAGTGGCATTGGCAGCACTGAGTGACGCACTGCTGTTTACAAAGGTGTAGTTGGTAGCAAAACCAAAACCGTTTTCAAACATATGGGTCCAGTTGATTTCTGCCCCTTCAATGGTTGCCGACTCGCCGTTGTGTGGGCGCGTCACCATAAAAGTTCTCCACTCCGGATCTTCCACCGCAATACCTTCAAAGGTTTCCGGCAAACTCATAGTTACAATGAAATCGTCGATTTCTTTTTTGTAGAGCGCAACCGCTACCAGGTTTGCATCGCCGTAATAGTATTCAAACGAGAGATCGAAATTTTGCGCAACAAACGGTTTCAAGTTCGGGTTATTGCCGCGCGCCATGCGTGTTGATGTAGTAGTAGTGCCGTATGACGTGTAAGGAGCCAGAGCGGTTAATGTCGGGCGCGTCAGTGTTTCGCTGACGGCTGCACGCACATAAAAATCTTCTGTGACCTCCAGACGCGCGTTGAGCGATGGCAACCAGTTGTCGTAATCGTTATCCATTGCAACAGCAGTGCCCGCTTCATCCGCAAATTGCTGCACCAACCAGGGTGATGGCGGCCGGCCCGGCTCGGCCGCTTCACGCTCCAAGCCAATTAATACTTGTGAGGTACCCGACGAGGTTAATGCTGTGTCGGTGTAGCGCACACCACCAGATACATGTAACGGCATGGTGAAGATTTCAGTTTCACCCGCAGCCTCCACATAAAATGAAGTTACATCTTCTTCAATGGTGTAGGAGTCGTTGGACTTTACTGCATCCCAACTGCTGCCGTTGGCGATAAAGGCCTCTTTGGATGCGATACCGGCTGGCGTATTGGCGCGCGTACGGCCATCGACGTTTTCTGCCATCCAATTGCGAT
The DNA here is from genome assembly GCA_021151625.1 of Gammaproteobacteria bacterium. Taxonomy (GTDB): domain Bacteria; phylum Pseudomonadota; class Gammaproteobacteria; order Pseudomonadales; family Cellvibrionaceae; genus Cellvibrio. The sequence continues at coordinate 35,992 of JAGKWY010000042.1, read as the reverse complement.
AAGCAACCGGATCAATCATGTACACATCACCATTTAATCCACCAAACACGTTGCCCGGTTTCAACACACCTTTAATAATGGAATCTGTATCCATCACTTGTTGTGTTGCCAGGCCGTGATACATACGGCGAATTAAATCGGGCGTTGACCAATATTCAGTAGATTTTTCCGCAACCGTATTATTCACACCAAATTTTACTTGCGTCAGCAATGCATCTGCGGGTGTCCATTCAACATCCAGTTTAAATTCGTGATTGTTGGCTTTGTTATACACACCGTCATTGGAATTAATACGCGCGCGCAAATCGCGCATATTGGCGCTGCCCATTTCAGGTTTAATTGCGGCTGGATCGGCGTATTCCAGCGTGGGAATACCACCATTGGAGGTCATGATGTAGCCGGGTCGATCCAGAAACTCCACAATGTACAAACGATCAAGGCCGCGATTATCCAGGATTGCATCTGACACAGAAAAATCAGCAATCATTTTCCATTCATCAGAAATATCCCAGGCAGCATTTAAACCACCGACATTGGATTCAGTCGGGCGCTCAGTCGTTGTTAATAGATGTGCATAGCCGGTGATGTTGTAGCCAGCATCGTAACCATGATTGATCACGTTGTAGAACCCGTTGCTATCAACCTGATTAGTTGGCGATAAAGTCGGTGCCCACATGTATGAACCGGTGGAATACTTTGACGTAGAGGTATCGTATTTGGAGTGGATGATATCGGCGGTCAACACCAGGTCGTCAGTCGCTTGCAGTTGCAACACCAAATTACCGCCAATACGCTCGCGCGTTTCGTTAGTAATACCGGCATACAAACTCTGAATGCGATAGGTATCTTCTTCCAGGCCATCGCCCGAGTATGCATAACCACCGGCCCACCCCTGAGCGGGGTTAGTGAAGTTTAAAAATGGCTCCTCCGTGGTTTTGGAAATGTGCTCGTTTTCCACAGTGTATTTCGCACTGGAACGCTCCTGGTAGGTGACCGAAGCAAGAACACCAAACTTCTCATCGTTAAAAGTATTACTGACCACAAAAGAGGCCTGCGGGCTCGTGTCCTCACTGTTCTCTTCATACATGCCCTTGACGCTACCCGCTGCGTGGAAACCGTCAAAATCAAATGGACGCGCAGTAATAATATTGATAGTGCCGCCCAGGCCACCTTCTTTCAGGCCAGGGTTTGCTGTTTTGAATACGTCGACGGTGCGCACCAGTTCCGAGGCAAGGGTATCAAAGCTGAAGGCGCGCTCTTCGTTTTCACTCGCCGGTGAACGACCATTAATTAACACTGCACTGAAATCCGGCCCAAGGCCGCGAATGCTCACAAAACGCCCTTCACCGCCAGCGCGGTCAATCGCCACACCGGGAATACGTTGCAGGGAATCGGCGATATTATTGTCGGGAAACTTACCCAGATCCTCGGCAGTAATGCTGTCCGCAACCAGATCCCCATTGCGCTTTTTATCAATACTGCGACTCAAGCTGGCAGCAATACCTGTGACCACAACCTCTTCCAGATTCGCATCGGCATCTGCTGCCTGCACACTTCCGATGACCAGGGTCGATGCCATGGCGGTAGCCACGGCCAGCGACATTTTTGACTTTGTGAACATAACACCGTCCTCCTCGGACCTTTTCTAGTTGGTTAGCTCTTCTAATTAATCGTCTCTTCTTCGGCTGTGTGGTCTTGCATTTGGAGCCGATTAACCAACCCACAGGTCTCTAGCCAGTGTAGGCAGTACGAATGTCCAGCTCCGGAAATATTCCCTATCAATCTGTTTAACCGGGCATGAATCATTCGCTAATTCGCCCCGGCCGCTATCTGTTTCCGATATCAGTGGGGCCATAGTTACCCAGCCTCAAAAAGCCGTCGCTTCACTTTGGCAAGACACGCAAAATGCTCCGGCTCAGTTTCAACAGAAAAGTGAACCACTTTGCTAATGCAATGATTTACATAGGATTTTTTGATTTTCGCAGAATCAGGAAGGGATGAAAAAATACTCGCAAGAGGGGAATGTAAAACAATGGAGGGAGCAAACTGCACAGTGTGATTACCTCAACCTGCAATTCATCTGCAGGTTGAGGCAGGCTTGCAATTTCACGTCCTTAACAACAGCGGCAAAACCTAGCAACGCCAGCGGCGTATTCCATACAAAGAACCCAGGCCCATCAGTATCATCAAAATTGAGCCGGGTTCTGCCAAACGGGTAGTTACTTCAATTCCACTGATGTAAAACTGCTCATTGGAGAAGGCTACATCGATATAGTCGCCTGCATTCACAGAGAAGCTCCCTACCCCATTAATGCCTCCTGCATAACCTGTCATTACGGCGTAATCAGTACCGCCAATTTTGACCATATCTCCGGCCCCCAATCCTCCATCATGGTTGTTGTTGAACCAGAAATTATTAATTACTACATCCCTATCAAACATAAACCGCAAATACTCATGGAAAGTGACATTGTCATCGCTGCTTGGGTTGCAGTTATTTGCCGTCCGGCCACTCACCATAGTATTTACCTTGGAGCTATCCAAAACATCCTGACAAGTTCCCAACCCGGCATTGCCCCAATCCAGGTAGGCGAATTGTTTTCCATCGGTATCACTGGTGGAGTGACCGGTCACTGTCATAGTGGCACCGCCCACACTCAGTACCAGTGGGTCCCAGGCGCCTTCACCGTAACCGCCGGGACTTTCCGTTAACGAAATAAAATTTACTATGCCCGCCTGGGCATAACCAACAGCACTTAAAAAAATGCCGATTACCACTGCCTTGATCATTTTTTTCATGTTACACCTCGTCTATCTACTGCGCAGAAAAGCCGCAAAAACAACATCGGCTTTGACGATCGACTAACTCAACAGGACACGCATAACACACACCAGAAAAAAATTTACAAAGGAAATCAACTCTTTGCTGGCACTTAAATCATTCACAGGATATTTTGGCCAACAATATGTTAAATTTGTCGACGACCCAGTATCCCCTGTTCAATAAATAGTGATGAATGCATCGCTGCTACGAATGGAAATAATACGCACCTGAAAACGGATAGCCGCCGCATGTCCAGCAATGTTTTGTATACCGACCTCTCCCAGTATTACGATTTAATGTGTGCCGATATTGACTACGCGGAGCAGAGTAATCAGGTTCGCCGCCTGCATCAGCTGTTTGGCAATGGGGGAAATCAGTATCTGGATATGGCCTGCGGCACCGGGCCGCATATCCGGCACTTTATTGATTTTGGTTACCATGCCAGCGGTATGGACATTAACCAGCCCATGCTGGATATCGCCCAGCTGCGCTGCCCGGAGGCACATTTTTTCCAGCAGGATATGTGTAAATTACAGGTGGATTCGCCGCTGGATTTAATCAGCTGCTTTTTGTATTCCATTCACTACAACCAAACGATTAACAACCTGCAGGAATGTATTGCGCATGTACATGCGGCATTGGCGCCAGGCGGGATTTTTTGCTTCAATGCAGTCGACAAAAACCTGATCGACAATCGCCCCGGCATTAAGCGCACACTGCAACAAAACCACAGCGAGTTTTGCTTTCAATCCAACTGGTACTACCCGGGTGCTGGCGAACAGCAGCAACTGCAGCTGTCGATTGAGAAAACAACTGACGGAAAAACCGAATGCTGGCGCGACCACCACCCTATGGTGGCCCTCAGCTTTGCCCAGATGCAGGCATTGCTGCAGCCTTATTTTGAAGTCCATATTTTTGAGCACGATTACCATACAATTTTGCCGTGGAATAAAATGTCGGGTAATGCACTTTTTGTCGCCATAAAAACCTAAGCGATTCCCTACAAAACCAAAAAAATATTAACACTCATCGGCCTGGTATCAGGATTAACTATCCATCGCAAATCATTTCAACTCCGCCGGAGAGGTTTAATGTTTTTATTTGGCCCCCTAAAAAATTCAGTGTTGCTATTTTTGCTCGCGCTGAGCTGTACGCCCGTAATGGCACAGTCCCAACTCCCCTTGCAGGTTAACGAAAAGCTATTCGATTTTGCTCAACCAACCACCCTGGGGCTGTTGCCGCCGAAGCAAATAGCCCATCACCTTGTTTTTAAAGGCAAGGAAAAAGCCAGCCAATACAATCACGGTGCAGTATTGTTTGCATTTAACAATAAATTATTTATCCAATGGCAAAGCTCACAGCAAGATGAAGACGCACCAGAGACACAAATACTCTATAGCGAGAGCACAAACGGTCGCAACTGGAGTGAGGGAAAAACATTAGTCGCAGCACGTAGCGATTCACTAGTCACCAACGGAGGTTGGTGGAGCGATGGAAAAACCCTGGTGGCTTATATCAATGTCTGGCCCAAAGACATGTCCCCAAAAGGCGGCTATGTAGAATATATAACCAGTCGCGATGGCGTTCGCTGGTCATCACCAGCTCGCGTACTGGATGAGGCGGGAAAACCCGTTGAGGGCATTATCGAACAGGATTTAAAAAAATTACCTAATGGTCGAATCCTGACTGCGTTACATCAGCAACCCGGATTAATTGCCAAACCTTTTTTACTGATGATCCACGCGGAATCAGCGGCTGGAAAATTGGCAAAATGGAAAACCTGCCGCACCAACCAGGCATTAGCCGCGAACTGGAGCCCAGTTGGTTCCTGAACCGACAAGCTAACCCCGTCATGGTGTTTCGTGACCAGGGCAGCAGCTTTAAATTATTGGCAGCCACCTCAAGCGATAACGGCAACAGCTGGTCTACACCGGTTATCACCAATATGGCAGACTCACGCGCAAAACAAAGTGCAGGCAACTTTCCGGATGGTACAGCGTATCTGGTTAATAACCCGAGCGGATCAAAAGAACGTATTCCCCTGGTACTGACCATGAGCAAAAATGGTCAATGGTTTGATCACGCTTTTTTGTTGCGCGGCCAACAGGATTTATCGCCTATGCGGTTTCAGGGTAAATACAAACGCATTGGCTATAGCTACCCTAAAAGTATTATCTGGAACAACCAGCTATGGATCAGCTACGCGGAAAATAAAGAGGATATTGTGGTAACACAGGTCTCTCTCGAATAATGCATCCCAATTAATTACAATCTATTAACAACTATTACAACAATTATTACTGAGCTAAAAAATCATGTTCACCATTGCCAGCAAAACAATTCACTTACTCTTCGCACTTACACTCATTGCATTCGCCTATTTGCAACTAAACGACCCGGACCCGGTGGTCTGGACCTTGTTTTATTTAATTTGTGCAGCAATACCATTATTAGAGTTAGTAAATAAACGCAATCGCTATGTATTTTGGATTGCGCTTGGGCTGTGTATTCTCGACTTGGGAATCTACACCCATGGGGCCTACACTTATTATCAGCACAGCAACGAAGAAGCGCTAATGCAAAGCATGAACCCGGCCAAACCTTATATCGAGGAAGCCAGGGAGTTTTTGGGCAGTTTAATAGCACTGGTGCTCATTAGTATCAGCTACTGGTTGGGTAGCAAAGCGCGGTAAATAACATTCAATCACTGAAGGAATTCACTATGGATATGCCAGTCGCCAATAGCCTTATTGCACTTATCGCACTTCTGCATGTTTACATTCTGGTACTGGAAATGTTCCTGTGGGAAAAACCCGCTGGCTTGCGCGCTTTTCGCAACTCCCCGGAAAAAGCCGCACTCACCCGCGTACTTGCCGCTAATCAGGGGTTGTATAACGGTTTCCTTGCAGCGGGTTTACTATGGGGACTGTGGCTGGGTGCGGAAGGAAATTCAATAAAATATTTTTTCCTGATCTGCATTGCAGTAGCGGGGGCATTTGGCGCCGCCACTGCCGCAAAAAAAATTCTCTATATCCAAACCATCCCAGCCGTGATAGCTCTGGCTTGCCTGTGGCTGGGTGTTTGAGCCTATAATTACTTCCCTTAAAATTCACCGCTGTTATAAATTCGCTGACTTTTTATATCGCTTACAGGAACATACTTAGGAATATTTCGCACAGGAGCTTGCCATGAAAAATTCGGATTTTGCAAAAGCAATTATATTTTCTCTGCCATTAGCATTAGCTGCTTGCGGCGGTAATGGCGACGACGACTGTAAATCCACTCCGAGGGAATACTCAGTCAACCACTATCAGGGTTATTCCCTCGAATACACCAGTGACCTGAAGCAGGCCATGACTGACCAGAGTAATAAACCCGCCACTCCTGGAGCAGAAATCCCCTGGCGGCGTCTGGCATTATTACTAAAAGCGGATGTACAAACCTATTATGTAAGAACCCCTGCTTTTAGTTTATTTGCCAGTGCCTATGCCTGCTCACCTGCTATGGACCGGGCACGTCAAATGCTCAATAAGATATCCATCACCAGCGCACAGGATTTTAATTCCCAATACCCGGCAGGAACTGAACTTGCGAGTTTATTTAGTGTACTCGACTTGCCGTTCACTTCAGTTGCCGACCTACCAGCTGGCTTTCCCGCACCACAAACACTGACTATTTTCCTGAAAGAACAGCCCACGGAAGGAGTTCTTAATTTCCTGGTAACTATCGCCCTGAGTGACGGTAGGAAGTTTGAATTTACCAGTGGCGATACCTACTTGAAATAATGCAAACCCAATCGCGTTGGGCGCAACAAATTGTGAACCAGACAACAAATCATTAATTATGACAATACGAATGTCGTGCAAATAATTTTCCCGCTATTGTCGAATAAAAATCGCACGATAAGCTTGTTTACATGCTTATGTTTCATAAGCAGAACCCTGTAGTTATGCTCAAAACAAAACGTCAACAACAACAAAATTAAAATGTGCAGTTGTAAACAAGGGGAAGTATCGGCAATGAAAAACACTTATACCCAACTAATAAGAAAGGAAGATTTAAATACGGATGTGTGCGTTTCAATGATGATCAGTATGTACTTCGGCATTGAAATGCAATCTGCGTTGCAATGGTCAAACGAACACCGCTACACCGAACTCATCAAAGCCCAGGTTATGATTGAACAGGGCAAATCCGAAATGCTAATCACCAAACTCTACTCCGGCACCCCCATCGGCATGATTATTTATACCGAAGCGGATGACCAGCCAATACGTCGTATTGACGCCTTGATTGTCGGGCGTCGCTTTCGCGGCAATGGCATAGGAAAAATGTTATTGCGCGCCGCCAAGGGCGACCGGGACCTGCATACCTTTGCACCGGCAGTAGCGGTGGATTGGTATATCAAAAATGGCTTCAGGGAATTAGATCGACAGGCCAATGGCACCATTGAAATGACTACGGCAGCGGAAGACAAGGATTTAACCCTGAATTACCCGCTGCCAGTGTTTGATCAGTTGGACCTGCAAATACTGCGCAACGTTAAACACATGCACTAACCAACTGCAATAAATTAACGGGCAGTGTTAAAGGTATTACAGGCTTTAACATCGCCCGTGTCCATGCCGCGCTTGAACCACTCCATTCTTTGTTTAGACGTACCGTGGGTAAACGCCTCCGGACGAATTCGGCCACCCGCTTGCTGCTGCAAATTATCATCGCCAATGGCCGATGCCGCATTCAGGGCCTCTTCCAGATCACCGTCTTCAATCATGCGGAAATTTTTATCGGCATAGTGTCCCCAAATTCCCGCAAAACAATCCGCTTGTAATTCTTGCAACACCGATAAACGATTCACGGCGGCTTTATCCTTGCCTTGCTGTAACTGATTTACCTTGGCCGCAACGCCCAATAAATTTTGCACATGGTGCCCTACTTCGTGGGCGATCACATAAGCCTGGGCAAAATCACCCGGAGCACCCAATTTGGTTTTCATGTCCTGATAAAACGATAAATCGATATAGAGTTTATTATCACCCGGGCAATAGAACGGCCCCATGGCAGATTGCGCAAAACCACAGGCAGAACTCACACCATTGCGAAACAATACCAATTTTGGCTTTTGATATTGGCGGCCCATCTGTTGAAATAAAACTGTCCAGGTGTCTTCAGTGTTGGCGAGCACGACGGAGACAAAATCCACCAACTCCTGATCTTGCGCAGAAAATTTTTGCTGCGCAGGAGCAACAGCAGTTGGCGCGGCCAGATTTAATAAATCAATGCCGAGAAAACGCAAACCGAAATAACCCAGCACACCGACCAGCAGTAATCCGCGCCCGAATTTGGTTTGCAATAAAAAGGGCAACAAGCGCAGCAATAATCCCAAGCCTGCGCCAGCACCGGCGGCAGAAAAATCGCGCCTGTCTTCAACATTGTCGCTGCGACGACCACCTTTCCAATCCATAGGTCGATCCTCAAAAAAGTTAACGGATAAATTGATCGAACAAAATGACATCCACGGTTTCGCCCGCAGCAATATGGCCGCGCTCTGCCGGTAAACGAATATAGCAATTGGCTTTGCTCATACTGCTTAATACACCAGAGCTTTGTATTCCGGCGCTGGCAACTGAATTAACGCCATTCACTCCGCTAAAAATGCCGCGCTGGAAATCCATTCGCCCCGGTTGTTTTTTTAACGGATGAGCGGCGATTGCAGTAATGACTGGTGCATCACCAGGAGCTTCACCCGCGAGAAAGCGCAGCGCTGGCACCACCAATTGATGATAGGTTACCGCTGTGGATACCGGGTTGCCCGGTAAGCCGCAAAACCAGCACTGCTGCGCACGCGCATTATTTCCCAACACACCAAACGCAAAGGGTTTGCCGGGCTTCATAGCAATTTTCCAAAAATTAATTTCGCCCAGTTCTGCGAGAATATCTTTAGTGTAATCCGCATCACCCACCGATACGCCACCAGTGGAAATCACCAAATCCGCAAATTCCCGCGCGTGCGTAAATGCAGCGCGCAATGCGGCGGGATTATCCGGCACTATGCCGAGATCCAAAACCTCTACCGGCATACGTGTTAGCAAAGCTTGCAATAAAGGGCGATTGCTGTCGTAAATTTTTCCAGCTTGATAGGTGGTTCCGGGCGCAAGCAATTCATCACCGGTGGTGAGCAATGCAATTTTCACACGCTGCACCACACTAACCTGCGCAATTCCCAGGGATGCGAGTAAGCCGATGTCCAAAGCTGTCACGCGCTGGCCTTGCGCTAATACTTGCATGTGCTGTGCAATATCTTCACCGACACGACGAATATTTTCACCCAACTCCGGCACTTGATGAATGCGGATATGCTGTTCGTGTCGCGTGACATTCTCCTGCATGACTACCGTATCTGCCCCTGCCGGAACCAGCGCACCGGTCATAATCCGCACTGCCTGGCCCGCGCGCAGCTCACCAGTAAACGGATGGCCGGCAAAAGATTCGCCAATAAGCGTTAAAGCATCATTGCAATCCTGCTTACGTAGGGCGTAACCATCCATCGCCGAATTATCAGCACCGGGCACATTGATGGGTGCAACTACCGGCTCGGCCAGCACCCGATCAAGGCTGTCGTGGAGAGCAATAATTTCTGTGGCGGCGATAGGCGCAAGTTCACCCAGCATACGTACTATCGCTTCATGCACGGGCACTAAACCCGGTTGAACACATACATCCATAATTAACCGACCTCACACGCCTGCCAGAAGATGCGCAAGCACAGAATTAAACTTGTGGGCGCGCCTTACGTTTCTTTTTCGGGGGATAGAGGCTTGGCTCACCTTCCGGACGCGTTTTAAACCGGCGGTGCACCCAGAGGTATTGATCCGGCGCCTGGCGAATAGCAGCCTCGATAATACCGTTAACGCGCGTAGCATCAGCCAGGTCATCGCCGCTGGGGAAATTATCCAGCGCCGGTTGGATCTCCAACCGGTAACGCCCGCCGGGTTCACGGAAACAGAAAAAAGGAATCACCGCACAACCCGACATTTTGGCAATGCGAGAAGTCGCCACCACCGTTGCCGCCTGCACCCCGAAAAAGGGCGCAAACACGCTGTGAGCCGGACCGTAATCCTGATCTGGCGCATACCAGACAATGTGACCGGCACGCAGGTTTTTAATCAACTGGCGCGTATCACTGCGATGAATCGCCCCGTCATTCACACGATTGCGCGCACTGGCAATGGCATAGGACATGAGCGGATTGGGGTCAGGGCGATAAAGTACATCAGCCACTATGTGGTAAGCCATAATGCGACCGCTGATATCAATGGTAGTCAGGTGGCTGCCGCACAGCAAAACCCCCTTGCCTTCCGCCGTCGCCCGCTCAATATGCTCAAGCCCGGTAATCGTATAGCGGCCGCGCATTTTTTCTTGCTGCCCCCACAGGCCCATGGCGGTCTCGGAGATACTCAAACCGCAGGAGGTAATCACCCCGCGTACCATTTTGGCCTGGGCTTGCGCATCCAGCTCAGGAAAACACAAGGCGATATTGATCTCAGCATAGCGTTTACGGGATTTCGCCAGGTGGTAGAGCAAAAAACCCAATGCGCGCCCCACTACCTGATTCAGGCGCACAGGCAATTGAGCAATCGTCCAGAAAAAGCCCAGTGCCAACCAGGTGGGCCAGAAACGGGGTTTTAAAAAACTGCGGTGGAATTGGGGGGATTTTGATTTATCCAAGGGAAATCTCGCTGGGGAATCTCTTTGCTTTAACAGCAGACAACATGCCTAAGGGCTACAGGCTGGGGATTATAGCCTGTGAGGATGATCTACCCAAGAAGCCTCACCTATTGCAGGGCTCTGGGGCTTGCGAACAATTCAGGGGGGGGCTTGCGCCCAATGCAGGGCCTGCCGATAATCAGGTTTGATAATAAACTCGCCCCAAGGCGATTCGTATCTGAACTTCTCCATAAAGGGCGCGATAAATCGTGCCCCTACAAAGTCTCTTCGTTACAGGATCTTTCTATGCACACAAAACCTGCGCAATTCCAACAAAAACTGGGGTATGGTTTTATCGGTTTCGGCCTGCTGTTAATTATCGGACTCTACTTTGCCGCGGATGGCGGTGCCTATATCTTCTCCGCCCTGCTCGGTGTGATGGCCATTGTATTTGGCGGCTTCCAATTGATGCTGGCCAAACAAACACCCGCCAGAGCCGAGAAACAGTCGGGTAAAGCCAAAAGCAAAAAAGCGCACAAATAATTGATTGGCTGCAGAAGCCAAAAGGGGCGCGATAAATCGCGCCCCCAGGGAACAGAATCCATTGCATCCACAATTTGTTTAATCCGCAATCGCCAGCTGATTGCGGCCGCGGTCTTTTGCCAAATACAGCGCCTGATCAGCGCGGGTGATCCAATCGCCTGCCGACTCATCATCGCGCAATTCAGCAACGCCCAAACTGATAGTCACCGGTGTCTTGAGTTCAAAATTAGTGGCGCAAACCGCGAGGCGTAATTTTTCCGCCACGCTCGCCGCAGCGCCCAAATGAATTTGCGGCAATAAAATTAAAAACTCTTCACCGCCCCAGCGCCCGAGTGAATCTGACTGACGCAAACTGCCCGCGAGAATTTCGCTGACTTTTTGCAAGACTTTGTCGCCCACCGGATGGCCGTAGTTATCATTTACTTTTTTGAAATGATCGATATCCAGAATAATTAATGACATTGGCTGTTGATAGCGCTGCGCACGTTCAACTTCATCGTGCACCAGAGTTTCCATTTGGCGGCGATTAAACGCGCGCGTCAGTGAATCGGTAATTGCCAGGGTATGTGCTGCGGCCAATGCATCTTGCAACGCCTGGGTGCGCTCGCTCACGCGCGCTTCCAAATGAATTTGGTAGTCGTAGCTGTCATCCAGCACAATGCCCATCAACAGCATGGGTGTGCCCAGCGCCAACACAATTAATGCCCAACGACTGAAGGCATCTACCCCTTCCCCCATCTGCAATGGATCATTGCCCGTAGCCACCAGGATTACAACACATCCACCCGCTACAAATAGTGCCAGCGCGGCACCAATAAACCGCAACCGAATAATAATGAACGCAATCAATGGAAATAAGAGCGCTGCCAGCGTGGGCTCCAGGCTCGCCAATAGCAGGGGCACAGGAATTGCCAGGGCACTAAAGAACAACGGATAACTGAGCACATCATAGGCCGCACGACGCAAAGCCAACCACAGGGGGATAATTAAAAATAATCCCTGCAAATCCGCCAGCGCCATCATCGCAAAACGCGCAATAAATTCATTGGGTTCAATTAAGCCGAGGAACAAATGCAAATTGGCCATCAGCAAAATGCTCACCGACACCGCCAATAAAATTGCACTCAAAAAACGCTGTAATCCCAATCGACTCAAACGCGGCTCGCGATCCAGACGCCAAAAGCGCCAGGCAAGAAAACTTTGCAGTGCATCCAACGCCGGGCTAAACACAATAAGTATTCCGGTGGTGACAGCACCATTTTTATCGAGATGCTGTAAAGCAAATGGTCCGTTCACCAGCAGGGATGCGAGCGCGACTAAAAACAGGGCGCGCCGGCCAAACAGACAAAACATCACCAGGCCAATGCCCGAAGGCAACCAGACCTGTGCAAAAAAAGTCCCCGGAAAGGCCGCTACACAAATACCCAAATAACCACCGGCCACATAGAGCAGCATCAGCACCAGCACTTTTTTCCAGTGTGTAGCCAGCCATCCGGTATTTAAGGAAACCACAGACAAATTAAAGCCTCCGGGCTTGGGAATCCCTTAAGTATAGTGAGGAATCATCAGATGGCGCCAAAAGTTGCCAGCGCCATACAGCGATTAAGTGAGTGCATCATCAGGGCAACAAACAGTTATTAGCAGATTTGTTTTAATGCGCACGAATAAATTTATTTTTCCCCGGTAAATCTTCGCTGCAATCAGGCTGTCACACAGCCAGGTTAGGCTTTGGTCATTGCAACTACCCAGCATAGACTATGGCAAGCATTCTTCTGCAACTCGCCAAATATGGCCATCAACTGGATGGCGCAATCAATCGCTACAAAGCGGTGCTTTATCCCCAGCGCTACATGGATTACCGGCGCTGGCTGACGCAACAGCGTACCGATATTCCTGCCAACCAACCCCTGGTGGTGTTTGATTTTCGCGATACACGTATTGATGGCCCCCAGGGGCGTCGCTTCTATTGCCTGTTTATTTTTTTTGTGCGTGCCGGATTTTATCCGGTATTGCGCGAGAACTATTTCTTCCTGGGCAATATTCAAGACAAATACAAAAAACTGTGTTTGCAGGAAAAGTTTTCTGTCTTGCATGATCATCAAACCTTGCCCGGTAATTATGTGCTAGTCACAGACAAATGGCATTCGCGCCTGGCGGCCGCGGCAACGCAAATCGTCTCGCTGAATTATCAAACAGATTATTCCGTCGAGGATGCTTGCTTTCCCATGCCATTTCCTATGTTTCCACCGATTTACGCATTTCAACAGGATTTGCACTTGCAGCAATTTCGCCAGCAAGCGCGGCGCTGGCGTATTTTCTTTGGCGGCGATGCGAATCCGGAAAAGTACAACAAGGATTCTATTAGCAGTATCTATAAAAAATTAACGCGTGCACAACTATTACAAATACTGCAGGCAAACCCTTCGCCCATGTATGAGTATCGGGAGCTGCATTCCAACGCCGAGTTTGAACTGACTGCCTCACAGCAGATTAACGGGTTGGTGGTTATGAATACTCGCCAGTGTAAAGTCGAGCCGGTGAATTGGTTGCGCACTATGGCAAGCAGTGATTTTTTTCTCGCCTGCCCCGGTGTCCGCTACCCCATGTCGCACAATTTAATTGAAGCCATGGCAGTGGGCAGTATTCCCATTACGCAATATCCGGAAATGTTTTTCCCCGCATTAGAGCATGGCAAAAATTGTTTGGTGTTTAACAACGAAGCAGAACTACTTGCGGTGATCCAACAAGCGGCAACAATGCCAGATGCTCAGCGTGCCCGATTGAGTCAGGGTGCGCAGGATTATTACGACACCTACCTCACGCCTACCGCCTGCATTCACGGACTACTCCAACATCGCCCGCGCACCATCAGCCTGCGCTTGTTACCCTTCTTAAAAGCCGGTGGCGGTTTCGCCTGATCGCGCACAATTTCCGCACTGGTTTACCTTTCTTCTCCTGCAGTTAACAAAAGCTTTCGCACCAAGGCTATGCTATCGCGTAGACTTTTCTCCGGATTATCCTTCCGGGAAGCAATCCAACCTGGACAACAACTATCCATGACAACAATAACTATCCACAACACTCCATAACAACCCTCCAAGGAAAAGAGCTATGCGTAGATTGGTATTAATGGCAAGCCTGATCATTTCCGCTGGCAGTTTTGCCAGCGACAACAATTCCATCAAACGCCATGAGCTCGGCGAATGGGAACGCGATATAGGTTATACGGGCATCACTGAAGTCAATAACCAGTTGTATATTTCCGGTGTGGCCTGCGAGGGTAAAAACATGGAAGCAGCGGTAAAATCCTGTTACACCAATATCCAGGACATACTGAAAAAATTTAGCTTGACCAGCGAGCAGATTATCAAGGAAACCATTTACACCACCGATATAGATGCGCTGATTAAAGTTATCCCCACCCGCAAAAGCTTTTTTAAACCAGGCCAATATCCCGCTGCCACCTGGGTACAAGTCAGCCGCCTTTATAGCCCGGAACATTTACTGGAAGTGGAATTGATTGTGCAGCGAAAATAGCCCAAGCTACTGATTCATAAAATCCACCCCAATACCCACATCCACCATGGAGTTGAACGATGAATATTCTGGCCATTTGCGGCAGCCTGCGTAAAAAATCTACCAATATGGGTCTGCTGCGCTATGCGCAAGCCAACGCACCAGCGGGCAGCAGTATTAGTATTGCCGATTTATCTGCAGTCCCTTTTTATAATGCAGACCTCACCGAAAAACCGGCAGCCGTTGTACAACTGTTGCAGCAACTTGAGCAAGCAGATGCGTTGATTTTTGGCTGCCCCGAATACAACTACTCAATTGCACCCGCATTAAAGAACGCACTCGACTGGGCTTCACGCGAGCCAGACAATAAATTACTCAGCGGCAAAGCAGTAGCACTGATGGGCGCCGGCGGCGGCATGGGCACCTCGCGTGCGCAATATCATCTGCGTCAGGTATGTGTGTATTTGAATTTACATCCGCTCAACAGACCGGAAGTATTTGCCAATGCCTTTGCGGGCGCTTTTGATGCAGATGGCAATCTGGTCGACGAAAAAATCCAGGGTACTATCAACACTCAATTGGCTGCTCTAGTCGCCTGGGCGCAACAACTGAAAAAATAATTTATTGCGGGTATCGGCACAGCCCGATACCCGCCCCTCATAGAACCATAAGCAGCCTTTTTTATTTACACTCGATCTTTTCGAAATAACAAAAATAATACTCGCTCGCCACTGAAAAAAAACATCTCACAAAATTGATGTGAAAATTTCACTGAATTTTTATTTAATAAAAAAACAGACAATGTTATTGGAATTTTCGTAACGCTTTCCTCTGAGTAAATAATCCACACAGAAACACAATTTAATTAATCGCGTTTGTTGATACGCCATAATTCCAACCCCCTTTGACAGCGTAATTGCTTTCCCTTATTTCTAGTTGGCGCACGGAAATGGCGCATTCACCAACAGGATTTTTTCAACATTTATTATTAAGGGGTTATTTATGCGAGCCAGGAATAGCTTGTTCATTACTCTAGCATCCGTGTTATTTACCACTATAGGTTTTTCTGCTGTAAGCCTTGCGCAAACCGCAAATCCAAAACCGAATAGTTTGAGCATCACCAAACTCGACGATAAAACCGCAGCAATAAGCGCCAGCTTTTCTGCACTCTCAACACGCGAAAAAAAATTAAGCCTGCTCATCGGCAAAACACCAGTTAGTCTGGTGGATGATGGCACCAGTGGCGATCTGCGCGCTGGCGATGGAGTATTCAGCATTAAAACCGAATTTGATTTTGATGCATTCGCTAAAGGCAATAACCAGTTGGCGCGCACCACCAATCTGGAAAAACAATTTTTCTTTGCACCCGGTAGCCGGCAGGCTATTAGCCAGCAAAAAATTTCCTTAAATGGAAATGCGCTGGAGTTCAGCGGCTTAAACAACGGCAAAGAAGCGCGCTTTACATTACCGCTGGATGCCGCGCAAATAAAAGCGAATGACACCATTCAATTGCCGCTGCTCAATATTCCAATTGGCTTGCCGCCTGAAGTGGAGCCTGCGCCCGCCGCCATCAGCATTCCGCAATCGTTGATGGTGACCGATGTAAGTGTCGTAAACGATCCGGGTAGAACCTGGGCTTGTTCAACCACTAATACATCGCCAGTTGGCAACCCGGTGGGGGAATGGACCTTTTGGCGCTTGATGGAAAATATGGCCAACGGCACTTCATCCACCTCGGATTTCATCAAAGCGCTCTTCAAACACTGGACAGTGGCGCAAACCATCAACGGCTTTAATGTCGCGGCGCGCCCGAATGTGTATCAAAAAGTGATTAAGGATTGGGAGATTCGCAGTGGCGGCGCTGGTGCAACCCTGTTGCCGCAAGAGAGCCCCTTCCGTTTATTGGGGATTGTACTGCGTGTTGACTTGCGCGGAGGCACAGGCCCCTATGCCGGAGGTGATGCCGGTGAAGGTCGTTTTGTGTTTGCATTGCACGACGGCGATTGTAACAACCTGAGCAAAACCATCATCCTCGAATACAAGGTGCCGATTAGTGGCTGCTCCAATATCCGTACCTGGGCGCAAAAATGGGTGGCACTTGCCGGCTCCGCCAACTACAACGCCGACTTGGAAAACCTGACCCAGGTATTTACTACGGCGGGCGCCAATCCTTCTGCGCCTAACCAAAGCGCTATAGGCCAGGTGCGCACCAATGAATTCCTGCCCGGTTCGCCGCTGTGGGAATTGCGTGAATTTGTGTTGCCGGCAACCGGTGGCAGCCTGATTGAAACCGATGTGAAACAGGAGCCGCATATCAGCTTCAATAACTCGGCAGCCCTTGCCAGTTATTTGAATAGCAATTGGCCACAATTGGTCGGCCCGCCATCAGCACAACATACCGTTCCCACGGCGATGACGGCAGGTAGTGCACCCGTACCTGTGCTCTGGAATGCGCCTGCGGGTTTGTTAACCGTCCCCACAACACCTGCACCGGTTACTCCACCACCGGCCACAGTGCGGGACGATGCGCTCTTTGAGCTGGCATTAAATACTTGCAGCGGCTGCCACCAAATGGAAACCTCAACGCCCTTTGCACATCTGGATTACAACTCGGTGCCTGGATTCCCCGCCCAGTTGTCGGGTTTCCTGACCGGCATTTCTGTACCTGATCCACGCAACCCGGCAGTGATGCGCAACTTCAATGACCTGGCCAGACGCGCGGCGGATTTGAATGTGGCAGCCACTATGAGCTGCGGCAAACTGGCCCCCATTGGCAACCTGTTACTAAATGAGCTCAGCACACCTGCCAAACTGAAATCTGTGCATTAAGAATTTTGTGTTAATAACGTACGCAGCTATTGCGTTATTCACTTAGCGATAACGTTATTAATGTATTGCACAGACCACCAGCCCCGGAAATATCCGGGGCTTTTTTTCATACTCACTGCCATAATTCTTAAGAATAAATCAGCTATAGTTATTGGGTTGTTCCCGCCCGCCACTCGCTGGAGATAAATCATGAATCCCTATCACCAAAGCCTGATTTTAATTGGCATGCCCGGTGCTGGAAAAAGCACTAT
Source organism: Gammaproteobacteria bacterium (assembly GCA_021151625.1). Taxonomy (GTDB): domain Bacteria; phylum Pseudomonadota; class Gammaproteobacteria; order Pseudomonadales; family Cellvibrionaceae; genus Cellvibrio. The sequence continues at coordinate 18,322 of JAGKWY010000042.1, read as the reverse complement.
TGGCCTGCTGCTCGCTAAACATTTAGCCAAGGATTTTGTCGATACTGATTTATTAATCCAACTGGAACACCGCAAAACCTTGCAGGATATTTTGCACGAGCAAGGCTATTTGGCACTGCGCGACCACGAAGAGAAAATATTACTCAAAGCCAATTACTCAAACCACATTATTGCGACCGGTGGCAGCGCTGTATATAGCGATAAAGCCATGCAACATTTAAAAAAATTCGGGCAGGTTATTTTTCTGGATGTGGCCATTCAGGAATTGGAGCTGCGCATTAGCAATATGAGCACACGCGGCATTGCACGTGCACCACAGCAAACCTTTGCGGAGCTTTATGCAGAGCGACGCCCGCTTTATTTGCGCTATGCCGATATAGTGATTGATTGCCAGGGGAAAAATCAGGATCAATTAGTCGAAGAAGTAATTTGCCAGGAAGCGGAAGATTTTGCGGCGGAGGATGCCTGATCCTCCACTCGTCAGTTAAAACAATTCAATTTTACTATCCAGACTTTCTGCAGGTTGCTCCTCTTCCGGTGGAGCCTGCAACAGGCTGGATGCTTCATCCAGTTGCTGCAACAAACTGCGGAAATGCACTTCTACTGTCATGGTTGTCTCTTGCAATCCTTCCAGTGAATTCAGTGCATTTTCCGACAAATTCAGCAGCTGCGCCTCCTGCTCCATATTTAAATCAAACCCCATTGCCATTGCGCGCAACGAATCAGAAAGACTGGTCATAATGGATTTTACCGAGGAACGATTATCGGCAGCAGCCATTCCCAGCAGTGCCATCACCATACGCGCATTATCCTGCTGTATTTTTAACAGGGTATTGACCTTAAGGGTTTTTGCACGGGCTTCAGCGATAGACACCACGTGCGCCAATACATCACGCAAGCGGCCATAACGCTCCTGATCCAGAAATGGAGCATTAGTCACCAGCAATTGTACGTGATCAAAACTAAATAACAGGAAACGCCCATGGGAAATAATACGAGTTTCTGACTCGCTGGCATTTTGCAGCAAGCGCATGTAAGACACAGGAATATCAGTGGGGAAAAGATTGACATCATCGTCAAATAAAAACTGGACAACACCCTCCAGGTTTAAATCGCCCAGACAAACATGAATTAAATTAGCGAGGCGATGCAGCTCCATGCAAGCTTGTACTTTTTCCGCAAATACTGCCACTGTTCCCATTTCTGATGCAGATGACATGGCAGTAAAAGCAATCGCCGAAAAACTTTTTAATTCTTCCTGCAAATCATTGAGCGCATTTTTTTCATCCTGAACCCTCTGCAGCAGGGTTGCCAAATCCAGGGAACTCATAGTGACGGCAATATAAGCATCTACACCATTAATAGCTAATTGCAAACGCGCCTCCGCATTGCAATTATTTTCCAGAAAACCAACCTTGGGTAAATGCAGCGGAATTGTTGCCAGCCATTCCGTATTTAACAATTCACTTCCGGCTACCAACACCAGAATATCTACCTGCTCACACAGCTTTTGAAACGCTTCTGCCCCCAGTGGCTGGTCTTCGCTACTAACCAACAAGTCTTCTGAACCTGCCAGAAGCTCGCCCTGCTTTCCTACTATCACCCGATGATCCGGCACCTTAAAACAGCGATCAGGCCCGGCCATAATCCACAACGCATCCATAAGGTCATCCCCGACACGATTACTCGATACCACTATTGCTTAAAATATAGGCATCAACTGCACAACTGTAAGACAATTTATGCATAACTAATGAATTCAAATGCAAAAGATGAAATTTCGAGCCCGGCAGCGTAGAGTGGCGCCATTCCCGTATAGCGAGAGAAGAAACTATGGAAACTCTGGATAACTCAGCCGAACAAGCCCTGTTAAATGACATGGAAGCGCGCGTGCTCGGCTCGCTCATGGAAAAACAACTGACTACGCCCGATCAATACCCCTTAACCCTGAATAGCCTGCAACTGGCTTGCAACCAGAAAACCAGCCGTGAACCTGTCACTAACTATGACTCAGGCCCATTGCAACGCTGCGTGAGTGAGTTGCAGGATCGCCAATTAATTGCTGTCGATTACGGTTCGCGCGCAGCGCGCTATGACCAACGCCTTACTCGCGTACTGAGTGTCGACAAAGCTACCCAGGCCATTCTTACGGTAATGCTGCTGCGCGGCGCGCAAACGGTCGCGGAAATATTAACGCGCACCCAGCGCATGGTGGAGTTTGCATCGCCACAAGCACTGGAAGAAAAACTGCAAAGCCTGTGCGTTAAAACCAAACCGCTGGTGGTACATATTCCGCGTCTACCCGGCCAGCGCGAAGATCGCTACACCCATTTGTTATGTGGCCAACTGGATTTAAGCGCAATTGCTGCGCAAGCTGCCGCGAGTAAATCCGTCGGCAGTGAAACCCGCGCCGATCAGGAAGAAAAAATTGTTTCGCTGGAGTTGCGCATTGCAACCCTGGAAAAACAAGTCGCAGCACTCATGGAATTAAATGGCGTCAGCGACGCTGATTTATCCTGAATTCCATTTAGCTAGTACAAATTTATTTCGCTCCACCCATCGCTGTAACTCGCAGTATTTTTTTGATTGAAAAGAAAGGTAAACCCCATGACCGCAGTAACTAACGCAAACACCAAAAAGGCCCCGCAACGCAGTAAACGTTTGCGTAAGAAATTATTTCAGGACGAATTCGCTACTTTTGGTTTCGAACTGGAATGTGAATTTAAAGATGACCTCAGTGAAGAAATCATTAGCCAATTTGTAGACAGTTTTTTTATCGATGCCATTAACGCCGAAGGCCTGGCCTTTGGTGGCGGCTTGTCCAGCAAACGCCTGTCCGGTTTTATTGGCTCCAATAAACGCTATGGCTCCACCACTGAAGCCGATAAAGCCAAACTGCTCGCCTGGCTTAAAGCCCAAGCGCAAGTAGCCAAGGTTGAGCTCGGTGAAATTATTGATGCGAATTACTATATCTAGTTAATCCCTCCCAACCTCCCTTTATTAAAGGGAGGAGCATTTTGTCAAAGAGAGAAGCATTGCTCCCCTCTTTAACAAAGAGGGGCCGGGGGAGATTCAAAGTCAAAGCATTACTCGCTCGATTTCCCGCTGAGAAAAACCCCATGAACCAATCAGCAGAAATTATTTTGGTTTACGATAAAGAATGCCCCGCCTGCGATAACTACTGCCGTATGGTGCGTATTCGCGGAGACATAGGTGAATTTGTGTTGCTGGATGCACGCGACCCCAGCGCGGTGCTGGATGAAATTACCGCACTGGGTTGGGATATAGACCAGGGCATGGTATTGAAAATGGATAGCCAACTTTATTACGGCGCGGACGCAATCCATGCGTTAGCCTTAATTAGTAGTCAATCCGGATTTTTTAATCGCCTGAATTATTGGTTGTTTAAGTCCAAACGCCTCGCACAGATTTTTTATCCGGTACTGCGCGCCCTGCGCAATTTGCTGTTGAAGTTATTGCGGAAAACAAAAATTAATAATTTGGGTATAAACAACAATACGCGTTTTTAATTGTGTGAAAATCAATTACGCCATTCCTCAAATCCCCTTCATGGTGCACTTCTCACCAGCAAGCACCAAAATAATCTGAACAACGCACCCAAAACGCGCCCACCCCGCTGAATTCTCTGGCGCTGCCACCTTTTCCTGTGAACTGGCACACATTCTGCCTGACGCCAAATACAACAACTAAAAGCACTCCCCCCTACTACTAGCAACTCTGGAAACAGGTGAAGAAGACCTATGTATTTACACAGCGACTCAATGTATTTGTCGCCCGCGGAGCGTGGCTGGCTGAATTGGTCAGGAAAAACCGGAAAAATGGCGATGGGCTGGGCCTGTTGGTTAAACCGCAGCCGTTACCCCATTATGGAACAAACGTTTGAAAGTATTGCCAACACCCGTATCAAACTTTTACAACAATGGGTAAAACGCCAGTGGACCCAACTGGAATCCTGCCGCAGCCAACTGCAACTACTGGACGACTCCGCAGAAAACATTTTGCGCAAAGCCTGGCAGGCTATGGGCGATTGCACCGAATTATTTTTAACGGACGAACAAGGCGTAGTTATTTCATCCACCTATAGCCAACGCATCGGCAAGCAGGATTTAAATCCTCACGCTGTTATTGCAGGCCTTGCTGCACCTTTTCTGCATGGCCCCTATAAAGACCCGCAAACCCTGGCGATAGGCAAACGCAGTTCTGCCTTCCACGATCAAGTCACACTGATGTTTTATTTGCCGATTGAATTAAACCCGGGCAATAAAGGTTGTTTGTGCGCACGCATTCCCAATGATGTACTGGGCGATTTAATCCAGCGCGAAGCCGGACATATTTTTGCAGAGTCCGGTGATAACTATTTATTTATGGTGAAATCGGTTTTTGATAACTCCATTAAAAGTGGGACTGCCCTCTCCCGCTCGCGTTTTGAAGACGACACCTTTACTCATGGTGAAAATCTAAAATCCGGTGTACATACCGATTGGGGGGTAGTAAAGATCCATCAACACACCGAATTTGAAATTCGCTTTACAGACCCTGCCACGAATGATTTGCATCCCGGTGTGCGCGAAACTATTCGCAAAGGCAGCAATTTATTTGTCACCTACCCGGGCTATTCGGACTATCGCCATATTCCGGTGGTGGGCAAAGGCGTGACCTTTAATTTGCTCGGCTCGCCCGATACCTGGGGCATGATGTGCGAAGCCGATTTGGAAGAAGTGTATCGCCACCGCTCACTCAATTTTAAATTTATGAATATCTACTCGGCCTGTGTAGGTAGTGCATTTTTATTAAATGCAGGACTACATGAGTTTACCGATTGGTCAAACAACTTAATTAATGCACTTACCTTACTAACGCTGATAATAGGGGCGAAAATTTTCCAGCAGCGCGGCCCGCGACGCCTTGCGCGGCGACTCGGAAAAATGACTGAGGTGATTCACACCATCGCTGAAGGTGGTGGCAATCTGCAGCAGCGATTGGACACACGCAAACTCGCCAATGACGAAACCGGTGACCTGGGCAAATGGACTAACAGTTTTATCGATAACCTGGATCATATCGTTGGTGAAGTTATTCGCGCGGCCGACGAGGTAATGAAAAATAGCGACACCCTGCTCAAACGCAACAGTGAAGCCAACCAGTCATCCAGCCATGTATCCAACTCCATGGAAAAAATGCTCGAGCTGATGCACAACCAGTTGCAGGAAATCAGCAATGCCTCAGGTACTGCCAGCGATATGAAAAAAGTCATGGAAACAGTCGTGGAACAGGCTCGCAGTCAGTTTGAATCGGTGCGCACCGGCACTCAAAGTATTCGCGATGTAGTGGAAACTTCCGCACGCACCATTCACACTTTGAATAATCGCACAGCAGAAATCGGCAATATGGTTTCACTCATTAGCGACATCACCAGCCAAACCAATTTACTCGCGTTAAACGCAGCGATTGAAGCAGCGCGCGCCGGCGAACACGGGCGCGGCTTTTCGGTGGTTGCCGAGGAAGTACGCAACCTGGCCAGCAGAACTGCCGGTGTTGCGCAAGAAATCGGTGAGAAAATTGAAGCGATTCGGCAAGAATCACAAACTGCAGCGGCTTATATGGAAACCAGTGTTGCCGATGTGGATCGTGGTTTGCGTTTAGCGGAAGAAGCCTCTACCGACAATTCGCAACTGCATCAAATTGTAGAGCGGATGTTCGATATCATTCATCACATTGACAACAACAGCCAACAACACGGCCACCATGTGCGTGAAGTGGCCAGTGCAAGCCAAACCATGAATAAAGTGGTGCGCGCACTGCACACCAGTTCAGACAGGTTAAAAAATACCGCGACTAAACTGCATCAACTCGCCGGTGTATTTCAGGTTACAGCGAGATAATTATTGTTGGTGATAATAAAAACGGCAGCTTGGGCTGCCGTTTTTATCTATAGCGCAATTTAAATAACCACTGCTTAAAACTACCGCTAAAAATTACTGGTAAACACGCACGTAATCCACATACATACGTTGCGGGAACACACTACCTGCATCCGGGCTGCCCGGCCAACTTCCGCCTACTGCGACATTCAGCAACAGGAAGAATGGTTGATCGAATACCCAGGTGCCATAGTTTTGCACTTGCGCGCGTGTTACCGAGTAGAACTGGATATTATCGCGGAACCAGCGAATGCCATTGGTATCCCATTCCACTGCATACACATGGTAATTCACATCCACATATTCACCCAGGTTATGGGTTCCCATAATGGGCGTGTTGCCAGAATAACCCGGGCCATGCAATGCGCCGTGGGTAGTAGTCGGTTCAAAACCAACGTGCTCCATGATGTCGATCTCACCCGATTGTGGCCAGCCAACTGAACCCAGGTTGCTGCCCAGCATCCAGAATGCTGGCCAAATACCCTGGGTTTGCGGCAATTTCAAACGTGCCTCAATGCGACCATATTTAAAGGTTTTCTTATCGCGGCTCACCATACGCGTAGACGTGTAAGTACAGGTACCGTACCAGCAGCCGTAATTGGATGGATTATTTTTACGCGCTTCAATCACCAATACATTGCCACCCGCTTGCGCATCATTCTGGATAAACGCGTTTTGGCCATTAGTGTAATACTGCAATTCATTATTGCCCCAACCGCCACCACCGGTTTCAAACGTCCAGTTAGCCGTGTTGATGCTATTAAATTCATCTGACCAAACGAGCGTGCGGCCTGGATTAGTGGTGTTAGGAATAATTTCAATCCAGTTGAAATTCCAGTCAGATGTTTGTGCGAATACACCCAGGTTGTAAGTGCCTGCATTTAAATTCACAGTGCGCGATACAGTGGTCCAATTTTGCCAGCCGCCGGTGGCAGGAATCGCAAAATTACCCAGCTGGATTGAACCTGCATTTAAATCCACCGAAGCCGTTGCGCCGTTAGGCGATGCTACGCGCAAACGCACAGTGTAGCTGCCGGTGGTGGGAATATTTAAACCGTTAAACGCAAGCCATTCGCCTTGCACTATCCAACCCACGTTGTAACCGCCACCGCTGTCAGTGGTTGCTTCTATATCTACCGCATCACCGCGAAAAGCACCACCGCTGTTGCCGGGAGTTGTATCGGAAAATGCGTTGTAATTTTCTGCCTGGTACACCACCGCATGGGCAACTGAGGCAATACTGGCACACGCGAATAACGCGGCCTTTAGCAATTGCACTGTTGCAGATTTTTTATTATTCATAACTGATTCCTTAAATAAGGTATTAAAGTCATTGTATGAGTAGCTCATACGCCTTTTAGAGAACTATAAAGATTTTTAGCAGCTCTTTAGCATTGGCCATTTTTTTATTGTGTTTGTTATTAGTATTCCCCCTCGGTAAAAAACCTGTGCGAAAAAATCGCACAGGTTATTTTTATTGTTCCATCAATAAAATTCTTTCAATCATTTTCTACTTCAATATCCCGCTTACGCGGGGATATTGAAATTTTTCAACACAACGTCCTAAAGTAATTGTCGTGCGGAGCTAATTACCTAGCGCGGACAATAAAAAGTCACTTCGTAAACCAGGTTGGTCGCTGCCGGGCAACTCGATAACCCGACACCGTCGTCATAGGCATAGGCGTAGGTATCGCAATGTGAATGCACCATATTGCGATACTTGGTGCGATCTGCAGGCCCCGCCATGCATTGCTCCGGAGAAATAGGCGGTGTTGGGCAGGTGTACATTTGCGCTTGCGGGTCAGCCGGGTTGTAAACCGGTGTAGTCGATGGCCATTGGCGATAGGTCAGCTTCGCTGCCGGTGAATAGCAACCTGCTTGCGCGCCGGTTAACGGATTAGTCGCAATTAAATTCACATTGGCGAGCGCGGGGTAGCGGCCATCGGTACTCAAATTTTCGTTGGTCGGACAATCTGAAATACGAATGGTCGAGCAATCGATAACACCGCCCGGTGGGCCACCAGGGCCAAACACTGGCGCCGGTTGTGGACCGACCGGGCAATGACCTTTTACGATGACTTTCATCGGTGTGGTGTAACCATCCACAAAACTATTGTTCCACCAATCGCCACGCCCCAATGGCGTTCCCGGTGCAGAAGGATTTTGCACGCACTGCGCATCAGTCACGCCGGGAATACAACCGAACGAGGCTTCAAATTTGGAATCGATGGGTGGCGCGCATCCGCCCGCAGGACAAGTGAACCCAAGATTTGCAGGCCCGCCGCTCGCACCTACACGGCAGTTATGGCCATTCGCATCGCAACCAAAACCTGGCCAGAAGCGCATGCTGGGCAAACCTTTATCGGGGATGTCGTATTCAATTGAGCTGCCAAGGCTGGCGAGGCGATGACGATTCGGCCCACTGAAATTAATGCCCGGTGCGGTTAGCCATTGCACCCACATAGGGTCGCCGCAGCCGTTGATAATTTTCAAACGCTTGTGTGTGCCATTGGCGGTGCCCGGTGTTCCCGGTGGAACGCTGGCAGTGGCGCGCACAATGATTGAACTGGCGGCATCGTTGAAATTGTCATTCACCAGGCAATCATCATTGGCCGATTTAGTTACTGCAGTTCCGCCAAAATTATCGTTCTGATAGAGCACAATTTCGTAACCGCTATTCACCTGCACCGATGAAATATCATCGTTGCGCACACCCAGTGCTTGCAGTTGCGCCAGCGTGTAATTGCCCGCAGCCAGGCCAACCGCAGTACCACCGTAACTGCAATGCTGGTAAACGCGCGCAACACCACCGGTGGGCGGCGGCGTGGTGGGTGCCGTTAAGGTAAATTGCACCCAGGCAGTATCTGTAGCGCCGCCCGAGTTATTGCCGATGGTATAGAAGTAACGCACCACCGAATTGGTGGCGGCATTCAAAATATATTCGTGATTGGTGCCACTCGCTGTCATACGAATATTTTGCTGGTTCGCACCGTTAATCGTGTAATGCACATCGGCCCAGGGGGCATCGGTGACATAAAACTTCACACCCAGAGGGATAAATCAGATGATTAAACCGAAAATGTGCCCAGTGTCTTTGTTATTTTTGGGTACTATCGCTGTAGCACGAGGACGAGTATAAAAAAATGCAATCAAAACTCAAATAATCAAACGAAACAAAAAACCCTTATAAATCAGGTGTTTTCGGCTAACAAACTCAAACGGAAAAAACTCGAACTTCAAATACCTCACTTCCCACTTTCACAAACCAAACCTGAAACGCTTTTCTCACTTTTTTGCGCAATATGGTTACAGATTTTGTGAAGGCATTAACCCAGAGTGCGGATTTGGGTAACAGTTTGGTGGTGACAGATGTGTGTGGTAGACGGAAACGACAAGCTGCGAAAAATGTGAAATGGTGATTGTGCCATGTTGCAATAGGTGTAAATCGGCACTCATCTGGTTTGCCTATTCGAAGTTTTTCGGAGACTTTTATTGGCGTTGTTGTAATTGCTCGTAAATTTCACGGCTATCGGCACAGTTCACTTCCTTAATCTCTCCATTTAACTCTACATGAACGTCACTGCATTTGCTCACGCCAACGGAAAGCCCCGAGTCACCCCACTCCCCCACTTGCAACAAGACCTTCTCACCAGTTTGAGTAAAAATATAACTCAACGAATATGAAACATCCGGAGGTATAACCACGTTCTTGTTGAGCATAAATGGAATGCCCTTGCTCTCGGCATTTTTTGCGCACTGAATTGCCCTTTTAGCGGCACGTTTCTTAGCCCTGTTTTTACTTTCAGGAAAAATCCAGGAATCAATCAGGCCGCAATCAATTCCTGAGGCACCGGTCAAATTGCTAATATCCAGCCCGATTCCCGCACAACAAGTAATAGATTTTTCCCGACTTGTTGAGGCGCAACCTGAAAATGCCAAACCAATGACTAAGAGCATTCCGATTACTGTATTTTTTGAACCAGGACAATGAGTTGCTTCCAGCGTTTTCACTTACATGTACTCCAGCTATTTATTTAACCTCGTTACATACACCAGATAAACCACCGCCGCGACCACTGGTACCAAGTACCACCAATAAACCTGCGCATCACCACCGTTGCGATACTGATATATCACTACCCCGGCACTGATCAGGCATAAAGCAGGCAGCAAATAAATGGAGAGGTTCAGCGGTGTTAAATGAATAGGCTTGAGCGCCTTATTATTAGCAATCCCCGCCGCTGAAAACACCACCAGCATAAACAAAAAAAAGGCCAGCATTAGCTGGGCAATGGAACCGATAATTACCCAGGTGAGGGACATGGTATCTCCGTCAAGTAGCTAAATATTGCAAACCTGCCAAAAGCACCGGATTCTGCCTGGCCCTTAAGTAAGCCTCGTTACTGATAAACGGCCAAAACTCAATGTCACCCGCGCTTAAAAATTCGTGTTGCGCTTTATGGCGATTAAAAATTTTACCCAACAAACCAAATTGAATCGGGCGAACGCCGGGAAATCTGATGTTGGGCCATTGATACTCTTCTTCAGAATACAGGAACATTACCCAGCGCAGCATAATTGACTTGGTTTCATCAGGAACATCCCATTTCCCTTTAATACAATGCTCCTCAAAGTCATCATAAAAGCACCAAAGCGTGTCTTCGATTGCCTTCATCGCTGGATCTTTAGAGGCAGGAAACTGATTTTCAAATTCAAAATTTGAAATCTGCCCAGCCACAAACCTTCTGGTAATTTCGGCGGCAACTTTTCGTGCATTGGCATCAATCATATTGGTTCCTTGTAAACGAGATTTCCGCCCTATGTGGCTCGACTAAAAATTTCCATATCGGAACAACTTGCTCTAAAAAAATTAAGGCAGCCAATGCTGCCTTAATACAATACCTTATATTCAATTCACGAAGCAAAAATAGGTTTAAGCCGTACTGTTGCAGCGCGCAGAATAATATTAAGCCTGTTTTCTTCTCATATAGAATAGAAACAAGAATAACACTGACAAATATAAAATTGGTGGCTCTGAAACCTTGCTAACGGAAAAGTCAGATTTTCCATCTTCTAGAAAATACCAGGTTCCGGATAGAAAGCTGCGATGCGGAAAGATCGCTGTCGGATCATAAAAACCGTCAATAGCGTCAATCTTCCAAGCCCCATAAAACCCGTTAGTGCCACGAAAGAAAACAGTATCACCTTCTGCAGCATGAACGGCACCAGTCGTTTGATAATCAAACAAAGATGCATCCCCGGCAAGATTTATGTCAGCAAGCCCATTATAAACAAAAACATCCGCATTAGACTCACTATACTCTGACGAATAAAACCAGCCTGAGTAATTAAAATAAGCGATAGACCACTGCTGGTGCAGGTTGTTAACACCATCCCCCCAAGAAAAAATACCCTTTGACTCAGGAACGGCAGTGATATCACCCGATAGTAGACCAGCATAGGAACTGGTTGGCACTAGTAATAAAACAAGCAACATTAAACGCTTTATCATTTTTGATTCCCTTTAGATAAATAAACGAATGAAAACGCAACGCCAATAAAAAGGCAATGCAGTTAATTATTTCATGCGCTTATTTATAAAGCCAGGCTTCAAACTTGGAACGCAACTGCAAACAATCTGTTTTTATTCTCAAAATAAAGGCGTTAGCTGCGCAAACAGGGAGGGAAAATTAAGGCAGTATAAACTGCCTTAATGAAGTTTTTACTACAGCAATAGAAGTTCACCCCCTAATCGCTTTTTCAATTGCAGCTACATCAATCTTGCGCATAGTCATCATCACGTTAAATACACGTTTGGCCACAAGGGGATCTGGATGGGTTACACCCTGGGATAGTACGACAGGGGTAATTTGCCAGGATATCCCCCATTTATCTTTACACCAACCACATTCACTTTCTTGCCCGCCATTGTTGACTATGGCATTCCAGTAACGATCCGTTTCAGCCTGGTCTTTGGTGGCAACCTGAAATGAAAACGCTTCGGTATGTTTGAACGCAGGGCCACCATTGAGGCCAAGGCAAGGAATTCCCATCACGGTAAATTCAACGGTTAACACATCACCTTGTTTGCCCGACGGATAGTCGCCCGGGGCCAAATTCACAGCGGTCACAAATGAATCGGGAAAGGTATCAGCATAAAAGCGCGCCGCTTCTTCGGCATCACGATCGTACCAGATGCAGATAGTATTTTTTGCAGGGGTATTCATATCAACGCTCCATATAATTAATGAGTTGGCATCACAACGTGGGATTACATTGTGATAATTTCGCTCAATGCGCGACTGGATTTACTCCGGGATTTCCGGCTCTACCAACTGGGCTAGAAACTGCAGCGATTCCTGCCACCCCAGATAACAACCAGACACAGGAATAACTTCAGGAATGCCCTCTTGTTTGATTTTGATTTCCACACCACAGGGCACAGACGCTAGCTCCACGGTGGTACGCATTTCGCCCGGCAAGTTAGGATCATCAAATTTCGCACTGTAGGAAATGTACTTATGCGGTGTTAATTCCAGATAAGTCCCACCAAAGGAATGGCTATTCCCAGTCGTAAAGTTGGTGAATGACATCTTGTAGGAACCGCCCACTTTGGCATCAAAATGATGGATTTTGGCGGTAAAACCGCAGGGTGGAAGCCATCGGGCAAAGGCATCGGCATCGGTAAAGGCGCGATAAACCTTTTCCGGGGTACTGCGGAACACGCGGTGAAAATGCACACTATTGGTAGACATTATGAATCTCCTATTAAGGTGAAATAATCAGTTAACCATGATTATGGTACTTAATAGTCGATTGGGGGGATGGGGTTTCGACAGCCATCCCGAAATAATTTCCACCACCTCGCTACCAACTATAGCAACTTGCATATCGATACCTTCGGCAGGGAAGTAAAAGATAAGCATTAGGGGCTATTTGATCGATAACTTAAGTTCTTAAACTCACAAATAAATGTTTTTTGCAATGTTCGAAGCGACGCCCTCTCATCCTGATCTGGTGAAGTTTCTGCTATTGAAAAATCATAAGAAGAGTTGCCATAGGCAATGAATGTTTTACCATCAAAAATAAAAGGGGTGCTGCTTCGCATAATCCCTCCCCATTTACCGCTAAACCTTCCAGCATTCAAATGAATAATATTTTTTGAGGTAAAATCTGAGCAGCGATTAGTTTTTGCATCTTTTTGCCCCAACAAAGCTACAACAAGAAAGCTATCCGAGGTTTTATCATTATTTAAATCAACATCCACTTCCCAAAACAGCATTTGCGCCCTGCTTGTAATAGGCAGAGTTCAAGTAGTTATTGAATACTCGGCACACCTCGTATTGCTTACCATTTATTAAATCAAATCTCGCCCCTGCCATAGATGATGCAGCCACGCCCTCTTTCTTCAATTGAAATGTTCCTAGTTCCTGGATTCTGGATCGATAGATATTCACCAAACAGTCGGCAGACGGGCACTTATTACGTTGCTTCAGCCATCCTATTTGCCTATTTTTCAAACCATCTTTATCAGCCGTATTTTCAATAGCTTTTATATAAGCTTCAGATAATTGCTGATCTAATTCAGATAATGCGTCCTTTGCACATATCATTTTTTCGATACTTGAAAGCTCCTTTGAGCAATCGAAACTGGCCGCAGACAAATTTTGCGCAAATAAAACAGCTATAGAAAAAATAAATACTAACTTCAAGTTATAACTTCCATTAATCTGCTTCAAATTAAACCACCTTTATAAACATTTACTTGGCTATCCGGGCATAACTCATTTTTTAATATCCTATATATTCTTCATGCCAAAATTGTTAAAAATGTAATTATGCCCGCCCTTTGGATAGCAGTGTCCATTAAAAGTTAAAGGGGCTATTTCATCCATTATTTTCATTCGGGCAGCACGATCACCACTTGAAATGGCAACCCTTAGCTTAGGGCCAATTGTTGTCATTTAATCCCCTGACTTTCCATAATTTAAGTTCTTAAACTCACAAATAAAATTTTTTGACAAAGTGGATGGCGAAGCATGCTTACGTCCATCGGGATACACTTCAGCTGCCGAAAAGCTTACTGCGGTAGTCCCGTATGCAATATACGTTTTACCCGCAAAAACAAATGGGGTACTGCTTTCCATAATTCCACCCCACTTTCCGTCAAACTGGCCGTCTTTTAAATGGATCATATTTTTTGAAATAAAATCTGTACAGCGATTAGTTTTTTCATCATTTTTACCCAACAAAGCTACAGCAAGAAGATTATCCATTGTTTTATCCGCCCTGCTTGTAATAGGCAGAGTTCAAGTAGTTATTGAATACTCGGCACACCTCGTATTGCTTACCATTTATTAAATCAAATCTCGCCCCTGCCATAGCTGATGCAGCCACACCCTCTTTCCTCAATTGAACTATTTCTAATTCCTGGATTCTGGATCGATAGATATCTACCAAACAGTCGGCAGACGGGCACTTATTGCGCTGTTTCAGCCATCCTATTTGCCTATTTTTCAAATCACCTTTATCAGCCGTATTTTTAATAGCTTTTATATAAACTTCAGATAATTGCTGATCTAATTCAGATAATGCGTCATTTGCACATATCATTTTTTCGATATTTGAAAGCTTCTGTGAGCAATCGAAACTGGCCGCAGACAAATTTTTCGCGAATAAAACTGCTATAGAAAAAATAAATACTAACTTCAAGTTATAACTTCCATTAATCTGCTTCAAATTAAATCACCCTTGTAAACATTTACTTGGCCATCCAGAAATCCCCGACAAAAAATGCAACACCATTAGGCACAAACAAAAAACACTAGTATGGCAATACCGCCCCTTCCTACAACTGCCAACGATGCGCCCTAATTGAGTTTTATCAACCCAAGTAAAACTCCTGAAAAAAATACAAACCCAAAAAAATGCAACAACAGCACAAGGGTAGCGGTTATTAATTCAGTGAAGGAAAGATCGCGGGATAACAAACATATTTTTACTGGTGTATATACGATTTTTAGTTTAAACGCATAATAGAGATGCATAAAAAAGACAATATCAAACATCATATAAAAATAGATGGCATCTACATGTACAGCCATCAATATCAAGGCTATTGCAGTAACAATACAAATATACCCCATGTAGGAAATCCTGGGCGAGATGATTTTGTATTCTCCATCCGGGAGCTGTTGAAATTTACATTCACAATTAGGACAAACGTAATTATTCTCCAAAACCTTGAAAGATTCTGTTGTCTTATAGCTCTCGCAATTGGGACAAGTTAACAATTGTTTTAATCCAGGGCGTTTTAATTTAGGGAAGGATGTAGGCCAAGAATAGCACCGGATTAGCAATTTGCTGAATTTCCATTATGCACACGGCACTATTGAATAATGCACGTCATACCGCAGTCAATCTAGAGTAAGGATACTTATTGGTCTTCTGTTCTTTAGCTTAACAACATAAAAAAGGCGGCAAAAATGCCGCCTTTTTTATCTACAAATCACACCTATTTGTAGTGGTAATTAATACACCTCAAAATCCCACAGCGAATAACCATAACCTGTGCCGCGCGCTGTGCCATTAATGCGCACATAACGGCCTGAGCCATTTACCGTGAGATCATCAATTGCACCATCACCGTTGGTTACTGTGTGAATGGTTGTCCAGTTCACATTGTCGGTTGAGGTTTGTACCTGATAATTTTTTCCGAAAGCACCTTCCCAGTTGAGTTTTACGCGGCTGATGCTTTGCACTGAACCGAGATCCACTTTAATCCATTGTGCATCGCTCCATTGGCTGGCCCAACGGGTATTCACGTTGCCGTCCACCGCTTGCGCGGCATTCCAGGCGGCGCCTTCGTCACTTGAAGACGTGGCGGGTTTATTCAATGCTTTGTTGGTGGTGACTGGTGGAGTAATTCCGCCACCACCGTAGACTTCAAAATCAAACAGCGAATAACCATAACCGGTTCCGCGTTGCGTGCCGTTCATGCGCACATAGCGGCCAGTGCCTGATGCAGTAATATCATCCACACCGCCGTCACCGGTGACAGTGGAATAAATAGTGGTCCAATTCACTTTGTCATCCGACACCTGGATTTGATAGGACTTGCCGTAAGCCGCCTCCCACTTTAATAACACGCGATTAATGGATTTGCTGCTGCCGAGATCCACATAAATCCATTGCGCATCGGTCCATTGGCTGGCCCAACGCGAATTGGTATTACCATCCACCGCTTGCGTTGCAGACATAGCATCCGCTTCTTGCGATGAAGCCACCGCAATTTTATTTAACGCGAGATTAGTATTATCCGGTGGATTCACTGGGGGCGTTGTAGGTGGAAGCACTGGCGGCTTACCACCACCCAATGAATACACACGCACCCAGTCAATTAAGGTAGACGCTGGGAATACTGCTTCAGGCACAATGCCACCACCGTAAGTAAAACCGGATTGCCCACCAACGCCCGAACTTAAAATTAAATACATTTGATGCTCGAACGGATGCCATTCCGGGAAGTGATTGGAATATTCGGAAACATACGTGCGTTTACCGTTGCGAAGCTCCGTGCGTGCAGAATCGTTACCATCTGCAGGAGGAAATGCACCGCCATCATTTAAATAATGGATGTGATACACATTGCCATCCACATAAAATTCGATGCGATCGTTGTGCCAATTTACACCGTAGGTGTGCCAACCCCAGCTTCCTGCATTTTGATCATTCGCTAGCGGTGGATAATTGCCGTAACCCGGGTTACGCAAATTACTGCTCCAGCGCGTGGAGGTTTGACCATCCACTGCATTGGCGGCAGCAAGATCCGGCGCTTGCAATGATGAAACAGTGACGGGGCGATTTAACGCGAGGTTAGTACCGGCAGAATTTTTAATTTCAAATTCAAACAGCGAATAACTCCATTCCGTTGCGCGCTCGGTGCCGTACATACGCACATAACGGCCATTGCCATTTGCATTGATAACATCTACGCCACCATCACCGGTTGTAGTGGAATAAACATCGGTCCAATTTACTTGATCATTAGAGGTTTGGATCTTGTAGGTTTTGCCGTAAGCACCCTCCCAATTTAATACCACTTGATTAAACGCCTGCGCACTACCTAGGTCCACTTGAATCCACTCGGGTTCATCTGGCCCTTGCTTATCTTTAAAGCTGTAATAACCGCCGAGGTGGCCGTGGTTCCAATCCTGGTATGCATTATTTTCCCAGAACCAGGCGTAATGCACGGTACCCAAATTGTGGAAAGGAATTGAACCGACATATTCCATAATGTCCACTTCACCACCTTGTGGCCACATCAGGTGATCTTCACCGGCTGGAATTTCATTGGGCATCATCCAGAAGGCAAAACCCTGCCCTTTGTATTTCACATCTTTTGCCCAAACGCGCGCTTCAATTTTATAACCGGGGCCGAACGCCACTTTACCCGCGGTGTTGATGCGACCACTGGTGTAATCCTTATCAACATAAAATTCCTTGCGGGTGGTAATGGCCAAAGCCCCACCGTCAGCACCGGCAATACCTTGCTTGATACTGATATTTTCCGGGCGATCTGTCGCGCGATCCAATTGCCCAGTGCCCCAGTCACCATTAATGCCGGTACCGGTTTCAATATTCCAGGCATTCGGGTCTAACTGGGTGCCATTAAATTCATCACTCCAAATGAGTGTTTGTGCCTGGGCAAGGCTACTCATGGCCGATAAGGCAATTGCCATAGACAATAAACGACGCGTGTACTTTTTAAAGCGGGTCTGGTTGAGCGTGGAATTATTCATATTATGTTCCTGCTGTGTTTGCTGTTGGTCTTGCTGCAACTGCAAATTCAATGAATCTATTTGCAGATGAGTTGATGCATCAATAATCTGCGATTTAAATCCAGAAGCTGTTTACACCCAGGAGCGGTTTAAATCTGGAGACTATTGAATCGCGAAAATTGTGTCGGTAATTTACGCACAGCAGGTTCGAACAACCACAGCGAACGCAAATAATTTGGTTCGGTTAAACAGCAGCAAGCAAACAAAAGGAAAACTTAGTGGTAGATCACACAAATAGCGGTATTAAGCGAAGTTGAAAACAGAAATAAAAATAGAAAAAAACAAAAAGAGATAAAGCAGAATTTTTTACAAATTTGTTAAACGAAAAAAGGGAGCCTAAAGGCTCCCGAAGGGATAGCTAAATCGGAAAACGATTTGCTACAGCACGAGAAAAAGCATCAAGGGTGTAACACTAACGAGTGGAGATTATACGCACCCGACTTTGAGTAAATCCGTAACTTGTTGGCACCTTGTAACAATTTGACACCTGAAATTGTTACTGATTGATAATTTTGTGATGCAGGTACATTTACGTCTGCA
>JAGKWY010000140.1 GCA_021151625.1 Gammaproteobacteria bacterium | reverse complement strand
GAACACGTTTATCCAATGCAAATTGCGCAGCAATCCATGCGCGATATGTTCCTGAGCAAAACGGAGCGCACATAAGATGAGACGTATTATTTCTGTTCTTCTGGAAAATGCTCCCGGTGCACTCTCGCGTGTAGTTGGTTTGTTCTCCCAACGCGGTTACAACATTGAATCCCTCACTGTTGCACCCACGGAAGATCCAACGCTCTCGCGTTTGACTCTGACCACCATTGGCGATGATCACAAAATCGAGCAAATCACCAAACACCTCAATAAATTAATTGATGTGGTAAAGCTTGTTGATTTAACCGAAGGTTCGCACATCGAGCGCGAACTCATGCTAATCAAAGTCAAAGCCTCAGGTGCACAACGCGCAGAAGTAAAACGCTGTGTGGATATTTTCCGCGGTCAAATCGTGGATGTCACCAGCACCCTCTACACCATCCAAATCACCGGCGCGAGCGACAAACTCGACGCGTTTTTACAAGCCGTCGGCGATGCAGCGATTATCGAAGTAGTGCGCACCGGCGTGTGCGGTATTTCGCGCGGCGAGAAGGTGTTGAGTTTGTAGGGGTTAGTTGATGTGGAAAAAGCGGGAGCAAATGCTCCCGCTTTTTTTATCTTAAAAAGGCAATGAATAAGCTGAAAATGGATATTTAAAATGTGCTGCTGATCCCAGGGCGCATCCTTGTTTTCTTGAACGTCTCACATCCGCTGTTATAGGTAGTAATATATTACGTAACCACCTTTATGCTAGAAGATATTGGTCTAGGTATTATCGATACGATTTACAAAATAATAAGTATTGGTTTATGCGGCGAAATTGCGCTGACCCTGTGGATATTGAAGTTTTTTAGTAGCCTCGTTAATTCAATGAAGGAGTATAAAATGTTGTCGTACTTAAATTTACGTAAGGGTTGGTCATTGTTTGCCCTTGTTTTGCTTTTGACTGCCCAAAGCGAAGCGAGAGAAATTATTCCTTCTAGTAACCATATATGGGACAAAGAAAATGGCCTTGATTGGCTTGATTTAACCGAAACCGGGGGGCAAACATTAGAAGAAGTATCCCTGCGGCTCGTAGTTGGTGGCGATCTGGAGGGATGGCGTTTTGCGACTCGCTATGATTTCGCAACCCTCACCATGTGGAATGCTCTTACAGGTAACCCTTCTTTTAATTACTTTGAGAGTCACGCGGCAGGGGCGTTTTGGGTGAATCTTTCAACCTATTTAAATAACTCCCCCGCTGGTTATGAGTTGGGTTCAGTAGAATATACACCGTGGAGAACCTACGGATTAAAAGGAATTATCAATGATCCGCTTTTGGGTTTGGTGGCGGGTATCGTATTCAAAGAGGAATATGATGTTAACGCTGTTGCACGGCGCCATCCAGATGCTTACGAGCTTGGAGGATATACCGGATATTATTTGGTTAGAAGTCACGTACCAGAGCCACATTATTTAGTGACTATACTAGTCGTTGGTATTGTGATTATTAGTGTCCATAGACGCAAAAAAATTGAAATAATCAATTCGTAATTGCCATCAATATGACGGGTAATATGTGGAACTAAGAAAAGAGGGGTGAGCCGAGCAAATCACCAAGTGCCTTAATAAATAACTGATGTGATAAATCTTGCTGATTTGACCGAGGGTTCGCACATTGAGCGCGACTAATACTGATCAAAGTCAAAGCCTCAGGTGCGCACGTGCGGAAGTAAAACGCTGTGTGGATATTTTCCGCGGCGAGAAGGTGTTGAGTTTGTAAGCACTTGGGTTGATGCTCAAAAGGCCGATAACCGTGAGGTTATCGGCCTTTTTTATAATTATTTGATTTAGAAGCATGGAGTGTTGAATGTCGTTAACTAAGGCGACAGCTGTTAATATGCTCGCCAGCCGGGCACTTGAATGCCTGGTCATTCACTCTAACAAACATGGATGCTTTTCTATGAAACTTCTCGTTATTCCTTTTCTCGCACTTTTCAGTTTGAATCTTTTTGCACAAGAGGCGCCTGCTGCTGAAGAGCCGCAAATCAGTGCTGAAGAATTTCTCCAGTCCTTAAAGCCCCAGTCGGGAAGCATCACGCTGCCGAATCAGGTTGCGACTATTAATTTGAAAGAGGGCTTTCAGTATTTATCACCCGAAAGCACCGAAAAATTATTGGTAGACGCCTGGGGTAATCCACCCGGTAATGAAACCCTGGGGATGATTATTCCTACCAGTGTCAGCCCCCTGGCTGCCGAAGGTTGGGGTGTGGTTATTACTTATGATGAAGATGGCTATGTCAGTGATGAGGATGCCGACAGTATCGATTACTCTGACCTGTTAACGGATATGAAAGAAGAGTCCGTAGCTGTTAACGAAGAGCGCAAGAAACAAGGCTATGGCTCTATGTTGTTGATCGGTTGGGCTGAGCCGCCGCATTATGATCAAAATACCCATAAATATTATTGGGCCAAAGAGTTTTCTACCGATAATGCTGGCGAAAATTCGCTGAACTACAACATTCGCATTTTGGGGCGCAAAGGTGTGTTGGTATTAAATGCGGTAGCGGGCATGAACCAGATTTCTAACATTAAAATGCAAATGCCGGAGCTGTTGGCGGTGACTGAATTTACTCAGGGTAATCGCTACGAAGACTTTAATGCAGATACGGATCATGTTGCAGAATATGGTTTGGCGGCGTTGGTTGCTGGTGGTGTTGCGACCAAGATGGGGCTCTTTGCTAAACTGGCAGCACTTTTTGTTGCGTTCAAAAAATTTATTATTATTGGTGCTGTCGCTCTGTTTGGTTTGCTTGGCAAGTTGTTTAGCCGCAAGTCGAATAACTAATACAGCGTTCGTTGTATTATTAAAAAGCCGAATCTTACGGGTTCGGCTTTTTTACTTTCTGCAGTTGAACCCGGGGTATTAATGAGTAAACCCTTTATTGATTTCTCCGCACCATCCCATGAAGTCGCCCCGCAATTAATCGGAGCGCAATTTTTTGTAAATGGCGTGGGCGGCATCATTGTGGAGGTTGAGGCTTACGATCAATCTGAGCCTGCATCACATACTTTTTCTGGTCCGAGTACGCGCAATGCTTCCATGTTTGGTCCACCGGGGCGAGCATATGTTTATCGCTCATATGGAATCCATTGGTGTTTGAATTTCGTTTGTTCGCCCGAAGGCCATGGTGCTGGGATTTTAATTCGCGCCATTCAGCCAACACAGGGATTGGAAATAATGCGCGCGCGGCGCAGTGTTGAATCTGAAAAATTATTGTGCTCAGGACCTGGGCGAGTGGGGCAAGCGTTGGAAATCGTGCACGCATTTAACGGGCATTCCCTTGTACAAAAACCTTTCCAGTTATTGCCCGCACGTGCGCCGGTAAATGTTGTAAGTGGCCCGCGTATTGGCATTTCCAAAGCCATGGATTTGCCCTGGCGTTTTGGGTTGGCTGGATCGCCGTTTTTGAGTAGGCCGTTTCGTTAGTGTTTTATATCGGGATATTATTTATTCAGTTGAAGGACGCTGGCTTCATCTAACATGATTTGAATTGCTCTAAGTTCTCCGAATGTCACTGCATTTTGATAATAGCTATCTGGTTTTTGTGCCGGGTCATCCCAGGTAGGCAGTTTCAATCTGGCTTCCTCTCTAAAGGTGTTATAGAACTTGCGACGAGTAAGCGCAGCATTAATTTTTATTTCATCTGCTGACACAGCTTTTAAGGTGTCTCTTCTCAGGGCTGCGCCAACAACGTTGGATATAAAAGTGGTCCCTGCTTCAAGTCTATCACTTATTTTTAAACAGACTGACGCCCACTCAGTGCTGGTTTTTGAATTTTCTGTGCATGTGGGCATAATTTTGTTGTAGATTTTATCTAAGCCCAGGCCACTAAATTCCTCTGCTAACAAGTTTGCTCCTTTCCTCTGGATGCCTAGAGTTGTTAGCTCGGTGCGTAAATACCAGACCTTATCAAAGTAATAGTCGTTAACCTCTGTGGCGATAAGACCTTTCTTTAAACTTATTAAGGCACGGCTCATATCCCCGGTTGTTACATGGTGATTGAATTGAAGCAGATAAGGGAATAAATTTTCTGGATTTAACCTTACAAGGTCGTTTTCTAAAGCTGCGTCTTTGCAATAACTGAGTTGTGAATAATTTTCACATTGCAATATCATCAAGCTGAGAATGATTCGGCCCTTTATAGGGGCGGATTCATTGCTGCTAAAAGGCAATAATGTTGATGATGGGTGAAAATATTGCGATAGCAATGCCTGCATGAGCGGTTTGGCTGCAGTTTTTGTATAGTTTTTTTCTAACCATTGTCGAGCTATTTCTTTTTCCTTGTCTGAATTGGAGTGGTGGTCTAAAGCCTTGGCTGATGAGGGGCACAGGCCCATCATAATAAGAATCGTCAATATGGCCGCAAGTTTTGTGGGTTCAATTTTTAAATCATTGATCATGGCGGGATCCTGTTTTTCTATGTCCATTTAACAGAGTTTTATTTGATGGGGGTTCATCTGGGTGAAATTTTGATGCAATCAATGATGCCGAATTATCAGTCAAACTTGCGCGGCATTATTTGTCGTTTGCCAATTGCAGCCAAAACGCATTCACAATCGGGCTTTTCAAACGTTTTTCCATCACGCAAATCCCTGTGTCGTAGGGGCCTAAATCCGGTTGCGGGTCAAAGCGTTTTACTTTGTTGGCAAGCGGGCTGTTATCGACAACGATTTGCGGCGCAACGCCAACGCCAAATCCTAAGCTCACCATGCTTACAATCGCTTCGTTACCTTTTACTTCGGCATAAATATTCGGTTTGATGCCGAGCGATGCAAACCAATTATTCAGGCGCTCCCGCGCCAATCCTTCCTCGGGAATAATCACCGGAATTTCCTCCCAGCTTTTCCCTTGCCAATCTTCATTATTAGCAGTGATAAAAATCAGTGGCGAGCTATTAATAGGTTTGAAGCTGATGCCCGCAGGAAGTTTTTCTGGTTTGGCGGCAATCGCAATATCTTCTTCACCGGCGAGGATACGTTCGATGGATTGTGCCGGGTCACCGGTGTGTAACTTGATTGCAATGCCGGGATGTTTGACGCGGAACTCTGTGAGAATTTCATAGAGGAAGCTGTAACTCGCCGTGACCGAGCAATAAATGCTGAGCTGCCCGTGCAGTTGGTCGGCTTGGGCTAGTAGCGACTCCTGATAAGTCTCCCATTGGCGAATTACCTCCTTGGCAAACTCCAAAAACTGCTCGCCTTCGTGGGTCAGCACTACCGAGCGGTTGTCGCGCACAAACAGGCTTACCTTTAAATCCTCCTCAAGCTGCTTGATATTGCGGCTCAAGGTGGATGGGCTGACATGGGCACTGGCTGCGGCACGGCCAAAGTGAAGGCTGCTGGCGAGAGTGCAGAAGAGACGGAGTTTGGTGATATCCATAAAATGCCATCAATTAAAAAGGGCGGCTCTAATAGCTGTGTTGCATAAAATGAAACATTGAATTGCGAATATATCATTTTACGCGATGCAAGTGTTTATCTACACTGGCGGCCTTTTATCCAAGCCGGCCTGCAATTGCTTATTGTTGATCGGTATCACCATCTCCTGAGGAGTTTGCTATGCACGTTTATTACGATAAAGACGCTGATCTTTCTATCATTCAAGGCAAGAAAGTAGCCATCATCGGTTACGGTTCACAAGGCCACGCTCACGCGTGCAACCTGAAAGATTCAGGTGTTGATGTAGTTGTTGGTCTGCGTACTGGTTCTGCCACTGTAAGAAAAGCAGAAGCTCATGGCTTGAAAGTAACTGATGTTGCGACTGCGGTTAAATCTGCTGACGTAGTAATGATCCTGACTCCGGACGAGTTCCAATCAAAACTGTATAAAGAAGAAATCGAACCAAACATCAAGCAAGGCGCTACTCTGGCGTTTGCTCACGGTTTTGCGATTCACTACAACCAAGTAGTTCCACGCAAAGATTTGGACGTGATCATGATCGCCCCAAAAGCACCGGGTCACACTGTGCGTTCTGAATTCGTACGTGGCGGCGGTGTACCTGACTTGATCGCGGTATTCCAAAACGCATCAGGCAAGGCGAAAGATACTGCTCTGTCATACGCATCAGGCGTAGGCGGCGGCCGTACCGGTATCATCGAAACCACTTTCAAAGACGAAACTGAAACCGACCTGTTCGGCGAGCAAGCTGTTCTGTGTGGCGGTGCGGTTGAGTTGGTGAAAATGGGTTATGAAACTCTGGTTGAAGCAGGCTACGAGCCAGAAATGGCTTACTTCGAGTGCTTGCACGAATTGAAGTTGATCGTTGACCTGATGTTCGAGGGTGGTATCGCGAACATGAACTACTCAATTTCTAACAATGCTGAATACGGCGAGTACGTGACTGGTCCAAAAGTGATCAACGAAGAGTCACGTAAGGCAATGCGTCAAGCATTGAAAGACATCCAGACTGGCGAATACGCCAAGAAGTTTATCCTGGAGGGGCAAACTAACTACTCTTCAATGACTGCTGCCCGTCGCAACAATGCTGCTCATGGTATTGAGGTTGTTGGTACCAAGCTGCGTGCCATGATGCCTTGGATTCAGGCTAACAAAATCGTTGATCAGACCAAAAACTAAGCGGTCTTTTCTCCCGATAAAAAAACGCGGCTTAGGCCGCGTTTTTTGTTTCTGGCTGTGTAGAATGGCGCTCCCGCAATCGGAGATACATGTATGAGTCAGCAGGATAACGAAGCGCCCAAGCAGGATCCCGTCGACAATGAAGGTCCGCTGCCTTTTGGTGATCTGGTGGAAGAGGTTTCGGAGGGGGGCAAAAAAGTTCGTCATCGCGGTGTCTATCTCCTTCCGAACCTGTTTACTACGGGGGCCTTATTTGGTGGTTTTTACGCCATAGTCTCTGCCATGAATGGCAATTTCACCCATGCTGCTATCGCTATTTTTGTTTCCATGTTGCTCGATGGAATGGATGGGCGTGTGGCGCGTATGACCAATACTCAAAGTGCGTTTGGTGAGCAGTACGACAGTCTGGCGGACATGGTTTCTTTTGGCGTGGCGCCGGCGTTGGTGGTGTTTAGTTGGGTGTTGCAGGATTTGGGGCGCTGGGGTTGGGCGGCGGCATTTATCTATATGGCTTGTGCTGCTTTGCGTCTTGCCCGCTTTAATACCCAAATTGGGGTTGTGGATAAAAAATATTTTATTGGCTTGGCGAGCCCGGCGGCCGCTTCTGTCATTGCTGGTATGGTTTGGGTGTGGTCGTCTTCTGTGCCTGAGTCGCCCTGGGGAATTGTGGTTGCGGTGGTTACTGCGCTCACCGGCTTGTTGATGGTATCCAGTTTTCGTTACTCCAGCTTTAAGAGTATGGATTTCCGTGGTCGAGTTCCTTTTGCCTTTATGTTGTTGGTGGTGCTGGTGTTTGCTTCGCTGATCATTTATCAGGAGCAGGGAATTTTGGCTATTGCGGTTCTTTATGCGTTGTCTGCTCCACTAATAAAAGGGTTTAAAGCGGTGTTTGGTGGTGCGAAAAAGACCGGTTCGGTGGAATAAAAACCGCTTTGTTTTGTAAGTGCGCGCAATTGAAAGAATATCTCAAATAAAGCTTGCCTGGTGTTGGGGTGGTGCGTATAGTGCGCGACCTCGCCAGGGCGAGCATCAAGCGGATCGAGTGGTAATGATTGGTTTGATGAGCTTGTAAAAAATCAAGAAAATTAATAGTTTACAAGCGAAAGTTAATGTGTATAATGCGCGCCTCGCCAAGCGGTGAGTGGTGATAGGGCGAAAGCAAATGGCTTTGAGTGAAGTCACCGGCAAGCGAAATCTGAAAAAGAAAAAGCT
>JAGKWY010000240.1 GCA_021151625.1 Gammaproteobacteria bacterium | reverse complement strand
AAGGCCAGATAGACGCTCTAGGTATGGATGCCGACCTGGTGCAAAGTCGGCTTCAGTTAAAGTCCCAGGTTAAGGCTGTTTATGACCCTCGTTAAAAAACCCTTACGCATTGCGCGTTTCTTTGTTGCATCCAGCTTGCTCGCCTGTGCCTGCCAGTCATTTGCGCTACCCACCGATAAAAACGAAACCATTCGCGGCTCCGCTGAAAAGCTTACTGTCGATCAAAAAAATGGCATTGCCACCTACACCGGCTCGGTAATCATTCAGCAGGGAACACTGGTCATTACTGCTGACTCGATTGTGATCCACACCAATGCCGATAACGATGTAGAAAAAATGGTGGCCCAAGGCGCACCCGCCCGTTTCCAACAGCAGCCGGAAAAAGACCAGGGTCTGGTAACTGCTGCTGCAAAACAAATTACTTACACACCAGATAACCAGCGCTTGCTGCTGATTGAAGATGCTTCTGTTGAACAAAACGGTGCCGTTATGAAGGGCCCGCGCATTGATTACGATCTGGTCAAGGAAGTTATGAAAGCGGCTGGCGGTAATAGCAGTGCCGATGGAAATGCTGAACGTATTGAAATTGTGATTCCTCCGAAAGGCGCCAAAGACGAAGCCATAGAAATCAAAAAGCCCGACGAGCAAGCGCCAGTACCAGCAAACCCTCCTGCCGATACCAGTAGCACCGCGGCTCCATCCACCAGCTCACAAAATTAAGCCTATGTCCCGTTTGCACGCTCGCCATCTCGCCAAAAGCTACAAGAAGCGCAAGGTTGTTATTGATGTTTCTATCACTGTGGAAAGCGGCCATATCGTCGGCTTGCTCGGGCCGAATGGCGCTGGCAAAACCACCTGTTTTTACATGATCGCCGGCTTGGTGCCCGCCGATAATGGCACGGTATTGATTGACGAGCGCGACATCACCAACCTGCCCATCCACGGCCGCGCGCGCGCCGGTATTGGTTATTTGCCGCAAGAAGCCTCTATTTTTCGCAAGCTGAGCGTGGCCGATAACATCATGGCGATTCTGGAAACACGCCAGGATATGAACACTGCCCAGCGCAAGGAAAAGCTGGAGTCACTGCTTAACGAATTCCATATCACCCACATCCGTGACAGCCTGGGTATGGCGCTGTCGGGCGGTGAACGCCGCCGGGTAGAAATCGCCCGCGCCCTGGCAACCGACCCCAAGTTTATCCTGCTCGATGAACCCTTTGCCGGCGTTGACCCGATTTCGGTGAACGATATCAAAGAGATCGTCCGCCACCTGAAAGATCGCGGCATAGGTGTGCTTATCACCGACCACAACGTCCGTGAAACCCTGGATATCTGCGAAACCGCCTATATTGTGAGTGAAGGCCACATTATTGCCCAGGGTGATGCGGAGACAGTACTGAGCAATAGCAAGGTGCGCGAAGTTTATCTGGGCGAACATTTCCGCCTCTAGGTAAATTGCATTCCCTAACGCGCTGCAGCCGCAGACACATATCCATCACTATTTAACCCATCGACCTGCCGGGCATTACCTATTTACCCAGCAGTTCCTTGCGACAAACAACTTGACAAGTAACATTATTTATTTATTAGGCATAGAGATTGCTTACGGTTGTTGCTTGCGGCGCAAACCCTGACTAAACTCCGCTTATCTGTTGTTTTCATCCTGCGCTTTGATAACGCTTCTGCGCCATAAGGGTTTGTCTACCTCACAATGAAACAAT
>JAGKWY010000041.1 GCA_021151625.1 Gammaproteobacteria bacterium | reverse complement strand
ACAACCCACGTCGGACGTGGGTTTACTCTAAAGAATTCAAATATAAAGCCGTGAAGTTGACGCTTGATCCCGATAATAAAATCAAAGATATCGCGGCAGCAAGTAGGTACGATTAGCGCAGCGTAATCGTACGTATGAAAAATCAATCTATAAAACTCAAGAAGCAAGGAAATGCCCAATTCTCTTGGCCTTACTCAGCAGTTCATAAATAGGTAAAAGCAGGAATTTATCCCACCAACTGGTGTGGGGATAACAGCGGGAAAATAAAAGCGGGCGAATAACATGCGTACGATTACGCTGCGCTAATCGTACCTACATAAATACATTGCTGCGACTTCCTAGGCATTAGGAATGTAGACATAACCCACCGAGCGAACGGTTTTGATAGTGGCGGGTTTGTCGGGGTCGAGTTCGATTTTTTTGCGCATACGGGTGATGCGGCTGTCGATGGATCTATCGAAAGGATCAGCATCGGTTTTGTGGGCGAGTTCGAGCAAATAATCGCGCGATAAGGGGCGGTTGGGGTTAGCCAGGAACACCATCAATAAATCATATTCCATCGCCGTTAGCGGCACTTCGGTCTCACCATCCCACAACTTGCGTGCATCTACATCGAGCAAACATTTACCAATTTTTTTGCGCGCATCTTGCACCGGTTGCGTATTCGCGGGCAATTCATTTTGTGTGCGGCGCAATACACTGCGCACACGCGCCAGTAGCGCGCGCAAATCAAACGGCTTGCCGACATAATCGTCGGCGCCCATTTCCAGGCCGACTACCATATCCACCTGCCCGGCCGATGCCGTCACCATAATAATTCCAGCGCGGGTGTGCTCGCGCAAATAGCGCGTGAGGGTTAGGCCATCCTCACCGGGCATATTTAAATCCAGCAGCACAATGTGCGGGGTAAATTCCGGCAGGATTTTTTTCAGCTCCTGGCCGTTCACCGCAACTTTGACCACGAAGCCCTGCATTTCAAAATAGTCGGCGAGGGTTTCGGCAATGTCGATTTCATCATCGACCACAATCATTTGGTATTGAGTGCTCATGTTGTTCACTTGATGCTGGTTATTAACTGTTGTGCGTTGTTAGTCGAACAAAAAACTTATGCCGCGCTTAACGGTAAGCGAATACAAAAACAGGCACCGCTGCCTGTGCGCCGTTCCAATTCCAAACGGCCACCGTGGGCTTCAATAATGCCGCTGCACACTGCCAAGCCCAGGCCTGTGCCCTTGCCCGGTGCCTTGGTGGTAAAAAACGGCTCGAAAATCCGGCGCTCTACTTCCGGTGCAATACCCGGACCTGAATCTTTAATACGAATGGCGATCTGGTTTTGTTTTTCATCCAACATAGATTCAATGTGCAGAATTTTTTGCGCTGAATCCTGCATGGCTTGCTGGGCATTAATAATTAAATTGCTAATGACTTGATGCACTTGATCTGCATCCACCGGCACCTCGGGCAAATCATTGCCCAACTGCAATTGCAAATCGATTTGCTGGCTGCGCAGGCCCGGTTCCAATAACTCCAGCACGCGCTGCACCAGTTGATTGATATTGACCGGCTCGCATTGCGGCGGCTGGTTGCGCGCCATTGCCAGGAAAGTATTAATAATAGTGGCGCAGCGTTCCGCCGCCTGGCGAATTTTATCGGCGCGTTTCAGCACGCGCGCATCCTGTTCGGTTTCCTGCAGCAGCTGCGCTTGCCCCACCACAATCGCGAGCGGATTATTCAGCTCGTGCGATATTCCCGCGAGCAGCGTGCCCATGGCCGCAAGTTTTTCATTGCGCTGTAAATCTTCGCGCTGGCGAGCAATTTCCTGCTCGGCATTGCGCTGGGCAGTGAGGTCGCGAATATAGGCTGTCACTAATCGACGGCCAATTAAATCCACCTGGCGCAAGGTGAGTTCCACCGGGAATTCGCTGTTGTCGCTGCGCTTGGCTTGCAACTCCAGGCGCTGACCTAAAATGCGCGGCTGCCCCTGTTCGCTGTAGCGACGAAAGCCCTGTTCATGTTGCGCGCGCATGGCGTCGGGCACAATTAACTCACCGATGGATTGACCAATGGCTTGCTCGCGCGAGTAACCAAACATTTGCTCGGCTGCTTCGCTGAATTCAATCACTGTGCCGCGCTCATCGATAGTAATTACTGCATCGAGCGAGGCGGCAATCATGGCGCGGTGTAATTTGCTGCTGTTGTTTTTAATCACCAGCGATTGGTAAAACTGCCAGCGCGAATGCTGCTCGATGGTGTAGCCCGCAAAGATGCCGATAATGGCGTTGGACATGAGGAAAAAATTGTTGGAAATAATATCGGCGAGCGGCAGGTGCTTATAAAACGCGATGCAATTGTAGAGCAACACTATCAACACCACTGTGCGCAGCGCGTTGATAAAACGCAGCCCCACAATAAAGAGCGTCCAGGTGATGCAGAGGTTAATGCCCGCGTAGTAATAGTGACTGTACTGGTTGTGGGTGATTAACAACATGGCGAAGATGCCACCAGCGGCCACCATGCTGGAGAAAAATACAATCTGCTGGTGGATGCGCTGGAAAATCGCCTGATAGCTGATAAGGAATAGCAGCGCTAACAGACTACAGGTTATCGCGCGCACGCCCCATAGGGCCCACATACTTTCCGGCACCAACAGGTAATCCAGAAACGCAAAATTCAGGTAGAGCACAAAGGCTAATGCCAGCGCGATACGCACCTGCTGCGCGATATTGCTAGCCACATTGGCCTGGTATTCCTGCTCCAGGCTGGCGTCGCGAAATAGCAGCGTGAGCGGATTAAAAATCCGGTAGCGCTGGCTAAAAGAGAGGCTGGTGTAGTTGTCGATACCCAGATCGTTCATTCGTTTCCCTGCAATGCAATAGAACTGTTTGGTATGGCAGTGAATGCCAAACGCCAAATTGTAACTGTTGGTAGATTTACATGCAGCTGGGGAATGAAACTTTAACGCCAGGCCTCTGGCAAATAGCGCGATAGCGCCTAGGCTTAAAAGGCGGTACCCACTTTATGCACTGGAGGTGAGCAAGATGAGCAAATCTCAAGACAAACGCAAAGAAAGTAAAAAACCGGCAACTCGCACTGCCAAAGAAAAACATCAACTGAAAAAGGCCAAACAAGCCGATCATGCACATCGCGAATTCTAGCGGTGATGCCTTTAGCCATTAACTCAGGCAAAGCAAGAAAAGGGCGCAAACTGCGCCCTTTTTTATGTGCTTATGTTTGCCAATCGATTCTGGCAAGCCTTTCTAGCGGCGCTATGCGTCCGGCAAATCGCGCTTTTTAAACTCTGCCGTATCCCAGGTTGATTTGGGCCGGGAAGACAAACCACCTGCCCACGCAAAAAACTGGTTTGGCCAAGGGGTAACTATCAGTAATAACCATACTGCCGGTACACCGAGTGTCAGCCAGGACATAATATCCCACCAACCATCACCAATAAGTGCGGCAAGTACACCAACCAGGCAAATGACGTTGATGATCAATGGCCAGAAAAAAATCTCACCTGTGGTTCTGACTCGCTTGCTCTTCAATACTGTCATCGCTTCATCTCCTCAATGGGTAGGCCTGCATTCTGTGGGGTATGAGTTTTTACCAGATTATCCAAACGCGCCGGTGATCGCTTCAACCATAGGTAAATACCTGAGCCGAGGGTCAAAATGGCGGCTATATCGAGCAATGCCCAGATAATTTTCAGTGGCCAGCTGCCGTAATCACCGAAGTGCAAGGGCACAGACAGGTTTACCACTGTGAGGTACCAGGGCGTTTTTTCCAAAGTGCTTAGCTCGGCCGTTTCAGCATCGATCATAGCCAGAGTAATCAAGCGTTTGGTCAATGGAGTATCGCCGCGCAGCGCCACAGTAAAATGATGAGGAGTACCGAATGGGCTGCCGGGAAATGACACAAAGGAGACATCTGCATCGGGGACCTCCCGGTAGACAGTCTCTATCGCCGAATCCAGCGACACCGGATGCTCCACCGCCGGCATACCGCGATAGGGCGCGGCGATAGTCGCCAGTTGATCGCGCTGCCACACGGCCGTAATGGGGGTAACCAGTGTCAGGATAATACCGCTGATACTGACCACCAGAATCCAGACCACTGTGACTATGCCGGTCACATTGTGGATATCCAGCCATTTAGGCCTTGGCCCGCGCTCCCTGCGCACCGTAGAAAAAGCCAGTTTACGCATAAACGGGGCGTAGACGACTATGCCAGACACCACCGACACCACCAGCAACAGCCCCATAAAACCGAGAAACAAAGCCCCGGGCAATCCCATCAGCATGCTGCCATGTAAATCGAGGATAAAGTACATCACGCCTTCGTTGGAGGGGGGAGTCATTATCCTTTCACCGGTGCGCGTATCATAGGAAATGATATGGGCTTCGCCCTCACCCGCTTTCATGGTCGGACCAAGAATGGCCCTCACAATAGGGACATCTTCATTCCAGGCCAGAAAGATCAGTGACCAACCCGGCTTTTCCGCGCGGGCCTGCTGAACTATATGATCCAGACTGGCACGCGCGTTGGGGTCAACATCGGTAGATAATTGCGCAGGCCGGGTTAACTCATCGATTTCTGTGTGGAAAATCAGCGGCAGCCCCGTCACACATAGCATCAACATAAATAGCATACAGATAAGGCTTGACCATTTATGGACAAGATACCAGGTGCGAACCGAACTGCGCGAGTTAGCCATAGACGTTAAAACCCTACCTCAATACCCGCCAAAACCCTGCGCGGCTGCACCAGCGTTGCACCATCACCAGCCGGCGTAGCGCCGGTAAGGACGGAAACCTCATCATCGCTGTCGAGCAGGTTTCTAACTGACACAAAGAAGCGTGTGTTGGTCCAGGTGTAAGCCAACTGGGCATTGACCACCGAGTATGGGTCGATCTTGCCGCGTGGGGTATTGGATGCATCCGAGTAGTAAGCATCGGAATAACGCACATTGGCAGTGAACTCCAGCTTCTCAATCGGCGACAGGGTAAACCCTGCATCCAGTGAGTAGGCTGGTGCACGCGGCAGATCATTGCCCTGCACTGTTGGGTCGTTATAGCGATCCACCTCAGTTTGCAACAACCCGGCATTCAGGAACACCTGGTTACCCGCAGAGGCAAAGCTGTAATCAACACCAGCCTCCAAACCATAAGTAGTCGCACGCTCTGCATTGCGAATAACACTGGAGTTAGCCGCCAGATTAAACGGCAGCTGCATGTCCTCAAACTTGTTATAAAACAAGTTTGCAGTTAGGCCCATACGTCCATCCAACAACTGGGTACGAGCAAAACCTTCATAGTTCCAGACAAATTCCGGGTCATAGCTATAGGCGACAAAAGGCGGGCTGAAAGTAATGCCGGCACCACCTCCGTTGTAACCACGCCCGGCGGTCAGGCCGAGGGTCCAGTCACTGCTGGTATGCCAGGTCAGGGTAGATTTAGGCAGGAACTCCTGATACTTATCTTCGAAGTTAATCTTTAATGGCCCTGCCCCACCAACCCGATATCGGTCCTCCTCTTCGTAGCGGAATCCTACTGTTAGATCAACGGCCTCGTTAACCTGCCAGGTCCCTTCACCGAAGATGGCGTTGTTATCTGTTTCATCCACAAAAGTGCCGCCGCCAAACAGGTCGATATACTCATCCTGATCCGTGCGGAAAATATAAGCCCCTACAAACCCGGAAAGCGCAGCATCTGCCTGCCCCAAACGCAGCAGCGGTTGCACGACAAACTCATCGCCATCAATCTTCAGGTTTCCCTGGCCGGTAAGCGCGTGGCGGTCGGTATGGAAATCAGTCGTTGAAAGGTTTAACTCCACCGCGGCAAGATCAGACAGGGTCCAGCGGGTATCCCAGATGCCGTATTTGTTCTCGGAATGGAAAGTCGGGTGCATCGGAAACTGGGCGATACGGTCTTCAAACGGTCTTATGACACGCTCGGATTGCGGGGCCGTACCATCAAAAACACCGAAAGTCAGTAACGAGCGAATATCCGGGGTCGGTGTATATAACAGCTTGCCTTGCACCGTTTTGGATTCATACAGGCCAGGATCATCTTCCTGCGCGTAAGGGGTGTATTTCACGGCAGAGTCGCTGGTTTGGTAATCGCCCGAGAGACGGAAGGCTAACAAGTCATCCACCAGGGGGCCTGAAACAGCCAAAGAGCCCACGCGATGGGACTGCTCGCCGCCAATTGCGCGCGCTTTGCCTTGCCAATCAAACGTTGGGTCAGCAGTCTTGATCACTATCACACCCGCAATGGAGTTGCGCCCCTGCAACGTACTTTGCGGACCGCGGTATACCTCTACCTGGCTAACATCCCACAGACTGGAATCCTGGAACAGCGCCTCGTTAAAGCCCAGGGTACGGCCATCAATTTGATAATTCAGGCGCGGCCGGGTGCCGGCAAAAAAGGCATTGGCACCCGATGCAGGGCCGGTCCCATCAACGCCACGAACCGCTGGCGCATCATTCCCTGGCTCCACAGTAACAATATTAGGAATCTGATCGAGCAGGTTTCCGGTAGAAAATACGGCCGGCATACTGTTTAACTCATCCCCGGTAACGGCGACAACACTGGAGGCCGTTTCCCGCAAAGTGCGGCTGGTTTTTTCCCCAACAACAGTGATTTCCTCGATTTTCGGCGCCTCTTCCCTAGCCAATGCCGCCGAACACATAGTCGCAAGCGTGAATGACAATAAATATTGGATACCCGGTTTGTTACTCTGCTTCACACTCACGTTATGCCTCCAGCCCATTAATAAAGTTAAAAAGTCTCAATTGAAAACAATTCTCATATATTGTACTGTCGCTTAATATTTGCACCACTCCAAAAAAGACAATCGACCAATCCAAAAACGACAGGAATCCGCAATGGCGAATTGGATCACTCACCGCAATCAGTTATTTGTGCGGCTTGCCGAACTGGGACCAGGCCCAAATCGCCTTATCTCGAATCCGTCAGGCTCTATTGTGGTTAGCCAAGCGAAATTTGATGCCTTTACAGGTGTTGGCCAAGCCCAGCCTTACGCCGTATTGGGCCTGTGTATTGGTGGAGGCGGACGCACACGTAAGCTCAATGATCAGGTGGATATGGATGATGTGTGGCAACCGGGGCGTATCGGGCTTGCAATGCCAGGTCCGGCAGCAGAAGGAATTTCGCCTGAAATGAATATGCTGGCGATTGCGTTCAACCTCAATGAGGTTCCTGCCTGCCATAGCGACAACATTTCTATCGAAGAACTGCAAAATGCAGCGAATCATTTAATGGATGACGAGCTAATTTCCACGGTGATGCTGGCACTCGTGCAAGAGGCAGAAGCCCATGGCGCAGCGTCTGCATTTTTTGATCATGGACTGTCATTAGTCCTGCACAGGATTGCGTCAAAAGCCAAAACGCAGGCTAAAACCGCACCTGGGCCAAGTAGAGCTACCCATCGCCTCAACCCGGTGCTGGACATAATCAACCAGCGCCTGGATGAAGATTTGCGTGTTGCAGAACTGGCGCGCGAGGCAGATATAGATACGCGCACTTTTACCCGGCTGTTTAAACAGCAGACAGGCTATACCCCATTCCAGTACCTGACCGCACAACGAATGGACCGAGCCAAAGCATTACTGCTATCCAATATGTCAGTAACAGAGACGGCTGCCTCTGTGGGATATGCAAACCCGGCCAAGTTCTCGGCAGCGTTTCGCCGCTGGATAGGTTGTACACCAATCGAGTGGAAGCTTGGCAACCAGCGCTCGTTTGTCTCGCTCCCACTTACTGAATCAGCGTAAATGAACGCGACTAAGCTGAGTCAGAATCAGTGCCGCGCCACCTAGACCCAACGCCAGAATCAACCAAATGACATCAATGCCGCCCGCAGAAATACCCCAGCCCTTGATGCCCACCGCGTAGCTGACAGGAACAACCAATACCCAATAAACCAACAGCATAACCAGCATCGGTTTAGTGAATTGCTCAACACCGCGCAAAATACCGGATGCCACAATTTGTATTGCATCAAATAATTGAAATAGCGCGACATACACAATCAGCCCGGCAGTAATAATTAACACCTGTTGATCCGTACTGAAGGCGTTCACAATCGGCTGGCCCA
This sequence comes from Gammaproteobacteria bacterium, assembly GCA_021151625.1. Taxonomy (GTDB): domain Bacteria; phylum Pseudomonadota; class Gammaproteobacteria; order Pseudomonadales; family Cellvibrionaceae; genus Cellvibrio. Next base: position 19,301 of record JAGKWY010000041.1, on the reverse strand, counting down.
ACAACACTAATAACCCGCCAATACCTACACCATAAATGATCGCCAGGGACATAGCAGCCCAGCCTGTGTAGCGCTTGTTACGCACATCATTTTGCGCGCGAAAATGCGCGATCCGAATCGTTGTCGCATTAGCCAATGCAACTGGAACCATAAAACACACCATCGCAATATTGATAGCTATCTGATGGGCCGCCACCACTTCCACGCCCAGTGACGCAGCAAAAAATGCCAGGGTAACAATGGCCAACACTTCTACCACCAACGCAATACCAATCGGCAAACCTTCCAGTAATAAGCGCACAGCATTGGCCGGTAACTCTGGTGATGCCTCGTGAAAATTCGGCGCACTATTTATTTGTACTACTGTGCGTCGCGTGAGCCAACGGGTACAGAAAAGGGTTACATAAATAGCAATCGTTGTTGCCAACCCGCACCCGGCCCCACCCATGGGTTCAAATGGTCCCCAACCATACACAAAAATTACATTCAATAACGAGTTAAAAATCAGCAATAGCACGGAAGTAGCCATCACCGGAAATAATTTACTGCCGCCCTCACAAACAAAACGAAACAACAACAAATACACTAAGCCGGGTACCCCCAGGGCAATGTAATGCAAATAATTTTTACTAATTTCTGCAACTTGCGCATCGGGTATCAATACCGGACACAACCAGGCAAAAAGGTTAATGAGTAAAAATCCAAATATCGACAGACCTATACCCAATTGATGGCCACGCCAGAATAAATTAGCAACCTGACCGTCTTGCCCCAACGCAAACGCACGCGCAAACTTTGGCACCAACACATAGAGCACCCCGGTAAATAAAATAAATACCGGGGTCCATAAGTTGCTGCCAAGGCCAACAGCAGCCAAATCAATAGAGCTATAACGCCCGGCAATCAGGGTATCAACCAATCCCAGTGTGGCCTGGCACAGCTGAATGAAGATCAGCGGTAGCGCCAGTTTCAAAATAGCCGCATAAGCATTTGCAAACAATTTCATAAAAATTAAATTCCCCGGATTATGAAACGATTATTTAGATTTGGCTGAAAAATATCTTTCCCGCTCACAGATATATAAGGTCGCGTCTTTTTCCGGAAAGGCCAACCGCCCTGCATCTGTGTACGCAAGGTCACCAGCTACCCGTTTGAACGCCGTAACACTGCTATCCGGCTCAAACAAAATTCGGCTGGTGTTCGGCAGGGCGTCAAAAATAAATTGATTAATCATGGCGAGCACCGAACGCAAGTGCCCATGCCCCTCAAACCAGGTTTCACCAAACAACAGATGCCACCCCATATCATCCATCGATGACTCATAATATCTGGCCAGCCGGTCCCGGTGACACTCATAGACTTCCAAATAACCAACGGGGGTTTCATCCAGTAAAATTAGATAGAGTCGTTGATGATCATCCACGATCATTTTCTCCAGAAAGGTCGCCAATTCATTCAGGGGCTTGTTCATTTGCCATTGATGGATGACGTGAGGGGTATTCATCCAGCGATGCACAAGCGGAAGGTCCGCTGGATAACTCAACGCCCGCAATCCATACTGGCTTCCATTAACCAGCATCGTATAGTGATCAGGCAAACCTTGCGAAATATGTTTCATGAAAAAAACCAAAAAAAATCAAAAACTACCGATTAAAAGTCCCATCAGGCAACTGCAAATTCCTGAAAAGCAATGCGCGACTCCACGCCGTAAACATCCCGCCCCAGAATTTTGTTAATAATGATGGAATTGCGATAACAGCCCATTCCAAGATCATTAACGGATATTCCATGGGAGTGCAAACCGACATTCTGCACAAATACGTTTTGTTTATTATTAACGCTATAATTGCGATGCAACTGCAGTTGCCCTTTATGATCCGTATTAAGAGATGAAACAATGCCTTTGACGCACTCAGGCAGTTGATATCTGTACCCCATGGCCAGGATCATGGTGTCAGTTTGCAATGAAAAGGATTTTTGCGTATTGACTTGCGTGAGCTGTAATTCCAATCCATCGCCAGATCGCTGCACACTCTCCAGGCGCGTCGACGGCAGCAACCGCGTTTTAAAATTCTCTTTTTGTGACTTTATGTACAACAAATCATAAATATCATTAACCAGGCTTAAGTTAATCCCTTTATATAAAACACCTTGCGATTCAATAATCTGATCGCGCTTTTCCGGGGACAGGGAAAAGAAATGATCGGTGTAATCAGGCGAAGTAAACTCCAGCGTTAACTTGCCCAGATCCATGGAAAAAAAACGATCGGATTGGGTTATCCAATTTAACTGGTAACCATATTTATCCGCATCCATCAACAAGTCGTAATAAATTTCTGCACCGCTTTGGCCGCTGCCAACAACTGTGATCGAGCGCGTTTTTTGGCACTCATCCTTGTGATGAATGTAATTGGCACCCAGTTTTATTTTGCCAACAAAGTCCAGGCAGAAATCCGGAACTACCGGAGTGGTTCCTGTACCCAACACTAAATTACGCGCAAACACCGCAAAGCGACTGTTATCGCGATTCACACCACTTACCCGGTAACATCCGGTGTAATCATCCAGCGTTATTGAATCTATATGGCAACCAAAACGTAAATTATCCAGTTGCTCAGAAGCCCATTTACAATATTGGTTATACTCGGAGCGAAGAATGAAAAAGTTCTCACGAATATAAAACTGATACAAATTGCCTTTTTGTTTCAGGTAGTTCAGAAATGAAAAGCGGCTAACAGGATCAGCAAAACTGACCAGATCAGCAATAAAAGGAATTTGTAATGTGCTCCACTCAGGCATAATTCCAGAGTGCCAATCAAAACTTTCCTTTTTTTCAAAGAAAACGGTTTTAAGCTCGCCAAGCGGTTGCGTCAGGCAAGCGAGCCCCAAATTAAATGGGCCCACCCCAACGCCAACTACGTCATAGATAATTTTGTCATTGATAGTTTCGTCATTGATAGTTTCGTCATTGATCTGCATAGGAATCTCCAGCTATACCTCGATGTTTATGAGCCAACCAACTGACGTCGATTGACCTTGCCAACGTGGGTATATTTAAAATCGTTTACAAATTCGATCTCATCGGGAATTTTGAACTGTGCAATTCCGCGCTCTTTTAAATGATCGACGATATCTTTACGCACAACGGGCTGTGCGAGGTCATGCAAAATAACCAGTGCTTTGATCCGCTCCCCCAGAGCCTTGTCCGGAACACCAATTACGGTGACGTCCCTCACCTGGGGATGAGATAAAATCAGCGCTTCCACTTCGCTCGGTGTAATTTTTTCACCGGCACGATTAATCAATTCCTTCTGTCTCCCTGTAACTACAATATTGTTGTGCTCATCCTTAAATCCCAGATCACCGGTTATGTAAAAACCATCTTCGGTAAAACTGAGCAAGTTGGCTTCAGTAGCGTTGTAGTAACCATTAATGGTGTAGGGCCCACGAGTAGTAATCAGCCCGATGCAGCCCTGCTCAACCGGCACGCCTTGCTCATCGACAATTTGAATTTCATCAAACGGCGATAGCGCTTTACCCTGGGTATTCACACAAATATCCCGGCTATCATCAAGCGAAGTGAAATTCACCAGGCCTTCAGCCATGCCGTAAACCTGTTGCAGTTTCACATCCAATCGATCAAAAATTGCAGCAGCAAGTTCTGGCTGTAATTTTGCCCCACCCACTTGCATGACCTGCAAACTACTTAAATCATAAGCACCTAGCAGAGGTGAATGAACCCACAGATTCGCCAGCGAAGGAACCAGAGATACTTGCGAAATGGCATGCTGTTCAATTAGTGAAAAACAATGTCCCGGACTTGGATCAGTGGCCAATACCAGTGTTGCGCCAACCGAAAGCGCACCGAGAAACCCGGGCGAGCTCATAGTAAAGTTGTGCATTATTGGCAACACAATCAATATCTTTGCATGCGAGTCCAGACGCGCGACTTTTGCACTCATGGCTACCGAGTAAAGGTAGTCTGCATGAGTTCGTGGAATCAATTTGGGCGTACCTGTTGTTCCACCTGACAATTGCAAAAATGCAAGACTCCTGGAGCTTTCGGCAGACGCCTGGAGTTTGTCCATATCCAAATATGCATCCGCATTTTTAGTAGCACTTGCTATAGCATTGGGAAAGGCAGCCGTATTTACCTCGCCATCACTGACTATTGTGGAGCGAAACCAAAGTGAGAAATTTGGCCGGGAAAACTGATTGCAAATGTCCTGAGCATCCTCAGTTTCTTGTGGCGTATTGATTTTGATATAGCCAACCGCACCACTATTTCGCGCAATACCCTCCACTTCTGCTGCGCCATGCCCGTTAAGGCAAAACACAGGTCTGGCACCGATAAAATACAATCCGAACAGCACAATAAAAAATTCGCTTACATTAGCGGATTGAAGCACAACAAAATCGCCGGATTTAATTCCGACCGCAGAAAGTTGGTGCGCATATAAGGTCGCACGCGAATACAGCGCTTCATAGCTCAGCAGCTGCTTGCCTTGCACTACAGCAATCTTTCTTCCATATTCGGTTTTTAATCGATGCAGAAACTGAATATGGTTTTCATCATCCCAACATCCCATTTTTTCATAAAAAGCAGCGCGCTCTTTTGGAAATGGAACATATTTATCCTGACGCAACCCGGCGCTCATACTTACCCCCAAACAGCCATACAGTGATTAGATTAAATTACTCAGTTGCTTTCTAAGATCACGCAGATTCGCATATCTCTTGCTTTCACCACTTTTATTTTCGTCTGCATGCGCGCGCGCCAGGCTACATAGCAGCTGTTGAGTAACCGTTTGAATAAGGCCAATTTGTTCCGGGTTGTAATGTCGGCAGCGATAATTGATAACACCCCTTATGCTGCGTCCCAATGCTGATATCTGCTCGTACACCTCAAAGTGCAAACCAAATTTTGAGGTATTTCTGGGCGGTTCCAGCAACTGGAATTGGATGCGGCGACCATCATCCAGCACCAGCTCCTGATTGAGTTGGTTAACCGGATGAAATTGCAAATAGATTTCACACAAATTGTCCAGCGCCGAGCGAAGTGGCTGTTCAGAAACATGCTGCTCCACGACACCAAAGGGAATTTCTGAATAGGGTGCCGCCGCGATTATCCGATCGCGAATCTGATGCAATACCTGATCAATCCGCAACTCCTCTGACAACTCGGTATGATGCATAACCACGTTAGTGAAGAAGCCAATAGTGTCATGGAAAACTGGATCTTCACGACCAGAAATAGAGGTTCCTATTAGTATTTTTTTACCTGCACCCAGCAGATACAAACTCATCGCAATCGCGGAATAAATAACATGGAACATAGAACAATGATTAGCGGCAGATAAGGCCGCCAATGCAGCGACATCATCCTCGCCGACCGTAAACTCCACAAATGCGCCAGTTACATCAACCTGGCTTTCCGGTACAGACTGCAGACGATTGGGTTGAAAAATGGGTTTTGCCTGGGGAATTTTTCCTAAATAATTTAACCAATAAGGCAATTGTCGCTCGGCAACTGATGAGCGACTTTGTGCAATAGCAAAGTCTTTGTATTGTGCCGGGATATAACTCCACACTGGCTCCTTACCTTGCACAAAACTGCGATAGGCGTGAAACACTTCCTCAATTAGAATACCCGCTGACCACTCATCAAAAGACATGTGATAGATCAGAATCGACAACACCTGAACATTGTTTGTGTCTTTGAAAAACCTGACCCTGATGGGGAATTCCTTGCGCAGGTCAAACGAATAATCAGCTTGTTGCTGCAGCTCCACACTGACATTACTACTGGCTTGATTATCTGAAAAATCAAACCATGCATAATTGGCGACTTCGCCAATGGGAATAACACGCTGCAGCAGTGCCCCATCACTTCCGAGCACAAACAAAGTGCGCAACGCCTGGTGGCGAAAAATAACCTCTTCAAAGGCCTGTCGAAAAGCGGCCTCATCTACCAACTGGGAAAAACGCAAGGCAAATGGAATATTGAAAATTGTGTCAGCACCGAAATTAGCATCCGGAAGGTAAGCGGATTGCAACAGTGACGCAGGAATTATTTCGTTTTCCTGTGGTGACTGCTGAGTTTCAGACTCACCATTATCGTCTATCCGCAACGCAAATATCGATAACTGTGCAGCGGTCGGTGCATTAAAGAAGTCAGTAATGCTAACGTCAATGCCATGTACAGTTTTAAGCTTGCCGATCACACGTGTGGCCAACAATGAGTGCCCGCCAAACTCAAAAAAATCGTCGTCTATTTCCAGGTCCGGTGTTGCAAGAATTGTTTTAAATTCATTGACAATAATGTCCGCCAACTCGAAATCTATTTCTCCGCTTGCAACGACTTTACTTAAGTTGGACTGAGCCTCATTTATCTGACTACTATCACCCACGGAGTAACCATCAGCGGCAGATAGACCGGCTGACCAACCCGGAATTATTTGCGGGTTATGCGTTTGAATGAATTGAATGAAATTTTCCAACAGCGTTGCCCCCAAAGTAGCAGACAGCGATTTCCCTGTGGTCAACTCCAGCGTTATTTGTTCATTGCCATGCTGCTGAAATGCCAGAATCAAATCATAATCAGATCCAATCGGCGGCACTGGCACCTGGCTCACCTGAATTCCAGGTAACTGCAGGAAATGCGATGAGTCGACAAACTCCGTAATCAACACATTGGGCAGGGAATTACGTGCGCTTTTTGTAGCAGTCAGAATTTGTTCAAATGGAATATTATTAGCCGTTGCGTGCAGAACTTTATTTCTAACCTGCACCAGAATATCGGTTAACTCACCGACTGCAGACTCTACGGTAACCGGCAATACATTGGAGCTGGGTTCAATAGCATTCAGTTGTTGAACTCCACTACGCCCCACCGTAGGAAAAAGTAAAGTGATTGCAGGCTTGCCCAATAGTCTGGACAAATAAATTCCAAATAATCCGCATAGGCTATGAAACACTGAAACCTGTGCACGGCTAGCCAGGGTTGTCAGGCTGGCGGCCTGAATGCGTGCCTGATAACGTTTTGCGGTAAATGCAAGGTTAAATGCATTTGCCTTATCAAGGTATTCAATAACCGGGCTTGCAGTATTGGCTTGCGCCCACAAAGGAAACTCGCTTTTCCGCAATCCATGTGGATATTCATCACTCCAATATTGAATAGCGGCTGGCAAATCTACCGGTGCAACCTGAAAAAAAGTATTAGCCCCGCCAACCGGCGTAGAACGCTGATCATAAAAACGCCCCAGTGCAGTAAAAACAGGTTGCCAGGCTGAATCGTCCAACAATATGTGATGGCCAAGAATCCCCAGCACCAGTTCATTTGATGCAATTGGCAACAAGATAAATTGAATCGCCGGTTGGTGTTGCAAATCCATAGGACGCAGCTGCATTTGCAATAAATAGCTGACCGCCTCATTTACAGAGCTAACCTCATGCACTTCCACAGAATCGACACTACCAGACTGGTGTTGTTTGGTTAATTCACCTGATTCGTTGAGTAAAAACTGTATATTAAGATTCGAATCATCTTGATAAAGTTGACAGATTGCATCTTGCAGCCGCGCTATATCTAACACCCCGGTTAGCTTGAGTGCCATTGCAAAAGGTCCGGCAGCAGAAAGCGGATCTTGCTGATGGAGCATCCAGGCTCGTTCTTCAGTGGGGGAGCACAATCCTTGCGCAAAAGTAGTACTGCCTGTCTGATTAATAGTTTGCTTCGCCGCTGTTCCAGCGCTTTCTGCTAATAGCCCCAATTCCTGCAGCTTTGCCTGGAATGCAGATAATTTATCTGCACTTAAAATTCCTTCCGCATTTAACATGTTAAAAATTACCTATTAATCGATATTATTTTCAATACTACAAACCAAGTGGCAGCGAGCCGCATTAGTAACCTTGATATATTTTTTTGGTCGCAAGCTCTGCCAGGGTTTTACGATCTATTTTTTGATTTCTGGTTAACGGGAACTCTTCTAACCGCAACCACCGCGACGGCACATGCGAATTGGGTAGGCTGCCTTGTAGATTTCGCCGGAATTCTTTAACGCTTATATCCTCACCTTGATGGGTAATGTAGGCAGCAACCAATTCATTCCCTTCGTAAACCGGATTGATGCAAGTAAATACCACAGCATCTTTAAGCGTTGGAATTTTGCGTAAGGCGGCCTCCACTTCCGCAGAGGCGATCCTCACACCGCGCACTTTCAGGTAGCCTTCTTTACGCCCAACAATAATGATTTCACCATCGTCGCGCAGATAACCCTTGTCACTGGTTTTAAATACCAATAGCTCATTGCCTTCCGCACTGATCACTGTGACAAAATCTTTTTTCTCCAGCACCCCGTCCATCAGGTAACCATTGGAAAGATTTGCACCCGCCATACAAATAGTGCCCGTTACCCAATCCGGGCAGTGACGGTTCTGTTCATTCAGGATGTAGTATTTGTTATTGGGAACGGATGTTCCGTAGGGAATTACATCTATATCCTGCTCAGTAATGTCGTGCCAAATACTCCAGATGGTAGTCTCGGTTGGTCCACCGATCGAAGACAAATGTGCCTCTGGCAATATCTTGCGCAAATGTTTGATGACTGAAGGTTTTACATAATCACCACCCTGGATAATTACGCGCAACGTGGATAATTGTTGTGGTTCTGCAGCAGCAAGCAACATGTCCATAATGGCTGGAACCGAGCTCCAGACATTAACTGAATGACGCGCAACTAATTTCGCCCAATCTGCTGCGCTTTTATTTTCTGCCTCAGTAGGTACTACCAGGGTGCCACCAACAACAAAAGGGGTGAACACATCGAAAATGAATAGATCGTGATGGAAGGGTGTCGCCGCCAAATGAATATTGCTTGCTGACAAATTCCAATGTTCGATGCTGTAACGCAAGACATTGTTGGTAGCAAGGTTATTCAACACTACGCACTTTGGCCTTCCGGTACTGCCGGACGTGTACAAGTAATAAGCCGGATCACTGGTGATTGGAAAATCACGGGAAGATATTTCAGATGCCCCCTGCGCGAGAATATCGTGAATATTCTCCGTCCGCGGAAATGCGAAAGGTTTATTGCAAATCACCAGGTCAGCTTCGCTATTGCTCAACAGATATTGCAAGCGCTCCTCGGGAGAATCCAGATCAATCGGCACCCAGATAAACCCTGCCAACGCACAGGCAAATGTTGCAAAAACATGCTCTGCACTTTTGGGCAAACAAATAGCAACCACACCACCTTTATCAATGCCAATGGATTCCAGGTGGTTGATAATTTTTGCGATTGCCTGGCCCGCCTGTTGATAGCTATAAACCCGGTCGCCATAAATTAGCGCCGTTTTGGGCAAGGGCTCAATCATAAGGTGATGAAACATTTGTCTGAGGAAATTGGTGTAGCCTTCCGAATCCCTCTCACTTGCCGGCTCCTTTTTCGGCTCGACAATAGCTTTCACTTGCACATCCAAAATATCTGCAAGATCTGTCAGCTGAACAAGCGCCTGAATGCGATGATCAATGGTATCCGCCAACGCCTTTACAATCTCGCCATCCAATGCCGCAACTGCGTAATCAAAATCAATCAGCACATCACCTTGTGCGTTGCTGGTGATACGAATATCGAGTGCCAACTGCGGGGTGCGAGTTATTCCATCAACCAACGTGACGCCTTCACCGTATTGGCTGCTCCAGGTCAAGCCATTGGTTATGGCTATGGGCAACGAAATTAATTTCGCTGTCTGCTGCACCATTAGCTTTCCAAGCTCAACACCTGAAAACGAAGAGTGATCCATTGCCTGCAGAATTTGACGCTGCATCGCCTGTGCTTTTTGCACAAAAGGTTGCTGGAGTTGCTCGCTATAGTTCACCACAATAAAAGAAGAACTATTTCCCGGGATACCATTCAGCGATGAGCTGGAAATAGGCAAAGACAAGGCTAACTCACCATTTTCAGACCATTGCGATAACACTTCGCAAATAATGGTTAATAGCAATCCATTTTGCATCAAGCGATGTTTAAAACCCAGGCGCGAGAGTTTCTCCCAATTCACCTTTTGGACACTAATGCCATAACGGCAATATTCCGATTGCTTGATCGCTTCCAGATCCTGCTTCCAGGGCAATTGATTAGCTTCACCAAGCTCCACTATTTTTTGCTTCCAGAATTCCCGGTCAGATTCCTGATTGTCAAAATAAGCTGGTGGAGTAGTTGCAGGTTTATTATTAGTGCGTACATCCGAACTATTAATTTGCCCGGAAAAAATTTCACTTAATAATTGGGTAATGGAAAAACCATCCAGAATTAATCCATCGAAACTGGTGAACACCACCGAATTAGGCAGCGGCCCCGCAGATTCAACTGGCATTTGCACAAGGCAAACAGTCCAGGGGAAAGCCTCCAGTGAATGTATTTGTTGGCGATAACTTTTACGGAGCTGGTCCAGGCGATTCTCGGCATGTTGCATATCAAATGCGGAGAGATCGATAACCTGAAAATTATGCGCCACACTTTCACGTGCAGATTTAACATCCACCACATATTGAACTAGTTGCTGTTCATCAATGATTGTGCGTAAACAGGTATATAGTTTAACCGCCGCATCAACTGCATGCGCAAGATCACGCGCATGGAATGATCCACGAAATTCCCTGAAGTCATGCATAGGCACGCCCCCCAGCGGAACCTGATCACTGCGCCCCGTTAAATATGCACGCTGCATGGGGGTTAGAGACTGGCGCTGCTGTTGTGTGACGTCAGTTGTACTTGCTTCAATCAGGCTCATTATTCCCCCTCAATAACAGTTAAAAATACTTCGGCGATTTTGTTCGCTGTCGACGGCAAATTATCATCGATAAGCTCAGCCAGACTTCCGGGCGAGCGCAGACTAAACACATCGACAACGGTCAGGTTGGCGCCCTGGAAATATTGATTGAGATGTGCAGTCAGGTGAGTTGCTAACAGCGAATCCCCACCTTGCTCAAAGAAATCATCGGCCGCATCCAGCTCATTGCTCGGCATGCCAATAATTTGCGCACAAATATAAGTTACCGTACGCTCCAGCGCGCTCGCTTGCTGTAGTGCAGAGCTTTCCAATGCTTGATAATTTTGCAGTGATTGCAGGAGCTGATCTTGCATTGCGTTGCTATCGATCCGCCCATGTTGATCAAGCGGCATAGCGTCGAGCAAAAACACCGGCTCAGGAATGAAATGACTCGGTAAACGCAGGCTCAATTCCCGCTGTATATGCTTTACATCAATAAGCGCATCATCAGGAACAATGGCAAGCGCAAATTCTGCTTCAGAATTGCGTGCGCGTGGAATGAGAACAGACTCATAAACACCATCAATAGTGGCAATAATATTACTGAGTTCAGTTAACGAAATTCGATATCCCTGACGGTCTGCCAGAATAATATTTTTTGCAGACAGGATAATGTCAGACGAATTAATTCGGCTGGCAATTTTGCCGGTGCGCAACCAGCTATTTTCTTGCGCACCGCCGGGCAAGAAGGCATCAGTAGTGGCGTATTGCGCTATCGCGCTCTGCTCATCTTCATTGGCCACATACAATTCTCCCGCCACCCAGTCCGGGCACACCTGCCCGTACTTATCCATGACCTGATACCTGCTACCGGAAACCTGTCGATACGCCAGATAAGGAATTTTTCCACAGGCTTGCGTCGCAATCGCCCCACGAACAATTGCAGGTGTGGCGACACCACCCCAATTAACTTGCAACAAAAGCTGCGCCGGGCATTTCAGCTTTATAAAATGCTGCGCCATACCCAACGAAATTTCTTCACCCGACATTAGACAGTGAGTCAACTTATCCAATTCACCCAGGCGAGCATGCCTGATCAAAGTTGAAACCTGCGCTGTTGTTGCAAACAAGTGGGTAACGGCGCGAGCTTTTATGAGATCTCGCCATTGGAGAGGTGTAGCAGTGATGCGCGAATCAACCAGGATCAGAGACGCATTTGCTATAAGCGCACTTATCAGCTCTGCAATCGGTAATCCAGTCGACTTATTGATGATCGACAGGCACACATGATCTTTATTTAAATCGGTCGCAGAAAGAATACTATCGACTTCACGCTCAAGCTGGGAACGCAAAACTCGCTCAATGGAAATACTTGAATCAGCATTTGCATCGATTGATAAAAATGCGACCGGATCAGGCTGACCCGACATATCCGTGAGCAACTCTTGCAACCTTGCCTTATTCGCCGTAGGGCTTAACAACTGCGTATAAGTCAGGTGAGATTTTGTTACGGAAAATGCATCAGGAGCGATAACCAAATCACAACCTAATTGTTCGAGCCAACCATTTAGTTTTTCTTTTGAAACACCTGCCACCATATGGGATGACACTGGCACAAAACAAATACCTGCTGCAAACAATGCTGCAATTACAGCAACCGAATAAAACTGATCGACAACTACCAAGACTTTGGTTTCGCGGCCGACGCCGCTGTGCAGCAAATTACCCAGAATATTGTGATGATGAACTGCTAACTGTTGATAATTAACCGTTTCATTTTCAAACGTTATCGCATTCTGTTCTGGTACGGACTGAAGCGATTCAATTATTTTTGCAGTCAATCCCGTAACTACCCGGGATGATTTTAAAGGCGCACTGGCAGCTGGCAACAATAGCGATTGCGGTAACAATTCGTAGCCACGTCTCATTGCAACAAGAGGTTTTTCAGCGAGTTGTTTAAGCGCAGCAATATAAGTGGTGAACATATCGTTCGCCACTTCGCCTTTAAATGCATCCAGGCGCACATCCCAGTTTATAAATACTCGTTCATTGCACAATGCGACTTGCACATCCAGGTCGACCTTGGGCCCTTGAGACACACACCACACTGGACGTCCCAAGGATTTCAAAACTGACGACGAAAACAACTCACCCACATCCAAACCTGACGTAAACACAACAGGAGCTATCTCATTTGCGTGTGAACTTTTTGACAGATCGCGCAGTAAAGACACTCCCGAATAGGAAGTATGCGAAGAGGTGTTAGCGATTTCAGCTTCTATTGCCTTAAAAATTTCAGCCAGTGATTGCGAATTTTCCAGCTCAATATCAAGCAAAACAAAGGTTGTAAAATCGCCAACTATCGAATCGGTATTGCTCACATAAGGCTTGCGCTTAAACAAAGGAAAGTTTAAACGGAAATGAGACTCCGCTGACCAACGCGCGAGGATGATAGAGAACACACCCAATAGCACTGTAGTGAGACTGCAATTTTGTTCCTGGGCAATTGCTGCCAGAAAGCGAGACTCACCAGGCTCGAGGTAGCAGGACAAACTGGTACTGGAAACCTCCGACCGAAACCCATGTGGAGTCAGCGGCAGCGCAGGTGAGGCGGGCATAGCTAGCAGTTTTTTGCTCCACCACTCTTTGTGCTGTTCGGCCTCCAATTTGCGCTCACTATCTTGCGCCTGCAACGCCAGGTAGTTAAAGAAATCTGCGTCATTCGATACAAATTCCGGTGACGTCCCCATATAGGCGCGAGCCAGGTCTTCCAATAGAATTAAAAAACTGTGCGGGTCAATAGCAACCATATCTACATCAATATGAAAGCGATGACGAGCGCCGGGTAATAATGTCAGACTAAGATCAACAACCTGCCCGTCAGCTATCGCCAGCAATTGATGAGTCATGCGTTGGCGTTTATGAGCCAGAACCTGCTCAACATCCTGCGCACTCAAGTGCACATAATTATCCACCGATAGGCCAACACCAGGCTGAAACCTGCGGATGCGCTGACGCCCCTGGTCAGACACTTGCGCGCGCAACATGGCATGGCGCGAAAAAATTTCATCCACTGCTTTTTGCAGGCGCACCACATCAATGCTTTTTCCATCAAACTCTACGTAGAGATGCGCAGCAACCTTATCTGCCTGTCGACCAGACCAATAGGCATATTGCATCTCTGCCAAAGGTACGTCTGCATTTTCGTCATGCATCGGCGCGCGTGCATTTTCACCTGCGTTTGAATTCAAAGTTACGACTGATGATTGCGCCATCTCCAGCGCCTGATTGAGTATTTCGGTCCACTCCCGCACCGAGGGGGCCATCACAAAATCGGTATACTCCAATGTCTTACAGTATTTAGCGCGAAATAGATCGACCAACTGCATGAGTGCAAGTGAGTTCAACCCAAACTCCAGCAGATTGGCATCTTCTGCAATCTCTGCACTTTCGATATTGAGCATTTGCAGTACATGCCCTGCAACCTCTGTGGTGACAACCATGAAAAACTCTCCATTTTTTGCTGGACAGGACATCGTCCCACCAAAAAAAATTTAAAAGAAACCCAAGCGCAACAAATTCTGTTGCACTATTCGCCTTGCGGCTTATCAGGATGTGTATTTGATCAGACTGTTATTACTGGAAACTAAATATATTCATCAATGTTTTTAATTTTGATTCAGTTTCAATCCATTCTGCTTTTGGGTCAGAGCCAACCACTACACCAGCGCCGGCAAATACATTTAATCGCCGCTTCGTAAGCAGCCCGCAGCGAATTGAAACCGCCCAATCACCATTCCCCTCTGCATCCATCCAGCCGACAAGCCCCGTATAGAGCCCGCGGTCATAGCCTTCATTTTGCAAAATAAAATCTTTTGCAACATCGGTAGGGGTTCCGCAAATTGCCGGGGTCGGGTGGAGGTCCAATGCAATATTGAGCGCATCAGGGGCGTCGCTACGCAAATAGCCTTTAACAGTTGAAGATAAGTGCAGCATGGTATTAGTCGCCAACACGTGAGGATATTCACTAACCGTTAGCTCAACACAATGGCGGGCAATCTGCTGTGCAATACTGTCCACAACAAATCTATGTTCGTAATTATCTTTCTCTGATTTTTTTAATGCAGTGGACTTCGCCAGATCGACTTCACTATCCTGGCTACGAGGTATCGAACCTGCGAGAGGGTTGCTCACCACTTGTTTGTTTCGTTTCGACAATAACAATTCCGGGCTCGCCCCCAAAAATGCCGACTCAGAATCTACCGGAACGGAAAACACATAAGCACTTGGATTGCGCCCCCGCAGGTGCTGCAACAGCAAATCAGTATCCGGTTCGGTCTTAAATTGAAGGTACTGTGCTTGTGATAGCACCACTTTCTCCAATTCACCACAGGTTATCGATTTTAGCGCCGCCTCTACGGATTGATGAAAAGCACTTTCATCAATAACACGTACGATTTTTTCTATATCAATCGGCTTCACAACCGAATTATATTGATGGTCATCGCCACCCAAACCATGCAAGTGTTTTTCATGATTTTTGTAGACAAACAAAGAGGACGGCTTACTAGTATCGAAAGGTATTGCCCCCATCAGGATAGGATTGCCCCCCTGCTCCGCCGCCACCGCTTTAAAAGCAGCTTTGATCTGGGCATTAAGTTCCGCACGGTCCGCTGCCGGAGCGGTTATTCCATGCACAGGATTGGTCGCTTGCAAACGATAATCGCGGGTGAAAAAACTAGCCTGTTCATGAGCAGGAAGATCTTGCTTCAGATAGGAAAAATATCGGGATTCGCGTTCAAAAATATTTTGCATACAATTTCCTTTCCTGTGACATACATATAAATCTCTGCGCGAGAACTACGTAAACTCTCATTGCATTTTTAACAATCACGCGACATTAATAACCAGGCTCCTTGGATATCGCACAATGTTTTAACAGCCATCCACCCTGACACCACCAAACAATTTGCCACTATGCGACGCTATAATTTGTAGCATTTCCTGCAAAGAATCCGGATTATTAAAATAAAAATGATCTCCATCTATGCCATAGCACCCCAGCCAGTCATCACTAAGCGAAGCCCATGCCTCCATCGATTCCAGCGAGATTATTTCGTGATCATCCTTGCCATAAAACGCCAATAGCGGCTTATCAGTAACCCAAGGAAAATCATTTAACATTTTTTCGTTTAGCAGAAAGTCGTTTCTGAAAATTTTCAGGAAAAATTGCAAAACACCTTCATTAGCTAATAGCTCTTCAGGAAAATTGTTGTACTTTTTAATCTCGCGAATAAATTCATCTTGCCCTAGCAAATGCCTGTTTTTCGGGCCGCGAATAAACTCGCGCATCGGCCGTCCACTGACAACAACCAGTATAATATTGACTGGATTTTCATCTGCTTCCAGTTCTTGCAGTACTCGCCATAACAAGGCTGCACCAAGACTGTGGCCAAACAGGATTATTGGCAGATCGCCATACTTCCTTACCTCTTGCGCTATCCGCCCCGCCAAAATCGCCGGATCATCAATCAGAGGCTCCTTTACTTTTGTTCCATGGCCGGAGTATTCAATTGGCTGAATTTTCAATCCCTCGGGGGCCACCTTGCGCCAGGGAAAATAAATTCCGGCACTACTTCCTGCTGGAGGCAGACATATCATTCTCACATCAACCAACAGTGATAACTTATCAGGCACACGCGCAACGATGCATTCATCTACTGTCATTGCGTTTTACTCACTCGACCAGTCCGGTATTCCCGCGGATGAAAACCAATATGGCGCCTGAAAATCCGCACGAAATGATCGGTGTTTTGATAACCAACTTCTGCTGCAAGAGCATCTATATTTAATAGCCCCTGCCCCAATAAAACCTGAGCATGACGTATGCGCTGGCGCTGCCGGTAATCCACAATGCTGCACCCGGTCAATTCTTTAAATTCCTTTTTCAAATAACATTCGTTGGTGCCAGAAAGATTGGCTAACTGCCGAATGGTTTGATTGTTTTTTACATTTGAATCAATCAGCGATTTTACTCGTTCTGCCGACGCAAGCTTTACTGGTGCCGCCGCTGTATTATTTTGAATAACACGATTTAATATCTCCCCAACAATGACCAGGCAATACCCTTGCAAAGCAACAATTTCAAATTGATTTTGGGGATGAGAGAAATTAATGAGATGCAACAATGTTTTATGGAGAGCCCCCATATCACAGATACTTAAATTTCCATTTAACTTACTACCCGCAACAGCAGAAAATTTATCCCACTGCAGCAAATCATTGCATGCCTGCTCGCTTAGAAATATTGATACTTCTGATATGGCTCGGTTTGCAGACACCCTGGATTTCACTTCGCCAAGCTCATCCGAAACTATTCTTATCTGCAACGCATCGACATGGTATGGATCAACCATTTTTCCAACTGAATATTCAACACATCCTTGCAAGCAAATGTGAATACCCAAAAAAGCACTTTCCTTTACCTTACAAATCTCTATCGGGCTATTAACCAGGCAATCTATGCGACTTAAGGAAATTCCGTTAAAACGCAAACTGTCGAAATATCCCTTGCCTATATCATCATTAAACTTATGAAGCTCTTTGCTGATGAATGCATTAGCACTTGCCAAACACATCTTCTACTCCGCGACCAGCACCCTGTTTCATTTAAAGCAAATAAAGAGTCACTCATCCAAAGCCATCCCGCATATGCATCCATTCTTTTGACAATTTAAGCGCCAAAAACCTATCGATGACGCAAATGATAACCATTACCAACAAAAAAACTAGCGATTTCTCTCTTCGAATAGGGAATTTTTCGCTCACAAGCGGGAAAGACATTGATACAAAAAGAATTTATTTTTTTACGTTTTATTATGAAAACATGCGGAAGTTTTTTTATGCGACATTTCAATTTCACGCAGATCAACATGCAGCCAGTTTTCTCAACAGCCGCAATCACTCCTCTCCATAACTACAAAAAGTCAGCAGAAAAGCCAGTGTTTTGAAATAAACAGTTTAAATTTTCCCACTGCCCCGAATGGAAAAGTGCTCACAGCCACAAGGTATTTTTGGAAAATCTGCCACGCAGATATTTTTTTGAAAAAAAGGGGCGTTTAGCCCCTTTTGCGCGAGAAAATTGATATTGAAAAATTATTGCCCTATAGATTCACGCACCCGCAATAAGCCGCTGGCCACATCGGAGCCCTGAGGGGCAAAGCGCAGCCCCTGCTGGACAAACATCTCCGCCTTTTGCGCTTGCCCCAGTTGCACATAGGCCTGCGCCAGTACCAGATACAAATCCGCGGCGCGGCGCTCTATGCGCAAACCGCGTTCGGCGGTAGCAATAGCGCCCTGGTAATCCTGTGCCAGGTATTGGTTGCGCGCCTGGCGGGACAGACTAATCGCTGCGGGATTCAAACTCACGGCTGGCTTGGGTACTACGCCCGGTTGCGGCTGTACCACCGCCGGTGTGGGTGGGGGCTTGGTTGTAGTGGCCGGTTTGGAGGGAACAGGCGCAGGGCGCGGTGAAGGCTGTTGGCTGTAGGGCGTACAGCCGACAAAAGCTAACACACAGCCTGCGATTAGCAGGCGTTTACACAGGTTGATCATGGGATATCCGCTAGGAGTTATTCAGCATCTTTAGTGGCTGCCTTAAGCAGCCGCGCAATTTCTTTCCACAAATCGATATAGGCCAGGGCCGCACGACTGCGCTGATTGTAACTGGTGAGCGGTGCCCGGCGCAGCCCCATTTGTTCGACCGCTGAATCATTAGGTACATAAGTCTTGAGCATGGGCACCGGCATTTTCTTGCTGTTTTCAACCGCCTCGCGATGCAGGCTGCGGCGCATATCCACCAGATTGAAAAAACCGACAATGCGCTTGGGCGCGGATTTCTTGCTGTTTAAAAACTCAATCACCTGCTCCATGGCCCGAATTGAGAGCGGGCTGGGAATCATGGGGATCAATAAAATATCCACCTCTTGCAGCAGTTGCTCAACACTGGGGGAGAGTGTGGGTGGGCAATCAAAGATGAGTACATCGGCTTTGTCGCTGAGCGGTTTGAGCAGTTGCTTGAGGAATTTTTTGTCTTTGCTAAGTTCGTCGAACTCAGAGTCCAGGCTGCGCAAACTCAGGTCGGCGGGAATTAACATCAAGCGCGGATAGGGGCTATATAGCTCCATCTCACCAATAGATTTGCCTTTGCTAAACAACTTGATCGCCTTGGCGGAATCCGGCTCCTGCTGGCAAAACCAACTGGCCGCCGCTTGTGGGTCCAGATCCCAGAGAATCACATTCTTTTTGGCGGCCGCAGCCATATAGGCCATGTTGACTGCGGTGGTGGTTTTACCCACGCCGCCCTTGAGGTTATAGAAAGCGATTTTGATCATAACAATCCCATGCGTGTTGTTACCGGTCGCGTCATTTAGCGAATGAGCAAGTGCCGGTCATTATCGTGAAGGAAATCTGCTCAAGGCGTTTTAACTTGTAGCATTTTTATGCAAATCATTCAAAATTTATCCGCC
>JAGKWY010000040.1 GCA_021151625.1 Gammaproteobacteria bacterium | reverse complement strand
CTTGGGCTCAAAACCGTCGCGTAGAAGTTAAGTACTAAGAGTCTAAACCCGTATGCTGAAAAATCTGATTGCTGTTGCTTTAATTGCTTCAGCGCCAGTGTTGCAGGCACAAGTACGGGTTGTTGAGTCTTCACCTCAGGGCTTCGGCTCTGGGGTGGCTCAGCCTGATCTGCCTGCCTCCGCTGAATCTGATGTTTATTCCCAAATACGCGCATTGCAAGAAGAAGTTGCAATTCTGCGTGGTCTGTTAGAAGAGCAACAATACCAGTTAAAACAGCTGAAACAATTACAGCTGGATAACTATATGGATATTGATCGTCGTTTGTCTGGCGGTTCCGTATCGGCAGCTCCAGCTCGTACTGAAACGACCAAGCCATCTCCTGCTCCGTCTGCTGAAGCTAACACTATTGTTGATACTGCCAGCGAAGCGGATGTGTACAAAGCTGCTTACGATTTATTAAATCAAAAAGATTTTGATGGTGCAGTGGCTGCGTTTAAAGATCACTTAAGCCGTTTTCCCAGTGGTAACTTTGCCAGTAATAGCCATTATTGGTTAGGTAAAGTTGCAATGCTTAAAAAAGATTACCCACAGGCTAAAACCTGGTTCACTGAATTAATTGCAAATTTCCCCAGTGCAGCCAAAGTGCCTGATGCTCAGTTGGATTTGGGTAAGGTGTATTTCTTGATGGGTGAGAAAGCCAAAGCTAAATCATTATTAGCGGAGTTGGCTTCCGGTAATACAGATGCTGCACGTTTGGCGCAAAAATTTTTGACGGATAATTTTTAATAGTTTCTTTAACGGAATATGCTTTAAAAAGACTGGTGCTTGAAAAAAGAAAGGGGCTTTATTCTAAGCCCCGTAGCGAATCCCTTGATGGATAAATGCTTTTTCCTTTTAGCACATGCTTCCTGCTGGAACCCTGTAATTTCCCTCTAGCTCTCCTGTTCTTTCATTGCTCCTGCAATATCCTTATTCGGTTCCGCTTCCCCTAGTGGCATCCATGATATCTAATCCTTGATGTTTGGCTTCTTGCCGGCCTTCCATCCTTGTGCTTTCCCTAATTTACATCTGTCGTCCCTGATTCGATTTCCCGCGCATCCCGGCCATTTCAAGATCCTTTCGAATATCCTGTTTCCTCCTTGTTACTGATTCCTTCAACTCAATTCCGTCCTTGATGTGATCATTATCTGGATATTGGTGATTGGCAGATAGTCGCTAATTTCGCTTTAGTTTGTAGGAAATTGACTACATTCAGTAGCGGTTAGGCTGAAGTGGGTATAATTTCCCGCAGAAATAGGGATTTCGGTAATTAAAGTACACTAAACTCTTGTTTTATGATTAATCGGTGGGGTTAACAGAATGCAGTTTTTGGGAAAAGTCTTCTCTTGGTCCATTGCGGCAGTTATGTGCTGTATAGGTGGAGCATCCTTCGCGGCTGAGGGGCCTGCCTATAAGTTAGATTATTCGGTAACTTTGCTGCCGGAGAAGGCTGGGGCCGTGGTTAAAGTGCATGTTGATAAAGGTCAGCTTTTGCATAAATTCAGCTTTAGCAATGAGCGAAATATTTATTCAGATATTCGTGCAAACGGTAAGTTGACTATCAGCAATAAAAAAATCGAGTGGGAGCTTCCGGAAGGTGAGGCAACGCTTTCCTATTTTGTGGCGCTAACCAATGAACGTTCTCCTAGAAAATTTGATTCAAGAATTACAAATGAATGGGCATTGTTCCGCGGTGACGATTTGATTCCTGCTGTACACACTTATGAAGTTCCCAATGCGTATTCAATAGCAAGTCTTACATTTACTTTACCAAAAGATTGGAAAAGTATTGAGACGGGATGGGATCGTAAAGCTGGAAATACTTTTACTGTTGATAATCCCGAGCGTCGTTTCGATCGCCCAACAGGCTGGATGATTGCAGGAAAAATTGGCACGCGTCGCGCTACGGTTAAAAAAACCAAAATTGCAATTAGTGCACCCGCTGGTGAGCATATGCGGCGTATGGATGCGCTGACTTTTTTTAACTTCGTCTGGCCAGAATTGCATAAAGCTTTTGAAAAAACACCACAAAAATTATTGGTGGTAGGTGCTGGAGATCCAATGTGGCGTGGCGGCCTTTCCGCATCAAACTCGCTGTTTTTGCACTCTGATCGTCCACTGGTTAGTGAAAATGGCACTAGTCCTTTATTGCATGAATTAACGCATATGGTTACACGTATTAGCGGTAAAGTAACGGACGCAGCCAATGATGACTGGATAGCTGAAGGATTAGCTGAATTCTATTCTTTTGAATTACTTTACCGTGCTGATGGAATGACAAAATCACGCCGGGCGAAAATTATTCGCAGTTTGTCAAAATGGGGTGGTGATGTAAAACATTTGCGTAAAAGCAAATCAACGGGCCCTGTTACGGCACGTGCAGTTGTTTTATTGAATGATCTGGATCAGGAAATTCGTAAACGCAGTAAAAATAAATACAATATTGATGATGTTGTGCGTGAATTAATGAAGCAACGAAAAGTGTCGTTGGATGATTTGACTCGTGCGAGTGAAAAATTTTCTGGCGCAAAGTTGGATGCACTAAATTCAGTATTGCTTAAATGATAAAGATCCCCGATCTTGCAAATAAGATCGGGGTACTTCTAAATTTCTATAAGCTTCTAGCGATAATAATTCCACCCCACAATAAGTTCCTGTCTCCAGCACCTTCTTTGATTTCTGAGCTGTGGCCGCGTAATACATAGCTGATCCTGTAACCTTGCTTGAATGCAAAGGTATAACCAGCCCATGCTTCAATCAGTAATGGATTAAGTTGATTGTGGTCATAAGTAACTGCACTATCGCGAAATTGCCCCTGCAAGAAAGCATTGTAAGCTCTGGCTTTTACTGCAATGCCGGCCCAAAAATAGCGTTCATTTACTGGTTTGGCATTGCTGGAGTAAGAGGATTTCTCACCGTAACTCGCCAGCTCTGGGTTGAATGATGACCAGGGGCTATGAATTCTTCCCTTGCGAAAACTTAGGCTCCAACTTGCCTCCGTTAAATAACCAACAGAAGCCTGAAGTGTACTTTTAACCTCTACATTATCGGAAAGTCCATCGAAGTACTTCTGGCGCGCGATAACATAGCGGCCAGTAAGTTCGCCGCCTTCGCTAATTTGGTTGTCCCATCCCTGAGGTTTCTCACTATTGGTAACTTCATGAACGAGGTCTTGTAGCTCGCCGACTATACCGAGACCAAGGGCACCCAAGGTCAGTGTACTTTTCCATGCAACGTTATCCACCAGATCAATTTGTTCGCGCGAACTGGAAAGATAAATCAGGCTGGCGTAAGGGCGGTCATCGGGGTTTGCCTGGCTGATACTTATATCTTCGGGTGTAAAACCAAATACCCCGACTTCCCGGCTAAATGTCTCCTGTAAACTCAGTGAGTGGTGTTCATTTCCCAGCTTGCTATCAATGGCTAATAGCGGCGTATTTAATGAAATTAACGCATCGTGGACGTGCTCACCCGTTTGAGTGAAGTTAATGCCGTAGGTGTAGTCCTGATCGCGTCCGCCAGGCACTAGTACGTCGTTATCAAATGCTAATGCCCAGCTTTTAGCAGCTCTGGTTGTTTGGTTATCCAAATGCAATAACGGGCGCTTTTCGTCTTCAACCAATGCAACCATCTGCACCCATTCGGACTCTGGTTTCACCAGATAGGGACTCTCTGCAAAAGCAGATAAAGAGTTAATAAATAAAAAGCCAAGAGTGATCAGATATTTTGGTTCGAAAAATCTGGATCTATGTTTTAGCGAGCTCACGGTGGTAACTCCTTCTTTTTTGGTTACCTTAACGTTTTAACTTTGCACCGTTGATAATTTAAGTGACCAGTCATCTTGTTTTTGATGCAAAAAATGGGCAAGCACAGTCAGCCCATTACAGAAGTTTCATTCTGTCAAAAACAAATAAATGACCAGTCGTCTTATTTTTATCTGGAAAAAAATGCCCATGAGGCATTTCTCAGGTGCGGTATTAATCAAGCCTGCGGCTTGTTGAACAGCTCTGGAAGAACAGTCAGAAAGGCATTTAATGGTTCGCGACATTTGGAGGCTTTCATTCGCATCAGTGTTCCTTCCCAAGCATTAAATAAAAACTCTGCCAAAATCGGGGAGGGCAAATGGCTTTTCAAGCCGTCTTTAAGACGCGCTTCTTCCAGTACATCCTCAATAGCCTGGGTACTATTGCGCAGCATCTGGCGGACTTTAATGCGAATTGCTTCGCTGGATTCCGACATTTCCTGGCACATATTCCCAATGAAACAACCACCGTTGAGGTTTTCTTCACAGCCGCCGATATTTTCCACGAAGAAGCGGGTAAGCCGTTCTTGCGGACAAATACTGCGGTTGTTAAGCAAGTGACGATTCTGCTCCATGCGCTCTTCGGTAACTTTCTCTAATGCTTCAATCGCAAAGTCTTCTTTGCTTTTGAAGTAGGTATAGAAAGACCCTTTAGGCACATCGGCGGCATTGACTATGTCCTGGATGCTGGTGCCGTTATAGCCACGGGTGGCCATAACTTTTAAGCCGGCATCAAGGAGATGATCTTTTTTCAGTTCACGTTTGCTCATGGTGTAAATATATGACCAGTCGTCTGTATTTTCAAGCGGTTGCTTAGGTTAAGTTGTTATAGAAATTAGCAATGTTGTTATCAGATAGTGAAAATACTGCATTTGCCTGTCCGTTATTGTTGTTAGTTGATCCTGATCGATAGTGCGATCGTCTGGCGATTAGTGTAGTTCTTTCAAATGCTTAATCAATCTTGCCTTGAGCGCTGGCGGTAGGTTGCGGATCGTCAGTACATCCTGTTCGGCATCATATTCAATTTCTTTCCCAAGGCAATCCGAGGCGAAGCTCATACTCAGGTTGTCATTGCGTCCGCTAATGCGCACATAGCTGCGGATTTGCCCGGCATGAGGGATAAACTCCGGCTTGATTTCCGGCTTACTGGTTTCCACATAGCGTGCAAAGCGTTCAGGCTCATAGCTCTTTACTTCTTCGGCGAGGTTGTGTGAAAGGTCGGCGATGGTAACTGCCTTGCCAGCTTTGTTTTGTTCCAGGCAATAATTCACAACCTTGGTACGGGTCAACTTTGCGGCAGTGTCATCCAGGGTTTGGCTGAAATCATCAACCACTTTAAGGAACTCGGCAGTTTCCTGTTTGATGTCTTGCTTGTCAGTAAAGGCAATGAATTGGGTAAAGGCTTCGGCGATGTCTTTATCGGTGCGCGAGCGGATTAGTGTCAGGTAGGTAGTGGAATTTGCATCTGCCCAATCCTGTAACTGGATTTTGGCAGCCAAATTAAAGCCGCTGGTATCCAGATGGAGCGATTCATCGATTGCCAGGTCGCCGTCCAGATAAATGCCGCTCAGGTGTTCAAGCAAATACACCTGCAGGGTATCGCCAACCTCCAGCTTTTCTTCTACAAAGAATACATAGGCATCCAGCAATGACTCGGCACCCTCCAACGCCTGCTGGAATTGCTGCATGGCTTTGTGGGTAAAACTCAGGAAGCTCAATCGCTCTTCCCGCGAATCCTTCAGCCAGGCAGGCAAGGGGAACTCGCCCAGTTCATCGGAAAAGCGCCCATAGCTTTTGCCGCCTTTGCGAATAAATTGTGCCTTCAATTCATAGGCGAGCTCTTCCAATTTACCGTTAGTGGCGAAAGGTTCGCTGCGCAGCTGCAGTTCAAACGCGCTGCCGGGTGAGTGGCGATAAATTCGATGAGCAACAAGAGCGGTGATGGCCATAAATCAGGTCTATTTCAGGATTAATGAGAGCAAGGAGAAAAAGCCGGCTATTATAGGCGCCAAAGCAATTTTGCACAGACTTGATTTGGACTCCCTATGACTATCCAACGTTTAAACCCTACACCGCGCTGGTCAGATGCCACTGTATTTAACGGTATTGCCCATTTTGTTGAAGTGCCCAATAACACCCAGGTGCCAATGGCGGAGCAAATCGCGCAGATTTTGGCGCAGGCTGAAGCTACCCTGGCGGCTATTGGCAGCGATAAAGCCCAACTGCTCTCTGCCACTATCTACATTACCGATAAAGAGAATGTCCCTGCGTTAAATGCGGCCTGGGCGGATTGGTTGCCTGAAGGCTGCGCACCTTCGCGTGCCTGTATAAAAGTGGAGCTGCTCGACCCGGCCATGTTGGTGGAGATTGCATTTGTTGCGGCGGTAAAGCGCTAGCCTTTTACCTGTTGCTCGGGGATTCTTGCCTATACTTCTCCTGTTGTATCGTCTGGACAGGAGCTACCCATGGCAACACCCATTGACCAGTATTTAAATATTCTCGCCAAAAAAGATGGCTCTGATTTGTACCTGAGTACAGGCGCGCCGCCCTGTGCAAAATTTCAGGGCGTATTAAAACCGCTCACCAACGAACCGTTTAAACCAGGCGAAATTGAAGCTATTGCCAATGCCATTATGGATGATGAGCAGCGCGCAGCTTTTTCCCATGAGCTGGAAATGAATCTGGCTATTTCTATTCCCGGCGTGGGGCGCTTTCGTATCAATATTTTCAAACAGCGCAATGAAGTGGCCATCGTTGCGCGCAATATCAAAACCGATATTCCGCAATTTGATGCCTTGGGGCTGCCGGAGGTTTTGAAGGATGTGATTATGACCAAGCGTGGCCTGGTGTTATTTGTTGGTGGCACTGGCTCTGGTAAATCCACATCGCTTGCTGCATTGATCGATCATCGCAACTCTTCCAGCGGCGGCCACATTATTACCATTGAAGATCCGGTGGAGTTTGTACACAAGCACAAGCGCAGTGTGATTAACCAGCGCGAAGTCGGTGTGGATACGCGCAGTTACAAAGCCGCGTTAAAAAATACTTTGCGCCAGGCGCCGGATGTCATCCTGATTGGTGAAATTCGCGATCGCGAAACTATGGAACACGCCTTGGAGTTTGCTGAAACCGGGCATTTGGCGATCTCCACCTTGCACGCCAATAATTCCAATCAGGCGCTGGAGCGGATTATCAATTTATTTCCTGAAGAGCGCCGTCCGCAATTGTTGATGGGACTCTCGCAAAATTTGCGCGCATTTGTTTCGCAGCGGTTAGTGCCCACGGTGGATGGTAAACGTTGCGCCGCCGTAGAAGTATTGCTGGGTACCAAAACCATTCAGGAGTTGATTTTAAAAAGTCGCCTCACTGAAATTAAAGAGATTATGGAAAAATCCGAAAATCTTGGTATGCAAACGTTTGATGGCGCGATATTTAAATTGTATATGGAAGGCAAAGTCAGTTTTGATGATGCTATCGCCAACGCCGATTCACCCAACAATTTGCGTTTGCGAATCAAACTGGCGACTGATGGTGTGGTTGTTCCCAAAGCAGAACCTGTTGTTGCAGAACCTAAAGCACCGCCAACCAGTTTTGGTGAATTGAGTTTGCAAAAAATGGATGAAGATGAAGAGCCTTAATCCTGAAATATTCCGTAAAAAATAGTTAGTGCGGTAAAGCCTGATTTATGACTGTAAAAACCATCGAGCAATTATTAAAGCCTCATTCCATTGCCGTGATTGGTGCATCCAACCAGCCCAATCGCCCTGGCAATGCAGTGATGCGCAATTTATTGCAAGGGCAATTTGATGGCCCGATTATGCCAGTGACACCGCATTACAAATCGGTCAATGGTGTGCTCGCTTATCGCTCGATTGATGAATTACCTATAGTTCCCGACCTTGCCATTATTTGTACCCGTGCAACTCGAGTTCCGGCAATTATTTTGCAATTGGGGCGCAAAGGCACGCGCAATGCCATTGTGATTGCATCCGGATTGGATAATTTGTACACCGCGCAGGGCACTAATTTGCAAGAGCAAATGCTCGCCATTGCCAAAGAGTGGGGCGTGCGCATACTGGGGCCGGATTCGCTCGGCATTATTGTGCCCTCGTTGGGATTAAACGCGAGCTATGCCCACACTAATGCCTTGCCGGGAAAAATTGCCGTGGTCTCTCAATCCAGCGCGGTGTGCGTCACTTTACTGGATTGGTCCAAGCGCCGGCGCATTGGTTTTTCCTATTTTATTTCGCTCGGTGAAGGTGTGGATGTCGACTTTGATGAGATGATTGACTTTCTCGGGCGCGATCCACATACCTCCGCGATTTTATTGTATATCGATGCAATTTTTGATGGCCGCGCATTTATGTCATCGGCGCGCGCAGCATCATTTAATAAACCTATTCTGGTAATTAAAGCGGGAACCTGGTCGGAGTCAGCGCTGGTGACTTCGCGTTTGCAACCGGAGCAAATTGGTGAGGATGCTGTTTACGATGCAGCCTTTCGTCGCGCTGGTATGTTGCGTGTAGGCGATTTGCGCGAGTTGCTGGCGGCGGTAGAAACCCTCGCCAATGGCAAACCGATTTACAGCGAGCAACTGGTCATTTTAGCGAATGGCAATGGCCCCTGTGCGATGGCGGTGGATGCATTATTAGAGCGCGGTGGCCGCTTGGCAAAACTGGATGACGCCGTGGTGCAACAGCTGCAAAAAATTATTCATACGGGCGGGCGCCCCAGCAATCCAATTAATGTGTTGGGTGATGCCTCCCCCGAAACTTATCGCAAGGTGCTGGATGTGTTATTGCAAAGCAACAGCATCGATAATTTATTAATCATGCAGGCACCTTCTGCGCTCACAGCGGGCGAAATTTTTGCGGAAGCGGTGATTGATGTTTACCACAATCATCGCGGCAAAAAACCGAACCTGTTTGCTAACTGGATGGGTGAGGATGCAGCACAGGAAGCGCGTTTGCGTTTTGCTGCCGCAGGTATTGCATCCTTCCGCACACCGGAAGGTGCGGTGGGGGCGTTTATGCACATGGTGCAATATCGGCGCAATCAGAAATTATTATCCGAAACTCCAGAATCTATTAGCGATAAGGTGCCTTATCAACCTGCTTATGCACAGCAACTGATTGAATTGGCATTAAGTGAAGATCGCGCGCAATTAAGTTCTGGTGAAGCCCTGGAGCTATTATCTGCTTACGGCATAGTCTGTGTAGATGCGGGAAAAAATCGCGCGAGTTCTGGCTATACACCGCATAAATTGCGCGTGCAAGTGCAAACTGATCCGGTATTTGGCCCAGTGATTTTATTAGGCGAAGCGACGAGTCATTGGACTATTCGCAAAAGTGCAGTGGTTGCATTGCCTCCCTTAAATACAGCGCTTGCACGTTATATGGTGATTCAGGCAATGGCGGAAGGGAAAATTCGTGAACGCGAAAGCTATGCGACATTTGACTTGCCCGCGCTTTGTTTGCTGTTGACGCAAATTAGCCAGATTGTAATTGATCATCCACGGCTCGATGCTTTAGTGATTAGCCCGGTATTGGTTGCGGGCACTCAGGTGCAGGTAGTAGAGGCCAGTGTAAAACTGCGCTTGGATAATCGCCTTGCTACCCTGGCTATTCGCCCCTATCCCACAGAATTGGAAGAGACCTGTGTATTGCGTGACGGGCAGGAAATTATTGTGCGTCCGATCAAATCAGAAGACGAGCTGAGTTTGCAGGAGTTTGATAACTCACAAACTAAAGAAGATAGGTACAAGCGTTACTTCGCCGATTTGCCACAATTCTCGCACGAACAGATGGCGCGTCTGGCACAAATTGATTACGCGCGCGATATGGCTTTTGTTGCTGTCGCGCGTGACAATGTTTTGGTGGAGAAAATTCTCGGGGTAGTGCGGGTACAAACGGATCCGGATAATCTTCAGGCCGAGTTTGCTATGGCTGTGCGCAGTGAACTAAAAGGAATGGGATTGGGCGCGCGCCTGCTACAAAAAATGATCGATTATTGCCGCAGCCAAAATACTAAAGAATTAATGGGGATTACCATGCTGGAAAATGCGGGCATGGCTAACCTTGCGCGCAAGCTG
The DNA here is from genome assembly GCA_021151625.1 of Gammaproteobacteria bacterium. Taxonomy (GTDB): domain Bacteria; phylum Pseudomonadota; class Gammaproteobacteria; order Pseudomonadales; family Cellvibrionaceae; genus Cellvibrio. The sequence continues at coordinate 18,558 of JAGKWY010000040.1, read as the reverse complement.
GGTTTTCATGTGCAGTTTAATCGCGATGAAGGCCTGGTTGATATGAAGCTGGATTTACACAATACATAAATTGATTCGCTTGATTCGCTGATGTGGCGACGATGAGACGATTATGTGGTTAAAATCTGATTCACTTATTAAATCTATTATCGGCTGCGGGCTACTTGTTATTGCAGTTTGTGTCAGTGCACAACCCTTAACAGTTGGTGTTATCGGGCGTTCCAGTACTGATGGTGCCGATATTACCAGCTATTACGAAGATGTGCTTCGGCTGGCTCTGGAAAAGACCCGTGCAAGCCATGGCGATTTTATTATCCAGCAGCGCCCGTTTGAGGCGAGCATTGATCGCGTAAAAGCGATGCTGCAAAGTTCATCGGGGGTGGATGTTATTTGGGCATCGGTCACTCCGGAACGCTTGCAAAAAATGCGTTATATCGATGTAAATTTATTGCACGACCTGAATAATTATCGAGCTTTACTTATACGGAAATCTGATCTTGCCAAATTCCAAAACATACAAAGCCTGGCTGAATTGCGTTCATTGAGTACGGGAAATGGTAGTAATTGGACTGATACCAGAGTAATGCAAGCAAACGGTTTTAAGGTGGTGACTGCAGTGGATTTTGGCTTGCTGGTAAAAATGCTAACGGCAAAACGATTTGATTTTATTTCGCGCGGAATGCATGAAGTAGGAATGGATCTAGCTATGTTCTCTGCTCAGAATATAGCGGTTGTGCCCAATCTGGTCTTGAAATACTCAGTGCCTGTTAGCTATGGCTTATTTGTACGGAAGGGGGATGAGCTTTTGGCCAAGCGATTGGAAAAAGGCTTGGCAATCGCTCGAGAGGACGGGTCTTTGGATATGTTAATGGAACAAACTGAATTATTTAATGTGGGTCGCAATTTACTGGCGAAACACCCCAAAATCATCGAGATCGATAATAGTGTAATTCTGCAATAGTCCTGTTTTAACAGTTTTCGCACACTATGTGTTCCTCAGCAATACAATGCATTAAGCATTTCACTGCACTGTATTGCTGACGCTAATGCATCAATCTTTCACGCGATAAGCGCTGACAGTGTTGTTGAAAAAATTTGGCACAACCAAGAGATTATGCTTTTTGCTGTAAGCAAAATCGGCGGTAAAAATTCCAGCCGGGCTGGAGTCTAACAATAGTGTTTGGGTACCGTTGCGATTTACCCAATAAATTTGCCCTTCCCACACGGATACCAAATAACTATCGCATTTTACTTCTGCAATTCCATCTATCAGGCCAAACGGCATTTGGGTAATCAATGTTGCTTCCAGCGCGGTGTTATAGCGAACCAATTGCGAACCTGATCCTACCAGCAAATCGTCTTTCTCCATTGCTAACCCGTTCGCACTGGGCACATTGTCGATATAAACTTCGGGAACTCCATTGCGAATTCTAAAAATCTTTCCGGCACCCGTGTCAGAGACAAAAACATCACCGCGACGGTTGGCCACTACATCATTCAAAAAAGCAGAGCCAGGTACCGGAATGACATTAACAATCGCACCGTTTTTCAGATCGATAACGGCTACCTCGTCTATATCAGAAACGTAAAGAAACTTACCTGCGATTGCCATGCCTTTGGGGGCGTTTAATCCGCTTGCCCAGGCGCTATCCAGCAGCTTTCCATTTTTGCTAATTTTTGCAATATCGCCGTTGCCGTCTTTGCTGTAGTAATCGCCCTTGAGCACTGATACCAGAAAAAAATCTTTATCTCCCTGGTGGACTTCCAATGCGGATTCCGGAATATCCAATCCCGTCACTTGCCATGCAAGGCTTAGTGAAGGATTGCTTTTGTTGCTGGCGATTACTTCGGTAGTACCCATTAGCAGACTACATAACAGAGCAGTTTTCAGAATAAATTGCATATAAACCTCTCATTTAATTAAAGGGATTTGTGCTGGTATTCCATTGGCGTTACCGCTGCCGCACGGATGTTGCTGCAGCGCTGAACCTGTGGCTTGCTGGTTCGACTTTCTTGCTACCGCGAAAGCATTGTGCAGCGACCAGGCGTAACAGCAAAATTGACGGGTCTTGATGAGGGGTGTTTAAGCTACTGAAAAAAAAGAGATTTTTTTTGGTATGTAAAAGGTACGTTGAATGTAGGCTAAATCGAAGCCAATAGTGAGGGATTGGGAAATTTCAGCCGCGCTAAATTTTCCCCAATGCCTTGATATGTGCCAAGGCACAGCGTCCCAGGCCCAATAAATCGTAGCCGCCTTCCAGCATTGAAACTATGCCTTTGCATTGATCCGTTTCAGGATAACTTTTGCTGTCATCCATTAGCTGGCGCATTTTTTGGGTGATCCAGGTGTAATCCTGTTCAACCAGGCTGATGGAAGACATATCATCATCAATATAGGCATCAAAGCCGGCGGAAATAAAAATAAACTGCGGTTTGAGTTTTTCTAACGAGGGAAACCACTGGGCACTAATTGCATCGCGAAAGCCCTGGCTGCGGCAGGTGGCGGGCAGGGGTGTGTTGATAATATTCGCAGGCACATCATCAATTTCTGTGTTTGGATAAAACGGATACTGAAAACTCGAACAAAACAGCACGCGGGGATCGTTAAAAAAAATATCCTGGGTGCCGTTGCCGTGATGCACATCAAAATCCACTATGGCGACGCGTTCCAATCCATAGGTTTCCAATGCATGTTTTGCAGCTACAGCGATATTGTTGAAAATACAAAAACCCATCGCGCGCGCCTGTTCTGCATGGTGGCCAGGCGGACGTACGTTGCAAAATACTGCATCAGTTTCACCGCGCATCACCATATCCACGCCCAAAATACCTGCGCCGGCGGCATGGCGTGCGGCGGTTAATGTTTTTGGTGAGAGATAAACATCTTCGGCAAAAAAATGAATACCTGAATGCGGCACCGCACGCGTGACTCTCTGGATATGCTCAAGGCTATGTACGCGTAATAATTGTTCATCGGTAACCGCTGGTGCTTCGCGCTGGTAGAGCAGGGCATCAATACCACTGGCTAATAGTTGATTGGCAATTGCCTCAACGCGCCCGGGGCATTCGGGGTGGCCATCGGGCATTTGGTGTTCATGGCAACTGGGGTGGCTAATTAAGGTAGTCAGCATAGAGTTATAAGTCCTGCACAATTGCTGTCACTATAAACGCTCGGATGATGGCTTGTGAATATTTCACAAAGCGATGGGGATTAATTAACGGGGAATGATTTTGCCGCCGCCTATACTGCTCCCTGTCGACTGATGATGTCGGCGCTTCTCTAACCTAAAAGGAAATTTTTATGAAAAAGTCACCTCTGTGGCTCGCAGTTTTGTCTGCACTAGCCGTTCAATCCGCTCTTACCGCAACTTCCGTTTCTGCTGCTGTAGCAACCCCGGAAAAAACCACCAGTATTGCAACGCGCGATTTGCTGGCGCAGTCGGATCTGGTGTTTTCTGGCAAGGTTGCCAGTGTGGAATACAAAGATTCCGCCGATGGATTTCCCCATACTTTTGTTACTTATGATGTAGATCAGGTGATCTCCGGTCGCCCTGATGGCTCACAAGTTACTTTGCGTTTCCTGGGCGGTCGCCAGCAGAAAGGTGAAGTGGTTCGCTACCTTGAAGTGTCTGAAACACCTGCATTCCAGGTTGGAGATACCGATATCTTATTTGCCAGCAAAAACAACAGCAGTATTTGCCCATTGGCGAAATGCACATCGGGTCGTTTCCGCAATCTGGATGGTGTGTTGGCGAGCGATGATGGTCGTGCAGTTATCGAAAAAACCGACAGCAGTTATGCCTTATCTTCAGCGGTGATTGCTACTGAAGCTGAAGGTAAAGGCGAGGTAGGGCATGGTGCCAATGCCTTGGCCAGTGTTGCGCGCGAACCTGTGTCTCCTGCTGTACCTGCAACCGCAGTAAAAGCAGAACAATTTATTGCCGATTTGCGTGAGCAAGCGAAGGAAGTCGCCAGCGCGCGTGCCGATACCCCGGTATTTATTTCTGCCTCGATTAAAGACGAGTTTAAATCAGCGGCTATGGCTCCCGAAGCTGCTCCCGTGGAAGGTGCCCCAGGTTTGTTGCGTCGTGCGACTACCCCAAGTGATTTTGATCGTTGGGAAGAAGATGCAATTCGCAAAAATAACGGCAACCCGGTTCTTTAATCACTTATCTCTTTTAAATGTCTAATGACAAGGAAACTATCATGAAAAAATTACTCTTAACCTCGCTGGGCCTGGTAATGACCCTGAGTGCAATGAGCGCGAGTGCTGTTGGCTGGCGCACCTGCGATGGTAATAAAATTAAATGGGGCAGCAACTCAGTCACTATGCGTGCGAGCAATGTGAGCTTCCCTTCCGGTTCCGCATTTGGCAATTCATTGCAAACCTCGATTAATCGTGTAAACGACAACCCGAGCAATTTTAATTTTTCATTAGCCTTTGGCGATACTTCTATTGGCCGCGATAACGGCCAAAATGAAACCTGGTTTACCAGCGACCCGGACGTCCATAATGGCGCACCTGCACGTGCGTTAACCTGGTATCACTGCTATTGGGCATTCGGTTGGCACTATGGTATCGATGAAGTAGACGTCGTGTTTAACACTGCTGAGTCTTACACCACATCGATGAGCAAAACCAATTTGTGGGCGTTTGGCGGTATGTTCCGTCCATTTGAAACCACTGCTGTACATGAATTTGCACATGCAATGGGATTACTGCATGAGAATCGCTGGTACAGCATTATGGGTTCCGACTGGACTCACATTCACGCCAATGGCGATACTGCGCGCTCTTATTTAGGTGAAGATGGTGCAGAAGGTTCGGTCATTCTATACGGCACACAAGCCGGGGCCATGGAAGATTTATCGTTGACCAATTTTAAATATCTGGGTAAGGATGGCGAGTACTCCACGCATCAACCAACGCAAATGTTTAATTCCGGTGGCTCAGTATTGAGCTGGTTTAATGATGCAGGTGAGCGCCGTTATCGCGTTAATAAGGGGCAATCAGTGCAACTCGAATTAACTGGCGAGAACAATGGCAAAACCAGTCAAACAGTAAAAATTGCTTACTATGTTTCTACCAATAACCTGATTAGTACTGCGGATCGTTTGATTGGTACTGGCACTGTAACCCTCAGCCGCAATCAGCCAGCTACCTTCAAGAGCAATTTGGTAATTCCTGCTGATCTGACCTCAGGCACTAATTACTGGGTTGGCGCGATTGTGGATTACGACAATGCGCTGACTGAAACTGTATCCACCAACAATGCTTCATACCTGCCGATTCGCGTAAATTAATTGTTGTTGGATTGATGAATTTGAAGCCCGCCTTGTGCGGGCTTTTTTATGCGCGTTACATCTGTCATTCACTGGTAAAGAATTGATAAACACTCTTCAGTCCGTTTTGGCTCTGGTTACTATTGGTTTATGCAACTTGATTGTTGCTGGCAAGCACATAAAAACCCTATAAAAACGAGCAATGAGAGTCAACCATGTATAAATATATCTTATTAATATTTTCTTTTTCGCTGGTTGCTTGTGGTGGTTCTTCGGGCAATTCAAACAGTGTGCCCGCACAACCATCATCTGCACAAATCAGCAGTCAAGCAGTTTCAAGTGCTGCCAAACAGTTGGCCCTGGTGCCATTACCTGCGCAAGTTGTCGAACAAAATGGTGTGCTTGATTTGAAAACAGAAGTTTCTCTGGTGGCAGATAGCAGCGCATCAACGGCGACTCAAGCCATTACCGGGTTATTGAATCTGGTGGGGATCAATGTCGTCAACTCAGCAACGACTAAAATTCGTTTGTCGATTGTTAATCAGCCTGACCTGGGCAATGAGGGCTATCGGTTGGTTATTGCAGACGATATTAGTATCAGCGCACAAACGGATGCCGGTTTATTTTATGCGGTGCAAACACTCAAACAATTGCTGCCTGTTGCCAAGCAAGCTTCTTATCAATTACCCAGAGTAGAAATTATCGACATTCCCCAGTATGCATGGCGCGGCAGCATGGTAGATGTGGCGCGCCATTTTTTCGGTATTGAATATTTGAAAAAACATATAGAGCGAATGGCGGCATTCAAGCTGAATAAGCTGCACCTGCACTTGTCTGACGACCAGGGCTGGCGAATGGAAATAAAAAAATATCCAAAGCTAACCAGTGTTGGCGGGTCTACACAAGCAGGTGGTGGCCCCGGTGGTTTTTATACGCAAGATGAATTGAAAGATCTCGTTGCCTTTGCGGCGCAGCACAATATAGAAATTATTCCCGAGTTGGATATGCCCGGGCATGTGCAGGCCGCTATTGCCTCATACAACGAGCTGGCTTGCAATAATGTTACTAACCTGGGTTTATATATTGGTCTGGATGTAGGTTTCAGTGCGTTGTGCCTTACCAAGCCGGAGGTAATTTATCCCTTCGTAAAAGATGTGTTGACAGAAGTGGCCAGTGTATTTCCCTCGCAATATATTCATATCGGCGGAGATGAAATTAAACACGTGTTGTATCCCGAATTTATTGATAAGGCAAACCAGATTATCAAGGATTTAAACCGCACCATGATTGGTTGGGAGGAAGCATCGGCAGGGAAAAATCTTGCTCCAGATACATTGCTGCAAGTGTGGAATGACAATTACGATATTCAATCGGCGACTGATCGCAACATTCATTTAATTCTCTCTCCATGTAGTTATTTCTATCTGGATCACGGCAACTACAATGGTCAACCGGAAACCTATACCTGGTGTCGCAGGCAGGGTATTCCGCTGGAGCGGGTTTACAGTTTTAACCCGCAAAAATACTCACTGGTAACGGGAATAGAAGCGCCCGTGTGGAGCGAGGTAGTTACCTCGGAGGCGGCGCTGGATAATCGTATTTGGCCACGCCTTGCCGCGGTAGCAGAAATCGCCTGGACAAATCAGTCGGCACGTAATTACCAGGAATTTACCCAGCGAATGAAGGCGTTAAAGCCTTATTTTGATGGGGCGGGGATTCAGTATTACGCTGAGCCGCAATTGGGTTGGTGAAAAACGAATTTCTGAGGACTAAATTATCTATTTTAAATAAGTTAATAAAAAAGCGGATATGAAAAATCCGCTTTTTTATTGCTGTTCATAAATTAAAAATTTTATGCGCGGTTACTTGCAGGCGTTTATATCATCCGAAAATGCACACAATTTTTCCCAAAAAAATATTTTCATGGTTGGTTTCGATGACATTTTTTAAAAATTGGTTATCATTTTTGTAATTGTGAATTGACTCTGCAGACTTATTTCCATCTAATCAAGCCATCTCATTGAAGAGATAACAGCGCGTCTAATAGGGAGCGAGTCCTGTCTTATCCTCATTCTCCTATTGGGCACTTTTGCATCCTGCAAGTAGTAGTATTTGCTGGGCCAATATTTAAGGAGTTAGTTGATGTTATTAGGACGAATCCCTCACCAAAAACCACGTTATTTAGCTATCCATTTCTTGTTGTTATCAATCAGTATCGACAGTCAGGCAATGGGTAATGACGCTCCAATTATGACCGCAATATTGTGATCGATGGCAATATCGCAATGATTTCACGACCTGATGGACGAATTTATTATTTTGAAAAACAAAATAATAAATGGGTTGCAAGTGCAGATAACAAAGACCAGTTAGTAGAATTAACCGGTGCTACAGCGGGCTCAGGCTGTCCTGCATCTGCACAAGCTACTACCTACGATCTTAATGGCAATATCGCCAGCTCTACGGATTTCAATAATATAAAAACCACGTTCGTATACGACCTTGCGCGCAATTTGGAAACTAAACGTATTGAAGCTGCTGGAACCGCAGATGCGCGCACTATCACCACTGTCTGGCACCCCACATTAAACATCCCGGTGAAAATATATGAACCGCTATTGCGAACCACTTTTGTTCATGACTCTTTCGGCAATATCAAAGAAATAGAATTGCAAAGCACAGCAGATACCACTGGGGACCAGGGTGCAGCCGCATCTGTAATTGGGGCTACGCGTAAATGGGCTTACACTTTCGACAGTTACGGTCAAATAACCGCGGTAGATGGCCCTCGCACGGACGTTCTGGATATCACCAAATATACCTATAACACCCAGGGCCAGTTGGCGACAGAAACAAATGCGTTGGGCTATATCACCCGCTATACAGATTATGATGCAAACGGCCAACTGCTTTCAGTTACAGATCCGAATGGCATTACCACTAAATTTACCTGGCATCCCAGAGGCTGGCTGCTTGGTTCGCGCATTTTACATCCCACCACTCCAAGCCAGGACACGGTAATGCTTTATCACTATGACGCCGCTGGTCAATTGGTAAGCACAAAGGACGCCGGTGGCGTTGAACTTTATTATGAATACGACGACGCTCACCGGTTAAAAGCGGTGCGCAATCTATTGGGTGAACGTATCGAATACACACTGGATAATTTTGGCAATCGAACACGGCAAGATATTAAATCTACTGGTGGCAGTATTACTTATTCAGTTGCTCAGGTGTTTGATGCATTGAGTCGGGTAATGCAAGTAACAGGTAATAATGGCCAGGATGACCGTTTCCAATACGATGCCAATGGTAATGATACCCGGTTAACGGATGGCCGTAGCAACAGTACTCAGCAAGTGAGCGACACGCTTAATCGCGTGAAAAAAATTATCGATCCAAATTTGGGTGAAACATCGCTTACTTATAATTCACGCGATGAAATTAAAACAATTGTTGACGCGCGCGGCAATGCCACTACCTATACCTATGATGGCGGTTTGGGAAATCTACTATCCGAAACCAATCCGGATACTGGCGCTACTAACTATGTTTACGATGCTGCAGGCAATCGTATTCAAAGCATTGACTCGCGTAGTGTAATTACTAATTACACTTATGATGCGCTGAACCGAATTAAAACTATTCAATACCCGGCGGCAGCTTCAGAAAATGTAACCTTCATTTACGATCAGGCTTCTACCGCAAATAGTGGCATTGGTCGTCTAAGCCGTGTTAATAAGACCGGAGGCAACATTGCATACTTGTATGATCACCTTGGCTTAGTCAAACAAAAAGACAGTACTCCCGGTGGTGTAGGAAAATCAATCAAGTATGCATTTGATAACGCAGGTCGCCTCACTAAGGTTATATATCCATCATTACGCCAGGTAGATTACAGCTATGACTCGCAAGGGCGAATCAGTGGCATAACTACCAAAACAGGTTCAGCGGCTGCGCTAACTATTATTAGCAATGCCACCTATTTTCCTTTTGGTCCAGTTAACCAATTTACCTATGGTAATGGCCTAATTCACCGGCATAGCGTTGATCTGGATTATCGCTTGAAGGAAATCAATGTTGGAACCGTTTTTAGCCGCAACTACGATCACGATATAGCAAACAATATTGCCAGTATTATTAACAACCTCAACAGCACTAAAAATCAATCGTTGGGTTACGATGGACTGAATCGTTTGGTTAGTGCCAGCGGTAGCTACGGTAATCTAGCTTACGCCTATGACTCGGTAGGCAACCGCACCAGTGAAACCCGCAATGGAGTCCTGAATACCTACGCATACCCCGCCAACAGTAATCGCTTAAGTGAAATCATCCGCAGTACTGGTAATCGCAATTTCATTTATGACAGCGCGGGCAATATGCTGCAACGCACGGGTGATGATAACAGCGTGCAAACTGCGACCTTTAACAATGCCAATCGCATGGACAGTATCAAGGTTAATGGCATTACCACCCAATACGTTTATGATGGTTTAGGGCAGCGTACAGTGAAAACACTTGCTGACGGTTCGCGCGAAATTTATTTCTACGATGAAGATGGCCACTTGCTGGCTGTTGCTAACAGTACTGGAGCTATTTTGCGTGAGTATATTTATTGGGAGGACCAACAAATTGCACTCATTAATAACGGCACTTTGTATTTCATCCACAGCGATCATCTCAATACGCCGCAAGTCATCACCAATGCTGCAAAAAATGTGGTGTGGTCGGCGGATTACGAACCTTTCGGAAAGTTAACGCTAGCTCCCGGTTCTACTCTCAACCATGTCAGCCGTTTCCCAGGGCAATATGCCGATAATGAAAGCGGCCTGTATTACAACTATTATCGGGATTATGATCCGTCAATCGGAAGATATATCGAGAGTGATCCGATTGGCTTGGAAGGCGGTGTTAACACCTATGCGTATGTGAATGGAAATCCAACGGGTTATGTAGATCCAACGGGTGAATTTGGTTTACCTGGTGCCGCATTGGGTGGTGGCATTGATTTGTTATTCCAACTATCCACCAATGGTGGAAATTTTAAATGCGTTGATTGGAGTCAAGTGGGTATGAGCGCAGCGATGGGAGCAGTGGGCGGTGTGGGTGCTTCGATTGGACGAGCCTACACAAAGAATGCGTTTAAGCATTCTGTTTCAAACATGACTTGGCGTGGTTCAAAAAAGAACTGGGATGTGGTGGGTCCACGCTATCGCAACTACATAAATAAATCTGGTGCGGCACCTGCAAAAAAATGGGAAGCCCATCACTGGGTTATTGAACGAAACAGCAAATTTAGCAAGTTCTTTAATGTACCAGACAATATCAAAAATCATCCAATGAATTTGCATCCTATGCCTACTGATATGCATCGTAGAATGCATGGGAGGTGGGGGCAGAAGGATAAATTTAATGTTGCCCAGCGTTGGTGGTATGGAACTCCATCTTGGTATAAACAAGGTCAAGCCGCTGGAGGCACTGCAGGTGGTGCAGCAGGTGCTGGATTTGGATGGGGCTGTGAATGTGAAAAATGAAATGTCCATCAAAATTTAATAATTACTAAATCGGCGTGTTTATTTTAATTAAAATTAAATTTTCGAAATGCCTGGATAGGGAAAATTAAATGAAAATTTTGGATATTTTGAATATAGAGGAAACTCTAAATATTAAGCTTCCTCTGGCTTATAAAGAGATATTGCTTTCGCCGCCCATTTTTAAGAGCAATATTCTTTACGAATACGCTTTATACGTCGATCCGCTAGCTATCATTGAAGAAAACTCAGGTTATTTAATGAACTTTGGAGATATATCGGATTTAGAGGATGGAACTAGGTGGGGCAGTATTATGCGCTTCATTCGACACGGCTCTAAAAGGAAAATATTGAGAAATCGTCAGGCATGGTATGAAGAGTGGGTTTCCCCACAGCGATTTATTGTCGGCGGTGATGGAGGGGAGGAAGTTTATTTTATTCACTTAAGTGATTCTAATTGCTCGGTATATTCGTTTGATTTGGAATTGCAGAAAAGTCGTTTGGCATATGCAACATTAGATATGTATGTTGATGAGCTATCGAAAATTAGTATTGATGATTAATTATCCAATTCAATTGGATTGTTTAAACAAGAAAACTACCTATTTTCGTAAAGTTGGTGATTGTGGCTGTTAAAGAAGTCATGAAAATTTAAATGCTATCGAAGAAGATTTAGCGTCCTATAAGTCTTTGCAGGATATGATTGAAAATATTGGTGGTTATCCATGATGCAATAAATATCACAACCGATGTATTGGTAATTTATGAATGCATCGGTTGTGATCCATTACGTTTTAAAGATCCTTCTGACGTGTCAAGGGATTAAAAGCATTGATTGGAGTCAAGTGGGTATGAGCGCAGCGATGGGAGCAGTGAGCGGTGTGGGTGCTTCGATTGGGAGGGCCTACACAAAGAATGCGTTTAAGCATTCTGTTTCAAACATGACATGGAAAGAATCGAGCAAAAAATGGAAAACGGTAAGTCAACGTTATCGGAAATATATAAACGATTCCGGTGTGGCACCTGCAAAGAAATGGGAAGCGCATCATTGGTTTATTGAAATAAATGGAAAATTTAACAACTTCTTTAATAAGAAAATACCTGAGTACCTTATAAATCATCCGCTGAATTTAAACCCTATGCCTAAGGGTAATCATCGGAGGATGACGGGGAAGTGGGAGGGCCAAGAAAAATACAACTTTGCACAACAATGGTGGTATGGAACACCTTCCTGGTATAAACAAGGTCAAGCTGCGGGTGGAGCGGCTGGTGGTACAGCAGGTGAGGTGCAGGATTTGGCGGAGGCTGCAAGTGCGGCAATTAAAGTTTCCGGTGTTGATTTATAATGAAAAATTTATACAGCATACAGATAATCAAATAAGGCTTCAGAAAAGAACAATAGAAAGTGTTAAAAGAAAGCTCTATGAAAATCTTACTATTGTTGATTCTGATTCAACAAAGTTCAAAGTGTTGTCGTATAGAAGAAGTTTTCATTGGTATGTTTTACTGAGTAATCTGATTACGGCGCCACTTACATTATTTATGCGTCCATTTGATGATTACGGAACATGGGTTGAGTTTGAGTTATCGGAACCACAGCAGATCACCTTTGAAGAGGCTAAAGCTGAAGTGCTGGCCTTAGTCAAAAGTCATCCTCGTTGGTTTAAAAAGAGTCATGAAAACTTCAAAACAATCGAAGAAAAACTGGCTTCGTATAAATCTTTGCAGGATATGATTGAAAAGTTGGCTGGTTATCCTTGATTTGATAAATACCAAAGCGGACAGCTTAATTAACCTAATTAAGCTGTCTTTTGTAAGTTGAAATTTATGAAATAATGCGCCGATTTTCTTATAAATTATTGGTTCGGTGATGAAATCGTTCAACGTCTTTAAAACTTCCAATTTCCCTGAATGCCAAGAATATTAACAGCCGCATCAAAATCGCCTTCTAGATGGTGTTTTGTTTGCGGGTTAGTATTATTGATTTTTGCTTTATCGACCTTGATATGGCTATAACCCACATCGAGTGAATGGCTTTTTGAAAATTCGTAATTAAATCCAGCACTAAACCAAATGCGATCCTGATCCGGAATGCGCGGATTTACTAATAAAGGGTCTGTCTGGGGCGCTTCATCAAATGCAATACCAAAGCGCCAGGACCAGGGTGATATTGATTGGTGACTGAAACCCAGTGCATAGCGCATGGTGTCTTTGTACTCCAATTCCAATTGACTCACAGTGCGATTATTCCCAGAGTTAATTACATCAACTGTTTGGATATTGCTCCATTGAGTCCATGCAATGTCGGAATGTATGTACCAATTTTTATTGAGCTGATGGGATGCGCTCAGCGTGAGTGTATCGGGTAAATCCAATTGTGCGGTTGCGTTACCGGCTAGCGAATTTAGTGTTGCTGCACAAATTGTTCCTGTGGTGGGGGCTGGCGGTGCTCCGGTGGGATAACCGGCGCCTGGGCTGCATGCTGCGTTTACAGTAAATACTGCTTTGCCTTTCAGGTCAAACTCACCGCCTTGTCGCCACACCAAGCCCAATTGCGTTTGTGCGGAGGGTTGGAAATATAAACTTACATCAGCCACCAGGCTGCCATCATTTCCTTCAATACGCGCGTTTGAATCGGTTGTCGGGCGTGGATTTATACCGAGGGTTGAATCCACTTTGCTTTCAAGTGTGACCTCTGCCTGTTGATAATCAACACCTAGTCCCAGCGACCAGTTATCACCTAACTGCATAGCGAATGCGGCGTTAATATTGAGGATCTTCAATTCGCTATGAGTGGCAAGGTAACGCCCCATCCAATCGTCTTCATATTTACTGGCTAAACCATAGGGTGCATTAATACCAAGTCCAAACGTTAATCGTTCAGCTAAGGAGTGAGTAAGATAAAAATTAGGTACATAGCCGGTTTCATCTGTTTTTCCGGGCATGCCGTTGGTGTTGGAGTTACTGTTATTAAATTCCGAACGGGTAAAAATGGAATTGAGACCAAGGGTGATATTAGTGTCGGTTAATTCCCCCATGGCGGCGGGATTAAAGTAAACGCTGCTTGCGTCTGAAACATCCGATGCAGTACCTGCGAAGGCTTTACCCAAATGGGCAGGGCTTTGTTCAAGTATTTGGAATGAGGTGGCACATGCAGTGGTAGATATTACTAACCCTATGCTGATATTGAATACCTTAATAACGCAGGATGGTAATGTCATAACTCCTCCGTAATACCATAGCTGGATGAATTTATACTTTTCAGTCTAGTTGCTGGCGGGGAGTTTTGCGAAAGGTTTGGTCGAGAGTTTGGCGAGGGAGTTCGTAAAAAGCGTGGTATTTAGTTCACAATAATACAATGTCAGGGGCATTTGTAATCCTTACAAATGCCCCCGTAAAAATGCTAATATTGCTCGCGTGCGATTGCACGGTAAGCAATATCCTTACGATAAAACATTCCGTTCCAGCTAATTTTTTCGGCGAGCTTGTAAGCGCGTTGTTGCGCTTCTGAAACGCTGTTGCCCAAGGCGGTTGCGCAAAGTACACGGCCACCATTAGTTACAGTGTCGCCATCTTTTTGTGCAGTACCAGCGTGGAAAGCTTTTTCGCCAGCTACTTCAGTGGTTGGTAAACCGGAAATTACATCGCCCTTGTTGTAGCTATCGGGATAACCACCAGCGGCTAACACAACACCTACAGATGCACGTGAATCCCAATCAGCTGTGGTTTTATCCAAATCACCTTTTAGTGCAGCTAAACACAGCCCCACCAAATCTGATTGCAAACGCAACATAATCGGTTGAGTTTCCGGATCGCCAAAACGACAGTTATATTCGATAACTTTTGAATTGCCTGCTGCGTCAATCATCAAGCCTGCATACAAAAAGCCGACGTAGGTATTACCTTCGGCAGCCATGCCATTCACTGTTGGGTAAATGATTTCTTTCATTACGCGATCGTGTACTGCTTGAGTCACTACAGGCGCAGGTGAGTAAGCGCCCATACCACCAGTGTTGGGGCCGGTGTCGCCATCGCCTACGCGTTTGTGATCCTGGCTGGTCGCCATTGGCAAAACATTTTTGCCATCGACCATCACAATAAAGCTGGCTTCTTCGCCAGCCAAAAATTCTTCAATAACTACGCGGCAACCTGCATCACCGAAGGCGTTGCCGGACAGCATATCGCGCACAGCGTCTTCTGCTTGTTGCAGGGTTTCAGCAACAATTACACCTTTGCCGGCGGCGAGGCCGTCGGCCTTAATCACAATAGGTGCACCTTTCTCACGCAGGTAAGCGAGGGCAGGTTCGACTTCGATAAAATTTTGGTAATCCGCAGTAGGGATTTTGTGGCGTGCAAGGAAATCTTTAGTAAAGGCTTTCGAGCCTTCCAATTGCGCTGCACCTTTACTCGGGCCGAAGCACAATAATTTGCGCGCTTGAAAATAATCTACCACACCGGCAACCAGTGGAACTTCCGGGCCAACAATGGTGAGGCCAACATTGTTTTGTTCAGCAAAATTTGCCAGTGCTTCAAAATTCAACACGTCGATAGCAACGTTTTCCAATTTTGCTTCCAGTGCAGTACCTGCATTGCCTGGAGCAACAAATACTTTTTCAACTTGTGTGCTTTGCGCAGCTTTCCATGCAAGTGCATGTTCACGTCCGCCGCTGCCAATAATTAATACGTTCATAAATTGGATATCTTTTTAAGGTGTTCATGTAGGTTGGGGCGCGCCGCGTAGGCTGAGGAACGATCCCCAACATGACCATCTAACCGTAACCATTGTTGGGGTTCGCAAGCTCACCACCAACCTACAAAAGCAATTATTAATGTCTAAAGTGACGCATACCGGTGAATACCATGGCCATGCCGTGTTCGTCGGCGGCTGCGATAACTTCTGCATCGCGCATTGAGCCGCCGGGCTGGATTACCGCAGCAATACCCACTTTAGCGGCGTTATCAATGCCATCGCGGAAGGGGAAGAAAGCGTCGGAAGCCATTACGGAGCCGGCAACTTGCAGGTCTGCGTGTTCTGCTTTAATGGCAGCGATACGCGCGGAATTTACGCGGCTCATTTGGCCGGCACCAACACCGATGGTATGTTGGTGTTTTGCATAAATAATCGCATTGGATTTTACAAACTTGGCAACTTTCCAGGCGAACAATAAATCCTGGATTTCTGCTGGAGTTGGTGCACGCTTGGTGACAATTTTCAAATCGCTTTCGGTGATGATACCGTCATCGCGATCTTGCACTAACAATCCACCGTTAACGCGTTTGTAATCCAAACCTTTGACGCGAACTGAACTCCACTCGCCAGTTGCCAGCAAGCGTACGTTTTGTTTTGCTTTTACAACTTCGATAGCCTCTGCAGAAACGCTTGGTGCGATAATTACTTCTACGAACTGACGCTCAACGATTGCTTTGGCAGTTTCTGCATCCAGTTCGCGGTTGAAAGCAATGATGCCCCCGAAGGCGGATTCACTGTCGGTAGAGTAGGCCAGGTCGTAAGCGTGTTTAATCGATTCTGCTACTGCAACACCGCAAGGGTTTGCGTGTTTAACAATAACGCATGCAGGTTCGCTAAATGATTTTACGGTTTCCAGTGCGGCGTCGGTATCGGCAACGTTGTTGTAAGACAGCTCTTTGCCTTGCAATTGTTTTGCCGAAGCAATGCCCACTTCTTGTGGATTTTTTTCTACGTAGAAAGCCGCTTTTTGATGCGGGTTTTCGCCGTAACGCATTTCTTGCGCTTTGATAAATTGGGTGTTGAAGGTGCGCGGGAAATCAGCGCTGCCGCCTTCTACCAAGCGACCAAAATAATTGGCAATGGCGCCGTCGTAAGCCGCGGTGTGTTCATAAGCTTTAATGGCTAAATCGAAACGGGTTTTTAATGAGGTGCTGCCGTTATTGGCTTTCATTTCTGCAAGAATAGTGGCGTAGTCAGAAGCATTAACCACGATATTTACATGCGCGTGGTTTTTTGCCGCTGCGCGGACCATGGTAGGGCCGCCAATATCAATATTTTCTACAGCGTCTTCCAATGAGCAATCTTTATTAGCGACCGTTTTTTCAAACGGATACAAATTCACAACCACCATATCAATTGCATTGATGCCGTGTTGTGACATTACGCCTTCATCAATTCCTCGACGGCCCAAAATGCCACCGTGTACTTTTGGGTGCAGGGTTTTTACGCGGCCGTCCATCATTTCCGGGAAGCCGGTGTAGTCAGAAACTTCAATCGCAGGGATCTTGTTATCGGTGAGTAATTTAAAGGTGCCACCGGTTGATAAAATTTCTACGCCTTGAGCATGTAATGCTTGGGCAAATTCAACAATACCGGTTTTATCCGAGACACTGATAAGGGCGCGTTTTACCGCAACAAGATCAGAAGTAGACATACACAATTCCTGTAGATGTAAAAGTTGTAGGTGGAAAGTTAAAGCGGAAAACGGGCATACAAAAAATAAGCGTTGCTAAAAAGCAAAAGGGGTGGAAACGAATTACCACCCCTTTTTTAGTTGCCATGCGGCGCTGGAAAAATTACAGCAGGCCGTATTGCTTCAATTTTTTACGCAGAGTGCCACGGTTCAAGCCCAATACTTGTGCAGCACGGGGGTTGTTGGTTGGCAGCTTGTGCTGGGGTTGATTCAGCAAAGAAAGTTGCGGTATTCATGCGGCTTTTTCCTCTTTCGTAAGCAGCTGTTCAAAGAAATTTTGAATGCTGGTTTGTTGTTCTTCTGCGTTATCTATAGCGTTAAAGGTTTTGCGAAATACTTCGCTGCCAGGGACTGTCTGCAAATACCAGCTCGCATGTTTGCGCGCGATACGCGGCCCCATAAACTCACCATAAAAACGGTACAGCTCACACAGATGGGTACATAAAATATCCCTGACTTCCACCAGGGATGGTTCGGGTAATTGCTCACCGGTACGCAGGTAATGCGCAATTTCCCGGAAGATCCAGGGGCGACCTTGCGCGGCTCGCCCAATCATCACTGCAGCGGCACCTGTGTGATCCAACACAGCTTTGGCTTTTTGCGGTGAATCTATATCGCCATTGGCAAACACCGGAATTCTCACGGCGTTAACTACGCTGGCGATGGTGTCGTACTCAGCATCCCCCAAAAAGGCATCAGCGCGAGTGCGACCGTGAAGTGCGAGGGCTTGTATGCCTGCAGCTTCGGCAATCTGTGCAATACGCACAGCGTTGCGTTGTTCGTTGCTCCAGCCGGTGCGAAATTTCAATGTGACGGGAATGTCCACTGAGTTCACCACGGCGTGCAGAATTTCGGTTACGAGTTGCTCGTCTTTGAGCAGGGCCGATCCCGCGACTTTCTTGCATACTTTTTTGGCCGGGCAACCCATATTGATATCAATAATCTGGGCACCGTTAGCAGCGTTAAGACGCGCCGCTTCCGCCATCATTTCCGGATCGCCGCCGGCAATTTGCACTGCAATTGGCTCAACTTCGCCAGTGTGATCCATGCGCAGGCTACTTTTACGACTGCTCCAGAGGCTGGAGTCTGCCGTGAGCATTTCCGATACCACTAAACCGGCACCCAGCGAGCGGCACAATTGGCGAAATGGCCGGTCAGTGACACCCGCCATAGGGGCGAGTATGACTTTGGAATCTATGCAATAGGGGCCAATATTAAACACGTGTTGTGATTACGCTTGTTTGCCGTTGCGCCATAAAGGCTGGTTTTATCGGAATCACTCCGCTTAAAAACTGAGCGGA
>JAGKWY010000139.1 GCA_021151625.1 Gammaproteobacteria bacterium | reverse complement strand
CCTATACCTAAACCGAGTGCGTAGAGTTGAGTCATGATAGTTCCTGCGTTAATTCAAATATAATTAATTAAAAATCTTGCTGTATTCTGCGTCTTTAAACCCGACGTGTTTTTGCTTTCCGGTATCTAATAAAGGACGCTTGATCAATGTGGGGTTTTCAGTAATAACATCTAATGCATTAGTATCAAATTGGTTTTTCGTAGCTTCATCCAATTCTTTCCAGGTGGTGCTGCGTTTATTGACGAGAGTTTCCAGCCCTAATTCACTGATCCAGTTGTTAACCTGCTGCTTATCCAAACCATCGGCACGGAAGTCGTGAAATTGATAAGCGATATTGTTTTGCTCAAGCCAAGTGCGGGCTTTTTTTACCGTGTCGCAATTTTTAATGCCGTAAAGAGTAATCATAATGAGGTCGATATCTGCGTATTACCAATCTAAAAAGTTAAGATCAAAATTAGTCAGATGCGGCAGCGCGTGTACAAACATAATTGTCGCTGGCACCAGCACTAAAACTAATCCGAATAGGTAAAATTTACTCAGGAATTTATTTACACACCACTCGTAGATAAAAGCACCTGCTGCCAGTGGTATAAATGTAATCAGTCCCGCGTATATCAGTTTGCTGTTGTCGGTTTTTTGAGCTAATTCCTCATTTGACATAAGATCTATGAGGCATTTTAACTTGTAGAAAAATAAAAAAATTGCGCCGATGGTTCCCAGTAGCATCAATGCTCGTAGAGTAAAAGTCTCCAAACCTATGAACGTTTCCATACATGTTTCCTTTGGTTAATAAATACTAGGGTTTCAATACAATTTTTGGTTTTTTACGATTCGGATAACAGGTTTTGCAAATATCGCAGACTGTGCCATCGCAACCGCGTGCCGAGCAATATTCGCGGCCATAATAAATAATCTGCAAGTGCAATGCATTCCAGCTTGATTCCGGGAATAATCTTTTTAAATCCTTTTCAGTTTGTACTACGTTTTTGCCATCGGTTAAGCCCCAACGCTGCGCCAGCCGATGTATATGGGTATCCACTGGAAATGCCGGGTGCCCAAAACCCTGGCTCATTACTACGCTTGCGGTTTTGTGGCCAACACCGGGCAGGCGTTCCAGCGCATCCCAATCTTCCGGTACCATTCCGTTGTGCTCATTTACCAGCATCTGCGATAACACCGAAATCGCTTTGGATTTTTGCGGCGATAAACCGCAGGGGCGAATAATTTCCTGAATTTTTTCGACCGGTACTTTGGCCATGTCAAAAGGATTATCCGCTAACGCAAAGAGCGCAGGTGTGACGGTGTTTACGCGCTCATCGGTGCATTGGGCTGAAAGCAATACAGCAATGAGCAGTGTATAAGTATCTTTATGTAGCAGCGGAATAGGGGGCTGCGGGTAAAGATCCTGCAAACGCTGCAGGATAAATGTCACGCGCTCCGCCTTGGTTAAATTTTTTGCCGCATTCATAACTTATAACGATTGTACAAATTGTTTAATACGCTGGGCTGCTTCAACACATTCTGCCAGCGGAGCAACCAGCGCCATACGCACATAATGCTCCCCCGGATTAATGCCGTTGGCTTCGCGTGCTAAATAGCTGCCAGGAAGCACAGTTACTTTTTGTTGGGCAAATAGCTGCTGCGCAAAAGCTTCACCTTTGATGGGTGTTTGAGGCCAAAGATAAAAACTGGCATCGGGTTTGGCAACGGGTAATACACCTGCAAGTACATCCAGCACTGCATCAAATTTTTGGCGATACGCGGTGCGATTTTCAATTACATGCTGTTCATCTTGCCATGCGGCGACACTTGCCAATTGGGTTGGTACAGGCATGGCGCAACCGTGATAGGTACGGTAGAGCAGGAATTTTTCCAGAATTTTTGCATCGCCGCCGACAAAGCCTGAGCGCAACCCCGGCAGGTTTGAGCGTTTGGATAAGCTATGAAAAACCACGCAACGGGCAAAGTCATCGCGACCTAATTCCGCGCAGGCCTGCAATAAACCGGCGGGTGGATTGGCTTCGTCAAAATAGAGTTCGGAGTAGCATTCATCGGAGGCAATTACGAAATCGTATTGGTCTGCGAGTGCAATCAGTTCTTTTAACTGTGTAGTGCTCATTACGGCACCGGTTGGGTTTCCCGGCGAGCAAATAAATAACAGCTGGCAGCGTTGCCATACGTCGGCAGGTATTGCAGCAAAATCCGGAATAAAATTATTCTCTGGTGTGCAATTTAAAAAATAAGGTTGTGCGCCAGAGAGCAGTGCTGCGCCTTCATAGATTTGATAAAACGGGTTGGGTGACACAATCAGCGGATCAGGCTTGCTGCGATCGACAATGGCCTGTGCAAATGCAAACAGTGCTTCGCGCGTTCCGTTAACTGGCAGAACGTGCTTATCGGCAGTAAAGGTCCCTGTATTTAATTGGAAACGTTTGCTGGCCCAGGCTGCAATAGCTTCGCGCAATTCGGGTAAGCCTTTGGTGGTGGGGTAGTTGGATAATTTCGCTAAGTTGCTAACCAGTGTTTCCAATACAAATGCAGGCGGTTCGTGTTTGGGTTCGCCAATAGAAAGCATAATGTCTTTCAGGTGTGCAGGAGCACTGACCGCCGCTTTGAGCGCAGCCAGTTTTTCAAACGGGTATGGATGTAACAGGTTTAAATCCGGGTTCATGATTGCCATCTAATTCTATGAAGGTCTGGTTCAGTTAAAGTTTGTCGACACGCTTGTCCAGTTGCTCGCGAATTTCTTGCTGCAACTTTTCGCACACAGATGCATCACTTAAAGGTTTGCCTTCGCTGTCGGCGATAAAAAACATATCTTCAACACGTTCGCCGAGGGTGGCGATTTTGGCGTTGAGCAGTTGGATATCGAAATCCATAAATATGCGACCAATACAGGCGAGCAGGCCAGGGCGGTCAGGGCTGATAACTTCCAGTACGCTGCAATTGCGAATGGTGTCGGTGCTGAGTGATGTGCGCGTGGGCGATGCAAAGTATTTCAGGCGGCGCGGAGTACGGCGGCCAATGACATCGCGATAGTTATCGACCAGACTCAACTCTTCCAGTAGCGCTTTCTGGATTTGCTTAAGCAGGGTTGCATTGTTGCCCAGTGGTTTTCCATCTTCATTAAGTACAAAGAAAGTGTCTATGGTGTAACCGGATTTTGAGCTGTAAATCTTGGCGTCCTGAATACTCAGGTTTAACTGACTTAAGGCTGTAGCTGCAGCAACAAACACATTCTTCTGGTTTTGGCTATAGACGAAAATTTGTGTTGCACCCGCTAACTCTTTGCTGGTGGTTTTTTTAATCAGGATTAATGGTTTGTTGTCGGCGCGTGCAGCAATGGCTTCGGTGTGCCAGGCAATATCGACAAAGTTTTCGCGCAGGAAATAGTCATCACCCATATCGCCCCAGAGTGCTAGCACTTGCTCTTTGCTTAAACCTTTGCGTGCAAGTTTGCGGATGGCCGCTTGCTGGGTCTCTTCAATTAAGTCGTGTTTGTCGACATTATTTTCCAGACCGCGGCGCAGGGCGCGACGAGTATCCAAATAAAGTTGACGCAATAAGCTGGCGCGCCAGGTGTTCCATAATTCTTTATTGGTGCCGTTAATATCGGCCACTGTTAAACAATACAAATAATCCAGGTGTAACTGGTCGCCAACGGTCAGTGCAAATTTATGGATCACTTCCGGGTCGGAAATATCCTGCTTTTGTGATACTTGCGACATCAACAAATGCTTTTCTACCAGCCAGCAGATCAGGCGTGTTTCGCGCGGGGATATGCCGTGGCGCGCACAAAACTCTTCGGCATCTACGGCGCCCAGAGTAGAGTGATCACCGCCGCGACCCTTGCCGATATCGTGATACAAGCCAGAGATGTAAAGCAGTTCCAGTTTGGGCAGGCGCGTCATAATGTGCGCAGCTACGGGGAAATCTTCTTTTGCCGACGGCAGTAAAAAGTTACACATGTTCTGCACCACTTTCAGTGTGTGTGCATCCACAGTGTAGATGTGAAATAAATCGTGTTGCATCTGGCCGGTAACCTGACCAAATTCTGGTAGGTACAAACCGAGAATGCCGTAGCGTGACATGCGCTTTAATTGCTCAACCAAACCGGCGGGTTGTTGCAATAGCTTAATAAAAAGCTGGGTGTTCTTTGGATTGGTGCGGAAGTTGTCATCGATTAAATGGCGGCTCTCGCGAATCCAGCGAATGGTGGAGGCGCGCACACCAACAATTTGCGGGTTTTGTGCCATAAGCACAAACATTTCCAGCAGTGCTGACGGGTTTTCTTCAAATACGTAGGTGTGAGTTGCTTCGATAAAATTATCGCGTAACTGGAAACGCTCATTAATCGAAACCACACTTTTGGTTTTGCCTTTTTGCAAAATTGCTTCAGACAGAAATTGCAAAACCACATCATTTAATTCGCGTAATGCCAGTACAGTGCGATAGTACTTGTGCATGAACTGCTCGACTGCCAGCCCCTCATGGCTGTCGGTATAGCCAAAGAACTTCGCGATTTCGCGCTGGTAGTCAAATAGCAATCTTTCTTCGGCGCGTTTGGCGACCATGTGTAATGCATAGCGCACGCGCCATAAATATTCTTCGCCGGAGTTGAGCAGGGAAAACTCTTCGTCGGTAAAAAAGCCTTTGCCTTCCAATTGTTTTAGGGTGCGCACACCAAAATAACGTTTGGTTACCCAGCTGATGGTTTGGATATCGCGCAAACCACCGGGCGCATTTTTGATATTGGGTTCCAGGTTGTACTCGGTGTCGTTGTATTTTTTATGGCGTTCTTGCTGTTCCTGATATTTCGCACGAAAAAATTCTTCGACCGACCAGATTTTATCTGGCGCTGAGGCCTGCACTAATTCCATGCGCAGTGACGGATCACCCACCAGTGTGCGCGATTCCATGATGTTGGTGGCAACGGTAATATCGGTACGGGCAATTTCAATAGTTTGCTTTACGGTGCGAACACTGCTGCCGATTTCCAAACCTATGTCCCACAGCAGTGTGAGAAATTTTTCGATATTTTCTTTGCAGCGCTCAAAGACTTCGGGGCGATGCAGGATTAATAAATCTATGTCGGAACCCGGGTGCAGCTCGCCGCGCCCGTAACCACCCACAGCTTCCAGGCTGATACTGTCTGGCCATGTGAATTGATGCCACGCGTAGTGCAACACGCAATCGATAAATAGTGCGCGTTCATACACCAGTGCGCGAATATCCTCACCTTCAATGAAGCGGCGATTGGCCTGTGTACTTGCTGCATTAATTGCATCTTTAAATACGGTAATAATCGGCTTTTCAGCGAGTGCGCGGCGGAAACGACTTTGGTCAAAGAAAAATAATGGCCGTTCAAAATAGGGCACTGCAGACATCGACATGGGTTTACCGGATTCCTGAGGCTGTGGTGGTGGAGTAATAACAGGTGTTGCGCGCTTGCCCAGCACGCGCGCAACCCAATCGTTAATTGCCATTAATTGAAAACTTCGCCAGCGCGAGCGGTGAATACCTCTACACCGTCTTTGGTGACAATCATGGTGTGCTCCCACTGTGCGGAGAGACGACCATCTTTGGTTTCTACCGTCCAGCCATCACTTTTTAATTTGGTATGTGGCTTACCGGCGTTAATCATGGGTTCAATGGTAAAGCACATGCCTTCTTTTAATTCCATGCCGGTGCCAGGGCGGCCGTAGTGCAGAATTTGCGGATCTTCATGGAATACTTTGCCAATACCATGGCCGCAATATTCGCGTACCACCGAATAGTAATTGGCTTCGGCATATTCCTGAATGACGTGACCTATATCGCCCAAACGACAGCCGGGTTTTACTAACTGGATTGCCTTGTACATACAATCCTGGGTCACTTTTACCAAACGCTCCGCGTGCGGTGCAGGAGTACCTACAAAATACATAGCGCTGGTATCGCCGTGGTAACCCTCATAAATCACCGTGACATCAATATTAATAATGTCACCTGACTTGAGCACTTTCTTGTCTGAAGGTATACCGTGGCAGACAACCTGATTGACTGAGGTGCAAATCGATTTTGGAAAACCGCGATAGCCAAGGCAGGCGGGAATGGCTTTTTGTACATTGACAATGTGATCGTGACAGATTTTATCCAGCTCGGCAGTGGTTACGCCGGGTTGAACATACTGGCCAATCATTTCCAGCACTTCAGCAGCCATGCGGCCGGCGATGCGCATTTTTTCGATTTCTTCCGGGGTTTTGATAGTAACTGACATGAATTCAGGCAATCTCGACTGTGATTGAAAATATGCTGCATTCTAAACGATTCCTGCCCTGTTTGCCCAAGATCAATCCTCTATTGGGTCAATAGATCAAGCGGGAATTCTTTTGCGGAGGATTTGGTGCGGTGGGTGTTGGGGGAGCTGCCTCCCCCGAAATGATGGTGAATATTGGATCAGGCAGTGCGACGACGCAAACTGGTGAGCGCATGAATTACCCCGCGCAGCTCCGCCAGGCCTTTCATGCGGCCTGCATAAGAGTAGCCAGGGTTGATGCCTGCCTTGCCAATTTCATCGCCCATTAAATGGCCGTGGTCAGGGCGCATGGCGATTGGTGGCAGCGCCGCGCCTGCTTTTTTGCGACGGTCTTCCTCATCTAATAAGGCTTCAATCAAGCCAACCATATCGTTGTCGCCATCCAGATGGTCGGACTCAAAGAAGGAGCCGTCTTCTTCACGCTTGATATTGCGCAGGTGCACGAAGTAGATACGTTCGCCAAACTCACGCGCCATAGCGACCAGATCGTTGTCACAGCGGGCACCATAAGAACCGGCGCAAAGCGTCAATCCGTTAGCAGGGCTGGGTACGGCATTCAGCAAGGCGCGGGCATCATCCGCAGTGGATACTACACGCGGCAAACCAAAGAGTGAGAAAGGTGGGTCATCCGGGTGGATGGCCATACGCACTCCGGCCTCTTCGGCCACCGGGATCACTTCGCGCAAAAAGGCAAACAGGTTGGCGCGCATGCCTTCATCGCCCATTTTAATAAACAGGTCGATAGCGGCGCGAATGCCTTCGCGGTCATAGGAGCCTTCGCCGCCAGGCAATCCGGCAATGA
Organism: Gammaproteobacteria bacterium; assembly: GCA_021151625.1. Classification (GTDB taxonomy): domain Bacteria; phylum Pseudomonadota; class Gammaproteobacteria; order Pseudomonadales; family Cellvibrionaceae; genus Cellvibrio. The sequence continues at coordinate 1,620 of JAGKWY010000139.1, read as the reverse complement.
TATTTTTTTCCAGCAGGGTCTTTTCTTCCGTGCTCATAGCATCCAGGCGTGCCTTGGCTTTCGCGAGTACGTCAGGGCGATAGGATTGTTCCGCACCGGGGCGCTGCAAGATATAAACATCGTAAGCGGCGAAGTCGCTCATCTCAAAACGCAGGGCGCGGGCGTTGTTGGGTAGTGTGTAGTTCAGGTTGGTGCGGGTCCAGTCCACCACAGGCATAAAGTTGTAGCAGACATCGCGAACGCCTGCGGCGCCCACATTGCGCAGCGATTCTTTGTAGTTGTCGATGTATTGCTGGAAGTTGCCGGTGCGGGTTTTGATATCGTTATGGAGTGGGATGCTTTCGATTACAGCCCATTCAAGTCCATGATCCTCAATGAGTTTTTTGCGCTCCAGGATGTCGGCCATGGGCCAGGCAGCACCGGTGGGAATATGATGGAGCGAAGTCACAATGCCGGTTGCGCCGGCTTGGGCGATGTTCTGCAGGCTAACGGTATCTTTGGGGCCAAACCAACGCCAGGTTTCTTTCATGATGAGCTCTCGGGAGTTTCTGTGAGTCGACTTAACTAGTGTACAAGTTGATTGGGGCGCAGCCTAGAGGGATATGCAGTTCCTTACATTTGCCAAAATACAGCAGCGACAAGGGATTTAGGTTTATCTGGTGGATTTTTTATGGTATAAAGCGCGCCTCTTAGCGGGGTGTATGGAGGCCTAACCCAGTAGGAATACTAAAATGCCACAAGTAAGCATGCGCGACATGTTGTCTGCCGGTGTCCACTTCGGTCACCAAACCCGTTACTGGAACCCAAAGATGGGTAAGTACATCTTCGGTGCGCGTAACAAGATTCATATCATCAACCTGGAGCACACTGTTCCAGCGTTCAATGAAGCTCTGGCGTTGATCACTCAACTGGCTTCACAAAAGAAAAAAATCCTGTTTGTTGGTACCAAGCGCGCTGCGCAAAAGACCATCAAAGAGCAAGCTGAACGCGCTGGTCAACCATACGTTAGCCATCGTTGGTTGGGCGGTATGCTCACCAACTACAAAACCATTCGTGCTTCTATCCGTCGTCTGTCTGACCTGACTGCTCAAAGCCAGGACGGTACTTTCTTGAAATTGACCAAGAAAGAAGCGCTGATGCGCAGCCGTGATATGGAGAAGCTGGAGCGCTCTATCGGTGGTATCAAAAACATCGCTGGTTTGCCTGATGCAATGTTCGTAATTGACGTTGATCACGAGCGCATTGCCATTCAAGAAGCTAACAAGCTGGGTATTCCTGTTATCGGTATCGTTGATACCAACAGCAACCCTGAAGGTGTTGACTACGTAATTCCTGGCAACGACGACGCCATCCGTGCGATCAAGTTGTATGTATCTGCAATTGCTGATGCGTGCCTGGAAGGTTCCAAGTCTGCTTCATCTGTACCAAACAAAGATGAGTATGTTGCTGCTGAAGGTTCTGCTGAGTAATTTTAGCGACCGCAGTAATTAAACGACAATATAGCCCTGCTAGCTTCGCGCTCAGGGTTGTCGGAAGAGGGGGCTTGGCCCCCTTTTTTAACTTGAATTCGAACACTTTTATTTGAGGAATTAACCATGAGCGCTGTTACTCCTGCACTGG
>JAGKWY010000138.1 GCA_021151625.1 Gammaproteobacteria bacterium | reverse complement strand
GTGGGCAATGCCCACCTTTTTTATTTATGCGTTTTGAAAAAACCAATCCCGCTGGCAAACCGGGTTAGTGGCACTTGGTTTTAAGTTCAATAAATAGATCTATTGGAGCAGCTAAATGGCCGGACATTCCAAATGGGCTAACATGAAACACCGCAAAGCGCGCCAGGATGCCAAGCGGACTAAAGTTTTCACCAAAATTATTCGCGAATTAACTGTTGCCGCAAAAGGCGGCCCCAATCCGGCGGATAACCCGCGCTTGCGGGCGGCGGTTGAAAAAGCCTATCTGAACAATCTCAAAAAAGACGTAGTTGAGCGAGCGATTGCACGCGGCGCAGGCACTGGCGAATCTGAAGCTTACGAAGAGTTAACCTACGAAGGTTACGGCGTAAACGGTGTGGCATTTATTGTTGAGTGCATGACTGACAATCGTAACCGCACTGCTGGCGATGTGCGTCACGCGTTCGATAAAAAAGGCGGTAACCTCGGCACCAGTGGTTCTGTTTCCTATTTGTTTGCGCGTAAAGGCCAAATCAGTTTTGCGCCGGGTATCAATGAAGATGCATTAATGGAAGCGGCGCTGGAAGCCGGTGCTGATGATGTGGTTATCAATGATGACGGCTCTGCTGATGTGATGACCGCGTTCGAAGATTTCTTCCGCGTCAAAGATGCCTTGGCCAGTGCCGGCTTGCGTGAAGCAGAATCCGAAATTACGCAAATTCCATCACTCACCGTTAGCCTTGATAAAGAAGCTGCTGAAAAAATCCTTGCATTAGTTGATGCACTCGAAGACCTGGATGATGTTCAAAACGTCTACACCAATGCGGATATTGCGGAAGAAATTATGGAGCAATTAGGTTAACTAGCCTCTCACTAGTATAAAAAGCCGCCATGTCGCATTGCTGTCGTATACAAAACGATTGAGTTAGCGAAATCTGGCGGCTTTTACACATAGTGAGGTGAAAATCATGGATATGAAAATCAATAAAGAAACATTGCGCCGCGAGCGCGAACTGCGCGCCTGGACCCAAAGCCATCTGGCCGAAGTTGCCGATTTAAGTATGCGCACGGTACAGCGGATTGAACGTACCGGTGATGCCTCTATGGAATCGGCTGGCGCATTGGCGGCGGCGTTGAATTTGGAATTGGTTGTTTTAATACAACCCCCGGTTGTTGCTGATCAACCAATTCATGCAAAACCCTTGCGCTATAAATTATGGGGAGCGATTGGTTTACTGGGATCAACAATAGTCGCCTTGGGGTGGTGGTCCAATGCGGTGGCCGAACAGGTGATGGTAAGTTTGTCTATCGAAACGCCTGACAAGGTGTATTCCGACATGATGTTATTGAATGAGATAGGCAAGGAAAGTGAAATTGAGCTGGACAATCAGTTTCGCATGGTTTTTAACACCCAGCGCCAGGGCGAGCATTTACTCATCACAACCAAAATTTATAATTTTGTTGAAAATGAATACCGCTTATTTTCGAACCCGGGAATGCAAGTTGCGGACAGAGAACCTGCTTCTATGATTGTTACTTTTCCTGATGGTCAGCGTATAAACCTGCAACTTGAAGCCGATTTCTAACCCGCTAAAAACTCGTGCGATAGCTGGCCTTTGTTGGCCGGCAGTTAAAAATCTCGCTTGCGTCCCCTTAAGTCTCATGCAACACTGCGTCATAACTACTGTATAAAGATACAACCTATGGCGCTTATCCTCGGCATTGACCCCGGCTCCCGCAAAACTGGCTTTGGCATTATCAACGTCATTGGCAGTAAATCGGAATATGTCACCAGCGGTGTGATCCGGATGAAAGATGCGGATGAATTACCCGCGCGCCTGAAAGTGATTTTTGATTCGCTGACGCAAATTATCGAGCAGTATTGCCCGCAGGAAATGGCCATTGAGCAGGTGTTTATGGCCAAGAATGCTGCATCTGCTTTAAAGCTTGGTCAAGCACGCGGTGCTGCGATTGTGGCGGCGACGGCGCAAAATGTTCCGGTATCGGAATACGAAGCGCGCAAGGTAAAACAATCGGTGGTGGGTAATGGTGCTGCCGATAAACTGCAGGTGCAACATATGGTGAAGACTTTATTGCGGTTGCCTGCATCACCGCAAGAAGACGCTGCCGATGCGCTGGCGGTGGCACTGTGCCACGCCAATACGCGCGATCATTTAATCCGCATGGCGGGTTCATCCAGTTTCCGTCGTGGGCGGATTGTCTAGTTTAAATCTCCGCTTAACTCCAGCGCGCTGCCTGGGGTTTATCATCTGTATCCAATCTATGGCTTGCGCGACTGTTGGCGATTAAGAGCGATTCAAAGCGATAGATTGCATGCAATTTTGCTGCATTAATTCCCAATCGATGACGCAGCTCATCTACCGTCACTGTTGCATATTTTTCAAAGGGATAATGGCCCAGGTTGCGTACCGGAATGGCTTGGCCAAAATTAAATCCCAAATCAAATGCGATTAAATCCTGCCTGCAAAATTGATAGGGAACAGGGTAGAGGTGGGTGATAATCCAACGGAAAAAATGAATTTGCCAGCGATGGATATGATCGCTGGTGCCCATAGTAAAGCCGATTACAAAGGCTTCATCCTGATTGCGCAGGCCGCGCCCAAGTAATACGTGCAGTGCATCGTGGCGAGTGAGGTTTATTGCACCGGGAAAGGCGACGGGGCTGGCCGGGTTTTCAAATAAACGCACGAGCCAGGGAATATCCTCCGGGTTGGCGGCTGGCAGGGTTGCAATTACCTCCTGCAATTGCAAGTCGCCATTATGCAGGCCGGGGTTCCACTCGTACCACTTGATGTCTGTAGTCATAACTCCTCTCGCTAACATGTGTTATCCAGGTTAGTCGTGTGAGGGCTTTTGTGTTAGCAATTGGATATTGCCGCCTACCGCAGCCAAATAATTGCTGATGGTTTTCTCGCGTACAAAGCGCAGTAAATAATGAGGCCCACCCGCTTTGGGGCCGGTGCCGGAAAGGCCGCAACCACCAAAGGGTTGTACGCCCACCACCGCACCGACCATATTGCGATTGATATACACATTGCCCACATTTATTTCCCGAGCAATTTTCTGGCCGATTGTTTCATTGCGTGTGTGAATTCCCAATGTCAGTCCAAAACCGGTGCGATTAATACTCGCAATAACCTTATCCAACTCTTGAATGCGGAAGCGGATTAAATGGCAAATCGGCCCGAAATGTTCTTCCTGTAATTCGTCGATACTGTGAATCTCCAATAAGGTTGGTGCAACAAAACTGCCTTGTTCCAATTCAACAGGTAAAGGCGTTTGCGCAATTAAGCGGTCTTCGTTTTTTGCCTGATTAATATGCGCGAGCAATTTTTGTTGCTCGTAATTATCGATCACCGGGCCAATATCTGTGCGGGTTTCGCGCGGGTCACCCAGTATTAAACAGGCCATGGTGCCCTTGAGTAATTCAATCACTCGCTCTGCAATTTCCTCCTGTACAAACAAAACCCGTAGCGCGGAGCAGCGTTGGCCTGCGCTACCAAAGGCTGAACGGATAACATCTTTTACCAATTGCTCGGGCAGGCAGGTTGAATCGGCAATCAATGCATTTTGACCGCCGGTTTCGGCAATTAAATTGGCAATACTGGAATCGCGTGCCGCTAATGCGCGATTAATCGTCCAGGCACTTTGGGTTGAACCGGTAAATGCAATGCCCTCAATGCGTGCATCACCGGTCAAAATGGGGCTAAGTTCACTGCTGGAGCCAGGTAAAAAATACAAAGCGGTGGGAGGAATTCCCGCAGCGAGTATTAACTCGATTGCACGGAAGGCAATTAAACAAGTTTGTCGCGCCGGTTTGGCCAACACCGTATTTCCCGCGACCAGCGCAGCAATTATCTGGCCGGTAAAAATCGCCAAAGGAAAATTCCACGGCGAGATGCACACAAAAATTCCACGGCCCTCTAACAGTAATTGATTTTGTTCGCCGGTAGGGCCAGGTAAGGGCAGAGGGTTGGCGAGTTGTTCACGCGCTTGCTGCGCGTAGTAGTGACAAAAATCTACGGCTTCGCGCACTTCATCAATCGCATCGCTCAGTGTTTTACCCGCTTCGCGCATGAGTAGCGCAATAAGTTCTGCGCGGTGTTCTTCAAACAAATTACCCGCTTTGTCCATTAATGCGGCTTTGTCATTTACCGGATACTGCCGCCAGCGCGATGAAAACTCTGCAGCTTGCTGGATTGCCGCTTTTGCATTTTCTGTAGTGGCTTGCAGGCAGCTGCCTATGGGTTCAATGTTGTTTGCAGGATTCACGTTTTTTTTGACTGAACCTGTTTTTACATAGTGACCGCCAATAATAGGATAGGCGCTCCATTGGTGATTTAACCAGGGCTTGATGGCCTCCATGAGTTGCTCCCGTTGCTTGGCAATTTGCACATTAAAACCCTGAGAATTACTGCGGGATTTTTTGAAATCAGCATGAAGAAATAATTCGCCGGGAAGGGGTAGCCGTTGCGAATACTCTTCCTGTTTTCCGAGCGGATGCATGACCAAATCTGCCAGTGAAAAGTCTTTACGATTGAGTTGATTGATAAAAGAACTGTTCGCTCCATTTTCTAACAGCCTTCGCACCAGATAGGGCAACAATTCGGCGTATTGGCCAACGGGGGAATAAATTCTGCAATGAGTTTGTGGATGTTCAATCAACAGTTGACGATATAACGATTCGCCCATCCCCTGTAAGCGCTGGAACTCAAGTGGTTTACCTTGCGCCATGGCAATCAGGCTGCACATGGTTACTGCATTGTGGGTTGCAAATTGCGGCTGCAAATGGCGGCTGTGCAATAAAAATTTTGCACAGGCCAGGTAGGAAATATCGGTTGCTGCTTTTGCGGTAAATACCGGGTAACCGCTCAGGCCCGCACGTTGTGCCCAGTGAATTTCACTATCCCAATAGGCGCCTTTTACTAAACGAACATTTATTTTTATTTTCAGTTCATCGGCGAGCTGATCGAGAAAACCCAGCACGGGCAATGCGCGTTTTGAATAGGCTTGTACGGCTAATCCCAATCCATTCCAACCTTGTAGTGATGTGTGGCGCAAACAGGCTTCAATAAGTACCAGTGAAAGTTCGAGTCGCTCGGACTCTTCTGCGTCAATCGTTAGCGGAATATTTCCAGCGCGCGCTTGTTGCGCCAGTTGCACCAAAATTCCCGGGTTGTTGTCAGTTCCAATTAAATCGGCAACAACTTGTGGTTGTTGCATTGCTTCATAGCGTGGGTGCAACGCACTTAATTTAATCGACAAGCTGTAACGATTCTTGTGATTGGTTTGTGCGAGCTGCGCAAGGGCAGAAAAATAATTGTGTTGGAATTGTTGTGCGACCGAATGAGTAATTGCGGCTTCACCTAACAAATCAAATGAATAATGCCAGCGTAACTCTGGTTCTTTGCGATTGATGGAATGGGCACGCTCCAGTGCTGAATCCATATCGGGGGCAAATACAAAAGTATCTGCCAGCCAGAGTAATGCCTTTTCCAGCGCGGCGTGAATCACTGGTTCACCCAGGCGGCGCATCAGGCTCTGCAAAATACCAGCACTATCTACTGGCTCCAGTAATCGCTCACCCCAGACTAATCCCCAGGTGGCGGCGTTAATCATCCAGGGTTGCTCTTCGCCCAGTCGATCCTGCCAATGGGCGGAAGCCAACTTATCGACAATAAACGCACGGGCAGATGTTTTATCGGGAATGCGTACCAGGGATTCAGCCAGGCACATCAACACTACGCCTTCGCGGGTGTTTAGCCCGTAGGCCTGCAGAAATTCTTGCGGCCAGTCGTTGTGGTCGGAGGATGAGTTTTTCCAGTGGGTCAGGAAGGCGAGGGTTTGCTGGCTAATCTGTTGGATATACGCTTCGTCTTGATCCAGCCAGCGAATCAATTCGCTGAGGTAACTAGTCTCATCGATCAGATAGTGATCGCTAATGGTGCGACGCCAGTCATCCAAAGTGTGGAATGCGGCAAAATCGCGAGAAGAAAACATAGCTTTGTCCACCTTTTGGGTTCAACAAGGTCTTCTCGTAAAGTCGTTCGTAGACAACCTGAAGCAAGTATGGCACCAGAACAGGAATATTTCCGATGCCGTTGCTGGCATGGGTGACTCTTGCGACTAAACTCCTTTACAATGCCCGGCAAAGCACTGTCTATAAAAACAGTAAATTTATAAAAAGCCACACATGGCTGCGATGGAAAACCAAACCTATGATCGGACGTTTGCGCGGAACTCTTCTGGAAAAGCAGCCACCTTATTTGCTGCTGGATGTAAACGGCGTTGGTTATGAACTTCAGGCGCCCATGACTACCTTTTATCGCCTGCCGGGCCTGGGGCAGGAAGTGGTGTTGCATACCCATTTATCGATCACTGAAAATCTGCACCAATTATTTGGTTTTAGCGAACAGCGTGACCGTTCGCTGTTCCGCACCCTGATCAAGGTGAATGGCGTAGGCCCCAAATTGGCGATTGCGATTTTATCGGGTATGGAAGCAGACGATATCGCTCGCTGTGTTCGCGATGACAATATTAATGCGCTGACCAAAGTCCCTGGAATCGGCAAAAAGACTGCCGAGCGTTTGGTCATTGAATTGCGCGATCGATTGAAAAACTGGGATATGCCCCAGGGCGATATGTTGGCGCACAGTGAGATCCAAAGTATTGCTACCGATAACGATGTGTTTGCTGAAGCAGAAAGTGCGTTGATTGCTCTGGGTTACAAGCCGGTTGAAGCGGCGAAAATGGTCTCCCTGGCCAGCAAACAAAAGCCGGATGCAAAAAGTGAAGAGTTGATTCGTATCGCCCTGCGCAGTATTGCAGGCTAGTTTTTGTCCACAGTGTTAGCCACAAGCTTCAAACTTACGGGGTTAAATCCACATGATTGAAACTGATCGCCTGATTGCCCCCACCGCCAAAGAGCGTGAGGATCACCTTGACCGCACGGTGCGCCCGAAATTTCTCGCCGATTATGTCGGCCAGCCAGCGGTGCGTGAGCAGATGGAAATTTTTATTGGCGCCGCCAAAAAGCGCAATGAAGCGCTGGATCATACTTTGGTCTTTGGGCCGCCGGGTTTAGGCAAAACCACACTGGCCAATATTATCGCCAACGAAATGAATGTTTCGCTTAAAAGCACATCTGGCCCAGTGTTAGAGAAAGCGGGTGATTTGGCAGCGTTGCTCACCAATCTTGAACCGGGTGATGTGTTATTTATCGATGAGATCCATCGTTTAAGTCCGGTGGTGGAGGAAATTCTCTACCCGGCAATGGAGGATTTTCAGCTGGATATTATGATTGGCGAAGGTCCGGCGGCGCGCTCAATCAAACTGGATTTGCCGCAATTTACTTTGGTTGGTGCAACAACTCGTGCGGGGTTGCTGACATCACCATTGCGTGACCGTTTTGGTATTGTTCAGCGTCTGGAGTTTTATAATGTCGCCGATCTCACCCACATTGTCGCGCGTTCAGCGGCGCTGCTGGGGGTGAAAATGGATTATGAAGGTGCTGGCGAAGTGGCAAAACGTTCGCGCGGCACTCCGCGTATCGCCAACCGTTTACTGCGCCGCGTGCGCGATTATGCCGAGATGAAGGGCGATGGCACTGTTACTGCAAAGATGGCTGATAGTGCACTGAATATGCTCAATGTAGATGAGCGCGGTTTCGATCATATGGATCGTCGTTTATTAATGGCCATGCTGCACAATTTTGATGGTGGCCCGGTAGGTGTGGAAAGTTTGGCCGCGGCAATTAGTGAGGATCGTGGAACTATTGAAGATGTTATAGAGCCCTATCTGATACAGCAGGGTTTTATGGCGCGCACTCCGCGCGGTCGAATTTTAACCAATAATGCCTATTTGTATTTTGGTGTGCCGGTGCCCAAGCGACTGCAAGATTCAACTGAATGAACCAATGAGTAAGGAATTATTGGCGTTATGCAGCCTTTTAGCATCCCGGTAAGAGTGTATATAGAAGATACAGATGCTGGCGGCATTGTGTACTACGTGAATTATCTGAAGTACATGGAACGCAGCCGTACAGAATTTTTGCGCGGTTTCGGCTATGATAAGCCCGCAATTTTAGACGGCGGTCTATTATTGGTCGTG
>JAGKWY010000239.1 GCA_021151625.1 Gammaproteobacteria bacterium | reverse complement strand
GCGGCATAAGAATGTCGTCTTTCTTTATAGAGAAATGTGATCCAAGAAAGAGCATTTATAGCAGAAAAAAATGCCCTTAACACCCCAAAATTTCATCTCATTGCAACAAGTCTTTGCTTTAGCCTTGAAATTGAAGCGAGATGCGGTATCTTGGCCGCCTTTTTGTCCCAAATCGAAACACAATTAACAGGCGTGGTTGGTGCGTTATGACAGCAATTGACACAAATTTTCTGCAAGAGTTGCAGGATCGTGGGCTTATTGCCCAAATGACAGGTGGTGAGGCTATTGTTGAGCACCTGAACTCTGGTAGTCGCACCCTTTATTGTGGTTTTGATCCAACAGCGGACAGTCTTCATATAGGCAGTCTGGTGCCCTTATTGATGTTGAAGCGTTTCCAGTTGGCGGGACATAAGCCGATTGCCTTGGTTGGTGGTGCTACTGGTTTGATTGGTGATCCCAGCTTTAAGACTCAGGAGCGTAAGCTTAATACCCCGGATATTGTTGCATCTTGGGTGGGTAAACTGAAAAGCCAGGTGAGCCAGTTTATTGATTTCGAGGCTGGAAATAATTCGGCTGAGGTTGTTAATAATCTTGATTGGGTTGGCAAGATTGATGTGCTGAGTTTCTTGCGTGATGTGGGTAAGCACTTCTCTGTTAATAACATGATTAACAAGGAGTCGGTAAAGCAGCGTATTGAACGTGAAGGTGAGGGGATTTCCTTTACTGAATTCACTTATATGCTGCTGCAATCTTACGACTTCTCCGAGCTCTATGCCCGCAACAGCTGTACTTTGCAAATTGGTGGTAGCGATCAGTGGGGCAATATCACTGGGGGTATTGATCTGACTCGTCGTATGCACGGCTCGCAGGTGTTTGGCCTGACGATGCCATTGGTCACCAAGTCTGACGGTACCAAATTCGGCAAAACGGAAACTGGTACGGTCTGGTTGGATGCTGCCAAGACCTCTCCTTATGCCTTCTATCAATTCTGGCTCAATACTGCAGATGCGGATGCTTACAAGTTTCTTCGTTACTTCACCTTTTTGACTGTTGCAGAGATTGCAGCTATCGAAGCTGAGGATGCTGCGCGTCAAGCTAAGCCGGAGGCTCAGCGAATCCTTGCGGAAGAGGTTACAGGGCTTGTTCATGGTGATGCTGGTTTGTCTGCTGCCCAGCGAATCACGCAGGCGTTGTTTAGTGATGAGTTGTCCGGGTTGAGTGAGGCTGACTTTTTGCAGTTGCAACAAGATGGCTTGCCGTCATCGAGACTGGCTCGCGCTGAGATTGCTGACACTCCGCTTACCCAATTGCTGGCTGATGCTGAGTTGGCTGCATCTGGTAAGCAGATTAAGGATGCATTGGCGAGAAATGCGGTGTTCATAAATGGGGCTGCTAAATCTATTGATGACAATATGCAGGCTGCAAATTGTTTTGCAGAAGCGAATGCGTTTTTTGGTCGCTTTTATCTTGTGAAAGTGGGTAAAAAGAAATATCACCTGTTCGATGTTGTGTGATTTTTGTTACTGTTGTTTGTTAAGTGTTCACCTTTAAAATTAAAACGAAATAATCCCAAAAAGAGCTTGCATGGGCGAGGGTGGATTCGTATAGTGCGCGCCCTTACCGAGCTGTGGTCAACCGCGAAAGCGGAAAGATTGAAGTTCGGCAAGCTTGTAAAAAATTAAGAAAATTAATAGTTTACAAGCGAAAGTTAATGCGTATAATGCGCGCCTCGCCAAGCGGTGAGTGGTGATAGGGCGAAAGCAAATGGCTTTGAGTGAAGTCACCGGCAAGCGAAATCTGAAAAAGAAAAAGCT
>JAGKWY010000238.1 GCA_021151625.1 Gammaproteobacteria bacterium | reverse complement strand
GTTAGGCCAGTAGTTCAATTGGTAGAGCACCGGTCTCCAAAACCGGGTGTTGGGGGTTCGAGTCCCTCCTGGCCTGCCAAATTTCATGAAGGTTTCCGTAATAATGACTGCAAATACTGAAGAGAAGGTTTACCGGCTGGATGCATTGAAATGGCTTCTGGTTGCGGCTGTGGTTGCTGTTGGTGTTGTCGGAAATTCTCATTTTTCTGCTGAATCCATTCTTTATCGTGCGCTTGGCTTATTGGTGCTTGCTGGTCTTGCTGTGTTTGTGGCTTTGCAAACAGCAAAAGGCTCTGCAATCGCTGATATTGTGCGTGGCGCGTTAGTTGAGTTGCGTAAAGTTGTTTGGCCAACCCGTCAGGAAACTAATCAGACAACACTGATTGTTTTAGCTGTAGTAATAGTTGCTTCTATTATTTTGTGGTTGTTGGATACTCTTTTTGGCTTTGTTGCTTCTAGCATCATAGGTTAAGAATTATGGCTAAACGCTGGTATGTGGTTCACGCCTATTCGGGCTACGAAAAAAAAGTTGCATCATCATTGCGTGATCGTGTTGCGCTTTATGGTATGGAAGAAAGTTTCGGTGAGATTCTTGTTCCAACTGAAGAAGTTGTTGAGATGCGCGGTGGTCAAAAGCGCAAAAGTGAGCGCAAATTTTTTCCGGGATATGTCTTGGTTCAGATGGAATTGAATGATGATACTTGGCACTTGGTAAAAGATACTCCGCGAGTAATGGGCTTTATTGGTGGCAAGGCTGATCAGCCTGCACCTATTACTGAAAAAGAGGCGGAAGCAATTTTACGGCGTGTCGATGATTCGATTGAAAAGCCGAAGCCAAAAACAATCTTTGAGCCAGGTGAGATGGTTCGAGTTATTGATGGTCCATTTAATGATTTCAATGGTGTGGTTGAAGAGGTTAATTACGACAAAAACAAGCTGCGAGTTGCCGTGCTTATTTTTGGTCGCTCAACCCCTGTTGAGTTGGAGTTCGGTCAGGTAGAAAAAACCTGATAAATGATCAGGTTTTTAAATGCCCTTCTTTGCGAAGCAAAGAGGGGTTTTCGTGTCCTTGGTCTTGATCAGGGCGGGGAGCCTAAGACGTTGGATTTTGCCAAAAATCTAATCGAGGCGCTAATACCCATAGGGGAGTAATGTCATGGCAAAAAAAGTAACCGCTTACGTTAAGCTGCAAGTTGCAGCCGGTAAAGCAAACCCAAGCCCACCGGTTGGTCCAGCATTGGGTCAGCATGGTGTAAATATCATGGAATTCTGTAAGGCTTTCAATGCTCAAACTCAGGGGATGGAAGTTGGAGCGCCTGTACCTGTAATTATCAGTGTATATAGTGATCGTAGCTTTACTTTTGTGATGAAAACACCGCCTGCATCTTTCTTGTTGAAGAAGGCAGCGGGGATTACCAGTGGTAGCGGTCGTCCTAACACCAACAAGGTTGGTAAGGTAAACCGTGCACAATTGGAAGCAATTGCTACTACAAAAATGGCAGACTTGACTGCTGCTGATATGGATGCCGCTGTGCGCACTATTGCAGGCTCTGCGCGTTCAATGGGCCTGGAAGTGGAGGGCGTATAACATGGCAAAAATCACCAAGCGTCAACGTGCTATCAATGAGAAGGTAGATTCAACTAAGCAATATTCGATTGAAGATGCTGTTGCTCTGTTGAAAGAAGTCTCTAATGTAAAATTTGCAGAAACCGTAGATGTCGCTATCAGCCTGGGTATTGACCCACGTAAATCTGATCAGTCTGTTCGCGGTGCTACCACCCTGCCTCATGGTAACGGTAAATCTGTTCGCGTTGCAGTGTTCACTCAAG
>JAGKWY010000137.1 GCA_021151625.1 Gammaproteobacteria bacterium | reverse complement strand
CTCGTTGTAGTTATTCTGTCACCTAAAACTTAGTTCATAGTCGGATACTTTGCATGGAAAAATACCAATTTGACTTCATTCAGCTGGCGCTTAAGCACCAGGCGTTATGCTTTGGTGAATTCGTTCTCAAATCCGGTCGCACCAGTCCCTATTTTTTCAATGCTGGTCGTTTTCAGACTGGCAGTGCCCTGGCCGATCTGGGTCGTTTTTATGCGGCAGCAATCACTGCATCAGGCGTAGACTTCGATATAGTGTTTGGCCCTGCTTACAAAGGGATTCCTTTGGCGGCAACTACTGCAGTGGCATTGGCAGATCATTACCAACGCGACTTGCCCTACTGCTACAACCGTAAGGAAGCCAAAGATCACGGTGAGGGAGGGACCTTGGTAGGAGCGCCACTGCAAGGAAAAGTTCTGATAGTGGACGATGTGATCACCGCCGGTACGGCAGTGCGCGAAGTTATGGCTATTATCGACCAGGCGGGTGCGAAACCAGCGGCAGTATTGATCGGCTTGAATCGTATGGAAAAAGGCCTGGGGCAGGTATCGGCGATTCAGGAGGTGGAGCAGACTTTCGGTATTCCGGTGATCAGCATTATTAACCTGAATCACATTGTGGCTTATCTGGAGAGTCAGGCGGGCCAGGAAGTAATGGTAGAAAAAATCAAACAATACCGTGCTACCTATGGGGTAGATTTGTAATTTTAAATGAGGCGCTTAATTCCAATGCGTAACCTGTTGTGTATCACAATCACTTGCTGCTCGTTGTTACTGGGTAGCATTGCGCTGGCTGCAACAGAGGCTAACAGTAAGGTTATCTATCGTTATAAAAACAAGGAAGGTGTGACCGTTCTGGATAGTAAAATCCCGCCCGAATACGTCAATGATGGCTATGAGATAGTCTCGCGTTCCGGCAAGATACTGAAAGTTATTCCTCCTGCGCCCAAAGGGCCAGAGGCAGACAGGCTGCGCAAGGAAAAATTGCAGCGTGAAGAGCAGGCCAGAGAGGATTTACAATTGCGTCGTGCCTACAGCAATGTGGCGGACATAGATGCAGCCAAGGCGCGTAATCTGGAGAGCTTGCGTGGCAATATCAGCATTTTGCAGGCAAATCTGGTCTCGGCGCGCAAGCGCTTGCAGGACTATCAGGCTCAAGCGGCAGCGGTAGAGCGTGGTGGACGTCAGTTATCAGATGAGTTATTGAAAAACATTAATAATCTGATGCAAGAAGAAAAAGATATTCAGGCGCAAATTAAGCAGCGAGAGCAGGAACATAAGGAAGTTGCGGAAAAATTTGATCGCGATAAAAATCGCTTTATTGAAATTAGTAAACAAGCGCCTTGATCAAAAATGGCTCGAGTAAAAAAGCCGACTAGTTTCTGCTTTTTTATTCGAGTACTGATGAGTTGTGGGGAACAAGAAAACCCTGCGCCAGCAAGTGCCATTGTTCTTGCCAATGAGTAGTGGGTAAACGGCGAAATTCGGTGCGCACAAACTCGGCAATGCGTCCATCAATTAATGCAATTAGTAAATTGGCAGCAGCAGCCACCGGCAGTTGTGGGTGGAGCCCCTCACGCAATTCAGCTTCGCGCAAAATTTGTTTTAATTGGGTTTCAATCCGATCAAATAATTGTGCGATGCGCAGACGCAATCGCTCGGTTTCCCCGGTAAGAGCATCGCCAGTTAACAAGCGCGTCAGTCCCGGGTTGCGCTCAGCAAAACCGAGCAAGAGCGCGAGGATTTTTTCGCAGCGTTTGAGCGCGATTTTTTCCTCTGCAAGGATGAGAGTGATGCGCGAAAAAATAGTTTCTTCAATGAATTCAATCAACCCTTCAAACATTTTGGATTTGCTGGGAAAGTGACGATAGAGCGCGGCTTCTGATACGCCGACTTCTTTGGCTAAAGCAGAGGTGGTAATACGTTCGCCAGGGCTTGCCTCCAGCATCCGCGCAAGGCATTCCAGTATTTGCTGTTTGCGCGATGTTTTTTGGGTTTTCATGCCGCCTCCATTCGCGCCGCAGCAACCAGGGTCGCTGCGGCAATATTAATTAGTTGTTGCGCGGTTTATTGGTAATCAGTGTGCCTACGCCTGCGTCGGTAAAAATTTCCAGCAATACCGCGTGGTCAACGCGACCATCAATAATATGGGCGCTGGTAACACCGCCTTTGACGGCGTCCAATGCACAGGCAATTTTGGGTAGCATGCCACCATAAATAGTGCCGTCTGCAATCAAACCATCGACTTGTTCGGTACTTAAGCCAGTAAGTACATTGCCCTGCTTGTCTTGCAGGCCGGACACATTGGTAAGCAACATTAATTTTTCAGCGCGCAGGAATTCGGCAATTTTTCCGGCAACCAAATCGGCATTAATATTGTAGGATGCCCCATCTTCACCTACACCAATTGGTGCAATTACCGGAATAAAATCGCTGTTGATCAGCATGTCGATAACTGAGGTGTTTACGTTTTCTACTTCACCGACATGACCTATATCAAGAATTTCCGGCGCGAGCATATCGGGTGTTTTGTGGGTAACAGTTAATTTTTTCGCGCGAATCAACTGTCCGTCTTTACCAGTTAAACCAATCGCCTGGCCACCGTTGCGGTTGATCAGGCTGACGATTTGCTTGTTGACCGTGCCGCCCAATACCATTTCTACCACATCCATAGTGGCGCTATCAGTCACGCGCATGCCGTTGATAAATTCGGATTTGATATTGAGTTTTTCCAGCAGGCTGCCAATTTGCGGGCCGCCGCCATGCACTACTACCGGGTTCATACCAACCAGTTTCATCAACACTATGTCGCGCGCAAAACTGTTTTGCAGCTCTTCACCTTCCATTGCGTTGCCGCCAAATTTCACCACGACGGTTTTGCCGGTAAAGCGCTGAATGTAGGGCAGAGCTTCGGTGAGTACGTTTGCAATATTCATTGCTGATTCACGATTTAATGACATAAAAAAATTAATCCTGTGAACAATAGAAATTAGTAAAAAATTAAAAAGGAACTGCCAGTGTTTTATCTGCTTTTAGCAATTCGCGTTTAAAAATTTGCTGGATTTTTTCCAGCGCTTCGGGTGATTCCGCCTCAAAGCGCAGGGTGAGCGCTGGTGAGGTGTTTGAAGCACGCACCAATCCCCAGCCCTTGGTGTAATCCACTCGCAGTCCATCAATAGTTGTGATAGTGCCGTTGGCAAAATCACCGGATTCTGCAATTTTTCCGATCAACCCAAACTTGTCCTGTTCGGACACGGCAACTTTCAATTCCGGGGTTGAATACAGTTGCGGGAAGGCAGCAAAAATATCATCGATGTTTTGATCGCGCAGAGTGATTATTTCCAGTAAACGCGCCATGGCATAAATGCCATCATCAAAACCATACCAACGGTCTTTGATAAAAATATGGCCGGAATATTCGCCACCAATTAATGCCTGTGTTTCTTCCATTTTGGCTTTCATGGGTGAGTGACCGGTCTTCCACATAATCGGCCGGCCACCGTAACTGCTGATCACCTGATTTAGCTGGCGCGAGCATTTCACATCAAATAGCACATCAGCACCTGGGTGACGGGCGAGTACGTCTTTGGCGAATAACATTAATAAACGATCGGGCCAGATAATATCGCCCTTGGGAGTTACTACCACCAGGCGATCACCGTCACCATCGAAAGCAACACCTATATCCGCATTGGTTTCTTGTACTTTGTCAATCAGCGCTTTTAGATTTTTTTCATGGGTTGGGTCTGGCTCATGATTGGGGAAATCACCGTCCAAGTCACAAAACAGCGGAATTACATCGCAGCCCAATTCTTCAAATAATTGTGGTGCGACCACGCCGGGCACTGCATTGCCTGCGTCCACTACCAGCGTCACATTGCTGGCGAGGGCAACATCAGAAAATATGCGGTCGATATAGTCAGGAATAATGGTACGCGGAATTTCTTCGCCCAGCCCTTGATGAAAACGCTGACCAATAATGCGTGTGCGCAATTCAGTAACTGCATCATCAGCGAGCGCGCGATTGTTGATAACTACTTTAAAACCGTTGTATTCCTTCGGATTGTGACTAGCCGTTACCATGACACCGCTGTTGCTGTCTTCAAAATGAAATGTGGAGAAATACATTAACGGAGTGGGAACTACACCGATATTAATAACGTTACAACCCGTGCGCAGAACACCTTTGATCAAGGCTTCGGTAAGTGATTCACTGTGCGTACGGCCATCGCGTGCGACCACAATATTGCGCTCACCCTGATCTATAGCTTCACTGCCAACGGCCTGGCCAATTAATTGCGCAAGCTCAGGTGTTATTTGGCTGCCGACCAAACCGCGAATATCGTAAGAGCGAAAAATCTCTGCGGGTACATCGGCTTCGCTAATTTTATTGCGCGGATTAGCTGCCGATTTTTTGCCAGAGGCTTGATCCAGCCCGAGAATGTTTTCATCTTCGCCAATCATGGCTATATCGAGAATATCTTGTTTTTGAAAGAGCGGATTGGCAAGGGAATTTTCATCTACAACTGCTTGTTTATTTGCTTTGGCAAGCTCTGGAAGATGGGGAAGTGTTTCGAGATTACCTATTTCTCTGCGAACAAGCATTTTGCTCAATAACCATGTTAATGCAAGGCTCGTCGCTGCAATGAGGCTAACAACAAGTATCCAGAGGGTTGGCAATTCTTGTGCGGCCTCTGCCAATGCATTGGACGGGGTGAATTTTACTTGTAGATGGCTGCCTGCGACATTTGCTTGCTTGTTAGCTCCTACCGTCCCTGCGCCATGTTTTTTCAATACTTGTGGTGGGCTTCCACTAAATTGTTGCAACAAGACATACTCACCCAGGTCTGCATCGGCAGCAGAAAATATTTTGAATATCTCCTCCGGATTAAGTGTAATCATCAGTGTGCCTAACGGATCACTTTGCTGATCATTAGGTATAGGGCGGATCCAGTATAAAAACTGGCGCTCACCGATAGTAGCCAGCTCAGGCAATATAGCTTTGTGCTGTTCGGCACGCTGGATTAAATCCAGTTCGGCAAAGCGCAGGGGGAACTCGCTATCGCGCTCCAATGCGGCTGTACCAATTGGTATTAAGCGAAGGTGTAAGGCGAGGGGAATTTTTGTCTGCCATGTCTGTTCAGTTTGCTGACGCAACTCCGGAGTTGCAGAAGGGTCGAGCGCAGTAACAAATTCGGTATCTTTGGCAATTTGATTTATAAGTTTATCTTGCTCGGCAAAATATTTTTCCAGCGCGAGTTTACGGTCATCAACTTTCTCCTGCGTTAATCTGGCAAGATTTTCCTGTTCCTGTTTGACTACCAGACTCTGATAGAGCACATAGGCAACAATCACATTGATAATCAGGGCTATACCCAACAAGATCAACAGGATTTTTTGTTGCATAGCTGCTTTGCGTTTAGCGGCTTCCATTGCGCGCTGTGCTGTACGCGAAAGGTGTGTACCTGCGTCAGGTTTTGCAAGGAGCGGATCTTTGGGGTTCACTCGTTTACCTTCCCATTTTTCTCTGTGACGTGCTTATAGTTGTGTTGCCAGTTTTTGCGCAAAACAGGCAATAAGTTCGCGTGCAAGTTGTTGCTTGCTGCGCTGGCTGATGTCGGTGCTGGAGTGTTTATCGATCAGCGTGACGGCATTGTCATCGCTATTAAAGCCTATATGGCTTACTGCAATATTGTTGGCTATCACCAGATCAAGATTTTTGCGCTCCAGCTTGGCGCGGGCATAGTCGAGCAGTCTTTCAGACTCAGCGGCAAAACCTACGGTAAAGGGTTTACGCGCAAGCGCAGCAACGCTGGCAACTATATCGGGGTTCTTCACCAGGGTAAGGGTGATGCTGTCGCTGTCACCCTTTTTCATTTTTTGGGCGGGCACTTCTGCCGGGCGGTAATCGGCTACGGCGGCGGCGGCGATAAACAGGTCGCAGTCCTGCGCCTCGGCCATGCTGGCGGCGTACATCTCTTCGGCGGTCATTACATCAATACAGCGCGCACGTGCCGGTTTTACTAGCTGGGTAGGGCCGCTGATCAATACAGTCTGTGCGCCCGCTTCCACTGCTGCCTGGACTAATGCATAACCCATTTTGCCTGAGCTGTGATTGCTGATGTAGCGCACCGGGTCTATAGCTTCGCGGGTGGGGCCAGCGGTGATCACCACTTTTTTGCCGGCGAGGCTGCCCGTAGTGAACAGACGTGCGGCCATATCGATAATTTGTGAGGGTTCGAGCATGCGCCCCGGGCCAATATCACCGCAGGCCTGACCGCCATCGGCGGGGCCAAAAATATGAACTTTGCGCTCTATGAGAATATCCAGATTGGTTTGTGTTGCTGCATTGCGCCACATGCCCTGGTTCATCGCCGGCGCCAGTGCGATAGGGGCGGCAGTGGCCAGACAGATGTTGGTTAACAGGTCATTGCCCAGGCCCTGACTCAAGCGCGCCATAAAATCAGCGGTTGCAGGGGCGATTAATACCAGGTCTGCCCAGCGCGCCAACTGAATATGGCCCATACCAGCTTCGGCTTCCGGGTCAAGTAATTGGGTATGTACCGGGTAGCCGGATAACGCCTGCATAGTCAATGGGGTGATAAATTCCTGCGCGGCGGGTGTCATCACCACCTGTACACTGGCGCCTGCATCCTGCAGACGGCGCACCAGGTCGGCACTTTTATAGGCGGCAATACCGCCAGTGACGCCAAGCAGAATCTGTTTATTGGCCAGTGAACTCATGAATGAAGGCAGCCCCGGTAATAGAAAGTGGACAGCTAGTGAACAACCTTAGCTGAAAGTACGTAATTGGCCACTAACGGCCACCGCCCTGTCGGGCTTGGGGCCCGCGCTGTGAGGCGCTTGACGAAAGGCCGCTAAGATACCATTCTTGGCAGCGTTTTCGCATCTGCTGCGGGCATTACCCGGTATAACAGGCGAACAGGGATTGACCCATAGGGTTGTTTATTTGAAAAGGAGTTTTCTTGATGTCTATTACCGACTGGCCTGAGGCCGAACGTCCACGTGAAAAATTGCTGACACTTGGGCCGCGAGCCCTTTCAGACGCTGAATTGCTGGCGATTTTCTTACGTATTGGAGTGACGGGTAAATCGGCCGTCGATTTGGCGCGCGATTTACTGGTGCAATATGGCGGTTTGCGCCCCTTGCTCGAAGCGACCCAGGCAGATTTTTGCAAAGGACTGGGTTTAGGCAATGCCAAATACGCGCAGCTACAAGCGGTATTGGAGATGGGGCGCCGTCATCTTTCCGCGACAATGAAAGCGGGCGACTTGCTCTCCAGCCCGGATCTGGTGCGCCAATACCTGAGTGCCCAGTTGCGTCACCAGCCGCGCGAAGTATTTGCGGTCCTGTTTCTCGACAACCAAAACCGCCTGATTACTTATGAAGAGTTGTTTTTTGGGACTATCGACGGTGCTGCTGTTTATCCGCGTGAGGTGGTACGCAGGGCGATGGTCCACAACGCAGCTGCCCTGGTGCTTGCGCATAACCACCCCAGTGGCATTGCTGAGCCCAGCCAGGCCGACCAGCGCATCACCCAGCGGTTGCAAGCAGCGCTCGAATTGATCGATGTGCGGATACTGGATCATATGGTGGTAGGGGATCTGGAAGTGGTCTCCTTTGCCGAGCGCGGCCTGATTTAGGCGAATCAAGGCTCAAAAAATAACCTTTTCGTTGCTATTGGGGCCGGCTTTTGGTATAAAGCGCGGCTCTTTGCGGCAGTGTCGAATTTTCCCGCCGCGTTTAGGAAAGAATAGGCTGATTAAAGGCGCATTTGCTGGTTGTTAGTCTGTTTAATGGTTTAATTACTAACGGTTCTAGCACCGCGCCTCCAGCAGAGCGCACTGATTTTTGAATGAGGCAATAAAATGTCCAGAGTATGTCAAGTTACCGGCAAACGCCCAGTTACCGGTCACAATGTATCCCACGCAAAAAACCACACCAAGCGTCGTTTTTTGCCAAACCTGCAATCTCACCGTTTTTGGGTAGAAGCTGAGAAGCGTTTCGTAACTCTGCGTCTGACTCCAAAAGGTATGCGTATCATCGACAAGCGCGGCATTGAAGCTGTGTTGGCTGATGTTCGTGCCAACGGCCACAAAGTGTAATTAGGAGCTATTGTCATGCGCGAAAAAATTCGTCTGAACTCTTCTGCTGGTACTGGTCACTTCTACAC
>JAGKWY010000039.1 GCA_021151625.1 Gammaproteobacteria bacterium | reverse complement strand
TTGCGGCCTCTCGAAAAGGCGCGATAGCAAAGCGGTTATGCTCTGGATTGCAAATCCAGCTAGTCCGGTTCGACTCCGGATCGCGCCTCCACTTTTCTTATTTTGCGTACCGACGCAAAAGCACTCAGCCCGAGTGGTGAAATCGGTAGACACAACAGATTTAAAATCTGTCGATCTTTTGGTCGTGCCGGTTCAAGTCCGGCCTCGGGCACCATATTAAAGTTTAAAAAACTCTAAAAACCCGCAGAAATGCGGGTTTTTTTTTAGGTTTTTGGGCCTTCATTGGTTATTGTCGCGAAACACTAGGAGCGATGATCATGTCTGAAAAATTACAGGTTAAAGAACCTGCGAAATTATTAGCGTTTCTAGGTGCGCAACTACAAGGTTGGGCGCGCAGCAAAATAAAGCAGCGCTTGCAGAGTGGTTGCGTCTGCGTAAATGGTGTATCTACAACACAACATGATTTTCCGCTCAATGTGGGTGATCTGGTGGAGGTAGGTGCAACCGCTAAAATAACAAGCAGCTCGCCATCGCAACTGGAAATTTTATATTCTGATCGCGACATAATTGCGATTAATAAACCGGCGGGATTGCTATCTGTAGGTACTACTAAAGAAACGCAACAGCACGCGCTGGCAATTCTGCGCAACCAACTCTCGCGTCGCTCGCAAGCGGTAAAACTATGGCCGGTGAATCGTATTGACCGGGACACTTCGGGCGTATTGTTATTTGCTACTTCACGTGAGATGCGTGAAGCCGTGATGGCAAAATGGGATCAGGCAGAAAAAACCTATTTGGCTATTGTGGAAGGGTGCCCTAATCCCGCTGCAGGAACCATTGACCAGCCGTTACGTGCCGATGAAGAAGAATACCGTATGCATGTAGGTGCACACCCGGATGCAAAACCGGCGGTGACTCACTTTGCAACAGAGCGTACCAACGGTAGTAGAACCCTTTTGCGCGTACAGATCGATACAGGACGCCAGCATCAAATACGTGCGCACTTGTCCTGGCTTGGTTATCCGATAGTGGGTGACCAGCGTTACGGTACCTCAGGTATACGCATGGGTTTGCATTCGCTCTCTTTAAAAATTGTAAACCCAAAAACCGGCAAGGAATTAACTTTCCAGACGCCGGCGCCCGCTGATTTTTTTGCGTTAATGAACCAGCGGCGTTAATGCTCGCGCTGTAAAACTATTTGAGCCAATAGCCTATGAGGGCCAGTGGCTCGCCTCCTCACAGAAATTATGGATAATATTTCACGGATGATATTGAAAGTTATTCTCATTAACACTACAGTGCCTGCCTTTGGTGCGTGGCGCAAGATTCATTGGCTTTCCCTTGATATAGATAGGTTCTGCCTCTTCTCCTGTTCCTGCGATGACTAAAATTCACTTTTCCAGGATCAATCCCCATGTTTACGCAAAAAACACTCATTCTTATGATTGCCAGTGCTGTTTTAGGTGCTGGGCTTTCTGCCAATAGCTTGGCCGCAGAAGCTACCGAGACAGGTAGTGCGGCAAAAACCGGTAAAAAGGCTAAAAAAGCGGATAACTCAATTGAAGAAGTGTTGGTGACTGGTAGCTATACCACCCGTTCTATGAACGGTGCTACAGGATTGGATATGAGCCTGCGCGAAACGCCGCAGACAGTGACTATTGTGACCAGCCAGATGATCCAGGACAAAGGCCTGGTGGATATGGAGCAGGTACTCGATCATGTTCCCGGTGTAAGTAAATCGGGCGATGCATCTGAGTACAGTTTGATGTATGTACGTGGCTTCCAACTGGATACCGGTGTACAAGTGGATGGCATGATTACCACGCCTGCAAACTCGACTTATTCCGGTGATGCGGCGCAAAGTATTGATCCAATCCTGGCTGAGCGTATTGAAATCCTGAAAGGTGCTGCTGGTATTTTGGGCGGGCAGGGCGAACCTTCAGCGACAGTGAATATGATTCGTAAACGCCCGACAACTGATTTCCAGGGATCGCTGACGGGTGCTGTGGGCAGTTGGGATACCTATCGTGCAGAAGGTGATGTATCTGGCTCCCTCAATAAAGAGGGCAGCATTCGCGGTCGTTTTATTGGTTCTTATATGGACGGCGACTCTTACATAGATCGCTACTCGCGCGATAAATCTGTGGTGTACGGTATCGTCGATTGGGATGTGACTCCGCAAACCCTTTTCTCCCTGGCTATCGATAAATCTTCAGTGAATTCCCGCGGTGTTTACAACTGGAGTTCTAACCCGGCGTTTTACACCGACGGTACGTTGATCGATCACGATCCTTCGTTTTCAACTGGTCATGAGTGGGCACACCGTTTCATTGACCAGTGGAGTGTAATGCCTTACGTTCAACATGAATTCACTAACGGCTGGACCTTGAAGGGTACCTATCGTTTTGCGAAAGCAACACAAGACGTGAGCAATGCCACCTACGGTGCTTACGTGGACAAAGCGACGGGCAATTTGGTTGATCCCTGGTCAACCCCTTACTCGTTATTTTCTGGCCGCGAATCAGATACGAAAAGTTTCAACATAGTTACCAATGGCGGATTTGGATTGTTGGGTCGCGACCATGAAGTGGTGCTTGGTTACAGCTACAGCAAAAACGAATTTGATTTGTTGTTTGATTACGCTGATATGCCGACGTACAACCTCTATGATCCGAAGCCGAATCCCGCTGCACCGGATTACTCCGGTGTTTCGTCGCCCTATGATCAAAATGAATCGCTGGAAGTTGGTGAGCAATCTGGCGCGTATGCAACTGTACGTTTCAATCTTGCAGATCCACTTAAGTTAATGTTGGGTGGTCGGGTGAGTGATTGGACTTACGACAATAGCGATTTACTTGCCTCAACAACTGTGCATGCAGAAGAGAAAAATGTTGTTACACCTTACGCCGGTATTGTGTATGACGTAAATAGTTTCCTTTCGGTCTACACCAGCTACACAGGTGTTTTCAAACCGGTAGGAAATTATGGTGCTGATGGTAATTTGCTTGAGCCGACTGAAGGTACCAATGCTGAAGCCGGGCTCAAGATGGCATTTTTTGATAATGATCTGAATATTTCTGCTGCAGTTTATCGTGCAAATAAAGATAACGTGGCAGAGTGGGCCAATATGGGCATGCTGCCAAATGGGAATTGGATTTATAGAAGCGTCGACGGCATAAAAACCGATGGATATGAAATTGAAATTGCTGGCGCATTAACCGAAAGCTGGAATATCAGTGGTGGTTACACCTACAACAAAGCGGAAGATAAAGAGGGCAATCCACGTCAGACGTATATTCCCACCAAGATGTTCAAAATCACCAACAGTTATACTTTTGTGAATGGTTTGACACTGGGAGCCAGTGCACGTTGGCAAAATTATTCTTATGGTGATGCGAATATCCCGGCTGCTATCAGTGCAACCGGAGCAGCAATTGCGGTTAAGCAGGAGCAACCATCCTATTGGTTGGTTGATGTGATGGCACGTTATGAATTGAATGATGCACTGGCAATATCATTAAACGTCGATAACCTTTTCAATGAAGTCTACAACCGCTCAATGTGGGGTTACTCTGACTTTGGCGATACCCGCAGCGTAACTTTGGGAATTAAATACAAGTATTAATTTTTTCATGAAAATTAATAAGAGGGCTGCGTATTTTTCGTGCGCAGCTTTTCATTTTGTTTTTCTGGCTTATTGCTCGTTGTGAGATCTATCTTAGGTTGCATCACAAAAACCTGATGATTTCGCCATCGGCGATCAATAACGCCCTAAAAGAGCTATGCAAATCAAGATAGTCCCGCAAAAACCTGGCTAAACACTTCTTTCCGTTAACTCTGTTGCCTTTAAAAGTTTATGTGCCATAAAATGAGAGAAGTTATCATTTAATAATCACTGCTTACGGTTATTACTGTTATTAAATCCCGGAGGTGCTGGCGTATTGCCAGAGTCGTTATGTCCACATTATCTGCATTATCAACTCGTCACCTGATTGCGCGCATTGCGGCGGCGCTACTGGGGAGTTACGGTTTTACCTGGGGTTTTTGTGCACTGGGAATTACCTTGCTGACTGCGCTGGGCGTGAGTTTTCACACCGCTGAGACCAGTGTGATGTTGCTGGCATTCCTGGTGTATCTGGGGTTATTTCTCTGGTCTTTTGCAGAGTCTAGCCTGGTGCGGATTTGGTCAGTTCTGGCTTGCGGCGCAGCGATGATGACCGGTGCTGCCTGGGCACTTCAACGCGTATTACTGGGGTAGGTGGAGCATGCATACTAATTTCCGTGTTTCCATGACCTGGGTGCATACCTGGTTTGGCCTTGTGCTGGGTTATGTGTTGATGATTTGTTTCTTCTTTGGCGCGCTCTCGGTGTTTGACCGGGAAATTGATCGCTGGGCTATTCCCAAGACGCGTTTTGAACCACAACCTTTGCCGTCATTTGATAATTTGCTTAAACCTGTGTACGAAAAACTGCGCGCCCACCCTGATGATATGGCTGCGACCGCAGCACGTGTTATTGGCGAATTACCGCATCCCGATACCATGCCTATGGCTTCGCTCTATGCCTATACCACTCACCGCGACCCGGTGCTGGCAATAGGTGCTGAATTCAGTATTCCCAATAAGCCGATAGACGAATCGGATGATCATCAGCATGTCCATGGTTGGGCGACTATAGATCCACGTACCGGTGAAACCATTCCGGATGATGCGCTCAAGATCGGCAGCCGCTGGTTCTATCCCATGCATTACAGCTTGCAATGGCATTGGAATAGCATCGGCTATTGGATTGTCGGTTTGGCGGCGATGGTAATGTTGGCTGCTTTGGTGACCGGGGTGATCATGCACCGGAAAGTTTTCAAGGAGTTTTTCACTTTCCGTCCGGAAAAACGCATCCAGCGCAGTACCCTGGATTTGCACAATATGACCGGTGTAGTTGCACTTCCTTTCCACTTTTTCTTTGCACTCACCGGGCTGATTATTTTTGCCGGAATTTATTTTCCGGTGGGTCACACCATGCTCAAACCCCTGCATGACCAGCATGAAATTCTGGAGTCGCAGCACACAGGTTTACCGCACGAGCCCGCCGGCATTGCAGCACCCATGGCCTCGGTAGACGCTATGATCGTTGAAGCAAAACGCCGCTGGGCTGCACGCGATATGGCGGGTGAGGTAGGTTATTTGTTTGCGGATCATCTGGGTGATCAGAATGGTTACGTCAGTATTTATCGAGCGGGTAGTGATCGCGTTGCCTTAGTGGGGGAGGGCATTCACTTTAAAGCGAGCACTGGCGAAGTCTTGCGTGAAGATCCTCCGCGTGTTGCGGTAATGGAGATTAATGAATTCCTTACGGGCCTGCATTTACAGCATTTTGAGCACTGGTTATTGCGCTGGTTCTATGTGATCGGCGGCTTGCTCGGTTGTGTGTGTATTGCCACCGGTTTTATTTTCTTCGTGGAAAAACGCAAACAGCAACATGCTAAAACCAGTAGCCAGGGCGCGCGTATCGTAGATGCGCTGGCAGTCACCACGGTTACAGGGATGGTGATTGCCGCTGTTGCCATGTTGGTCGTAAACCGCCTGTTGCCTGCTGATTTACCTGGTAAGGGAAATTGGGAAATGAACGCTTTCTGGGGAGCCTGGATATTAGCGCTGATTCACGCTACCTGGCGCAGTGGCCCGGTTGCCAAGGCGCGGATGAATCCCGCCTGGCGCGAACAATCCTGGGCGATAGCTGTGTTGGCTATTGCAGCGGTGGTACTGAATTGGATAACCACCGGCGATAACCTGATCAAAACTATTTTTACCGATACATACTGGCCGGTGGCAGGTGTAGACATTAGCCTGCTGGCAACAGCGGTGTTGAGTGTTGTTGCAGCGCGCAAGCTCAAACAACGTGAGTTGGCTCCGGTCGATACTGCGTTGCGCAAGTCCGCGCGCGCGCAACAGTTAGATAACCTGGATGATGCCGAGGTGGAAAATGCTTGATAGCTGGATATTGCTAACCCTTGCTGCAGTTATTTGCCTGGCCAGTTTTGCCTGGTTGGCGCTGGCAATGGAGCCTCATTGGAAAAAAGTTCAGGCCGGCAGTAATTCCGCTCACCCTGTAAAAGTGCTGCGAGTTATCGGCTGGGGTGGGCTGTTAATGTCTGCTGTAATTTGCTTTGTAGCGGATCGCCCATCTATGGCAGCGCTGGTGTGGATCATGCTGTTAGCAGCCTGCGCGCCGTCAATCGCTATGCTGCTGGCGTGGCGCCCGCGCTTGCTCAAATTGTTCTGGCCTGGAGTTATTTAAAGGCTAAGTTAAGACTCTTAGGCCAGCAATTGAACTGATAATAAAAAGGCCCATTAAGGGCCTTTTTTGTTGGTGTGTTACTCTGTTTTTATTAGTGCTTTGTTTTTGTTTGTTGCTTACAACTTCCACTTCAATGTCAGTGACAAGTTTCTTGGTTCGCCGTAGTTGGCGTAATCAATATTTGCCCAGTAAGTTTCATTGAACACATTGGTTGCACTGAATGATGCGGTCCAGTTGTCATTGAAATTCCAGGTCGCGTAAAGGTTCGCCAGGAAGTAGGAATCCTGCGTAAAGGTTGCATCGGTTCTGGTTGGGTGCGTCACGCCATACCCGATGGTTTCACTTTGCCAATTAAAGCCGCCGCCGAGCACCAGGGGCTCAAGTGCACCGCCGAAATGATAATGAGTAGAAAATTGTACGGAATGCTCAGGCAAGTTGGTCCAGATGCGGTCATTGGTATGGCGCTTGGTATCAACATAGGTATAACCGGTGTTAACAGACCATTGCTCGTTGATACTTCCACTCAGGCTGATTTCAACACCTTCACTTTCTGTTCCATTGACTCCCACATAGGCAGAGCTGCCATCAGACAGTGAATTCTCGGGTTGCGTCATATCGCGCACAGCGTAGTTGTCTTGTTTAGTTTTGAATACTGCTGTCGAGGCAGTAAGTCGGCCATCAAAGAACTCACCTTTCACACCGATTTCTGTGTTGCTGCCAAGCACAGGTTCAAGCAGGTTTTCGTTTTTGTCTTTGTAGTTTTGCGGATTAAAAATATCCGTGTAACTTGCGTAAAAAGAAAACTGTTTACTGAGGTCGTACACAAGCCCGGCGTAGGGGGTTAATTCATTGCTGACATCGAATGCACCTGTGTTATTCACAAATGCACCGGTGGTGTTGTAGTTATCCGTTCCTGTTTCCCAGGAAGTTACCCGCGCCCCAACAATGGCTGAGAACGAATCAGTAATACTGAAACGGTTAGCTGCATACACACCCAATTGTTCGGTAGTAGCAATGCGATATGAACCAGTGCGAGAGTAAGCGGGCATAGGGGCCTTGCCATCGTAGTCCCAACCATTGGGTACTTGATAAGACCAGGATGCCACCGAGGTAAATCCGGGAGTGTAGGATTCCAACTCATAACTGTTAGCGCCTACGATTAATGTATGTTCATGCCCAAACCAGCTGTAGTCCCCCGTAAGGTAAAGGTCGATGCTATCGCGTGTGTCTTCACCCGCACCTACACCCGCCAGCAGTGTTACACCTTTTCCGGTATTGCGATCAGGAAATCCGCGCGCGTAAACGCGCAAGCTAAATACATCACCTTCAGTGCGACTTGCTGCAATACGCAATTTCCAATTCTCGTTAAAGTTGTGTTCGAGATCGGAAAACACCGTGCTTGATTCGCGCTGCCATTGGGTCCATTCAGGTGCAAAGCTTGTTGATACTGGCATTTTGGCAATGGAGCCATCTGCTGCAAAAAGCGAAATAGTTCCCCAGATGGTACCTTCCGGGTTGTTGTCCTGATTTTGATAACCCAGGGCGATGGTTGTGTCTTCACCGATATCGCCTTCAATAACGCCGAGCACAGCAGTTTTATCTTCGCGGTAGCGATCGCGGAAACTGTCTGAATCCTGGTAAGCAACAACAACGCGGCTGCGAATATTTCCATCTTTAGTGAGCGGTACAGAAGCATCGGCAACACCGCGTTTACGATTCCATGAGCCAGCACTGGCGGATACAGACGCATCCAATCTTTCCCCGGGGCGTTTACGCACCAGGTTAACAGTAGCTGATGGTGTACCAACACCCGAAAGCAAACCATTTGCGCCGCGAATCACTTCCACGCGCTCATAAAGCGCAGTGTCATATTCCTGGTTGGTTGAACCGCTGTATGTTGGAATTCCATCGACCTGGAAATCGGTGATCTGGAATCCGCGCGCGAAGTAGAGCGGACGCTGGCTGTCGTACAGGGTTACGTTGACACCGGTAACATTCATCATCAAGTCATTTATGTCAGTCATCGACGTGAGTTCAATCATTTCTGCAGAAATCTCACTGATGGACTGCGGTAGTTCGCGCATGGTGAAGGGCAGGCGAGTCGTTTCATTTTGCGCGAGCGCGTGGCCGTTAACTTGTACTTCCTCAATTTCGTTATTCGCAGAGGAGCGGGAAGCCGACTCGGTTTTTTTTGCCGGAGCAGCCAGCGTATTGCTGGACACGCCGATCACTAATGCAAGGAGCGTCATCTTGAATTTGTGATGGCTGGTATAAAGAGAGGTTTCGTTACTGTTTAGTGAAGTTGGAAACAAACGCGATTTCATAAATTTTTGCACTCAGAATAAAAAAATGTTAACACTTGTGAAGGAATTAACGACCAACCATTTTCCCGGGAACAACCCAGGCATCAAATTGTTCAGCAGTGACATAACCCAGTGACAGTGCAGATTCGCGCAGACTGGTACCTTCCTTATGGGCTTTTTTCGCGATCTGCGCTGCCTTGTCGTAACCGATATGGGTATTCAATGCGGTCACCAGCATTAGTGAACGCTCCACCAATTCGTTAATGCGTGCGTGATTGGGTTCAATACCCACAGCGCAGTGATCGTTAAAACTCACCATGCCATCGGCGAGCAAGCGCACGCTTTGCAAAAAGTTGTGTGCAACCATCGGACGGAATACGTTGAGCTCGAAATTGCCGGAGGCGCCACCGATATTAATTGCAACATCGTTGCCCATGACTTGCGCTGCCAACATGGTTAAGGCTTCACTCTGGGTGGGGTTCACTTTGCCGGGCATGATGGATGAGCCAGGTTCATTTTCCGGAATACTGATTTCACCAATGCCGCTGCGTGGCCCGCTGGCTAACCAGCGTACATCGTTGGCAATTTTCATCAGGCTTGCAGCGAGCGTTTTTAAAGCGCCATGGGCATGCACTAATGCATCGCAGGATGCCAGCGCTTCAAATTTGCTCGGTGCAGTTACAAATGGCAGTTGGGTTAATTGCGCGAGTTCAGCGGCAACTTGTTCAGCATAACCTTTGGGTGCATTTAATCCCGTTCCTACTGCTGTACCTCCCAGTGCTAATTCACACAAATGCGGCAATGCATCGCGCACATGTTTTTCACCGTGATGCAATTGCGCAACCCAGCCGGAAATTTCCTGACCTAAAGTCAGTGGTGTTGCATCCTGTAAGTGGGTGCGGCCAATTTTGACGATGTCATCGAATTCACGCGCTTTGTTTGCCAGGGTCGCGCGCAGTTTTGCAATGGCGGGTAACAGATGATTAGTGAGTGCTTCAACTGCTGCGACGTGCATTGCTGTTGGAAAAACATCGTTGCTGGATTGGCTGCGGTTTACATCGTCATTCGGATGCACCAAGCGTTCATCGCCGCGTGGCCCGCCTAAAATTTCGCTCGCGCGATTTGCAATCACCTCATTTAAATTCATGTTGGTTTGTGTGCCGGATCCGGTTTGCCACACCACTAGCGGAAATTCATTCGGGTGTTTGCCAGCAATAACTTCGTCAGCGGCTGCGATAATGGCTTCAGTTTTTTTGCCATCTTGTAAGCCCAGTACGCAATTCACTTTGGCGGATGCGCGTTTTACTTGTGCCAGGGCGCGGATAATCTCCAGCGGTTGACGCTCACCGGAAATGTCAAAGTTTTGCAACGCCAGTGCGATGGCACTAGCTCATCCATCAGCGTTTCCAGCAATAACCTGAATTGATTCTCGTAACCCTGGCGCAATTCTTCCTGGGATAGCTGCTGTGTGTGTTCATGGTTTTCGTGCGCTAACCAGCGGGAAATGAGCAGGGGGTTGTCGGGTTCTTCACCCCAGCGGATTTTGCGACGGATATGGGTAAGTTCCATAAGCCAGGCGGCATCGATGGAGGGTTGCATGGCTTCATGTCTCCAGACTTTGGTTGGTGCTATGAGTTTCAGGTCGGCGACTATAATGCTAAAGAAAATATTTACCAAGTGTTAATGAAAACTATTATCATTTGATGTAGAGTGGCGCATCTTACATCTACCATTCTGGGGAAATACTTATGCGCCACCAATCTCCTTGCAGATTGCTTCAGCTGCATCCACTCACGCGCGCACTGCGCAACGCCGGCCTTGGTTTGTTATTGACGGGTGTGTCTGTCAGCCCGTTAATCCATGCAGAAACGGTTTCCAAAGACTCGCAAACCAATGGGGAAACACCGAAAGCAGCCAAGCAGCTCAAGACGGTAAAGGTCACAGCGGAAGCGGTTGAGGGGACTAAGGACACGGGTTATCGCACAGAAACTGTGTCTGGTGTGGGGGCCTGGGAGGGGCGCAGCCTGCAGGATACGCCTTACTCGGTTAATGTCATTTCTGAAGAGTTGATTGAGAACTTGCAGGCAACTACGCCCGATCAGATTTACCGCGTGAATCCAACCACGCAGTTGATTCGCGCCCAGCATGAGAACAACCAGCCACGGATTATGATGCGCGGCTTCTCGGTGCAGCGCTCCTATCGCGATGGTGTTCCAGACGACCAATACAACCATAGCGCCACTATGGAAGACACGGCGCGCATTGAAATCCTGAACGGGCTTTCAGGCTTTATGTACGGTGCAAACAATGTCGGCGGTGTTACCAACTATGTAACCAAGCGCTCAACCGATGAACGCATGAATCAGCTAACACTGAGCAGTTTGGGCGGGGACAGTTGGAATGCCCATGGCGATTTTGGTGGCAAGTTTGATAGTGATGGCAACTACGGTTATCGCGTCAACCTGGTGGAGCAGGGCGGTGATGGCGCCATCAAAAATCAGGCGATTGAAAAAACTTTTTACAGCCTTGCACTTGATGGCTATCTGTTTGAAGACTTCTGGGTGCAAATCCACGGTATGGATTACACCTATGATGTGAATGGCTCGCAAACCTATTGGTATTTTGCCAACGGTGTAAAACGACCTTCGGCGGATAGTATCGATAACGAGATTTCCTGGGGACAGCCCTGGACTAACCGCTGGTACGACTACAACCGTTACGGCACTAATGTGAAGTGGAAAATCAGCGAGAATGTGTCCTTCCGCGCGGCCTATATCGACAACCGTGGAGATCGTGGTTCGGAAAGCACCAGCAATACTATCGCTGCAAATGGTACCTACAGTCAGGCGATTTCCGGTGTTTATACCTCTGGGTTGGATACCTTGCTGAGTAAACAGAAGGATTCGGGCGCGGCAGCTTACCTTGATGTGGTGTTTGAAACTGGTGAGGTTGTGCATAAGCTCACGACTGGTTACCAGGTCAGTGATAGCTTTCAATATCGCTATACCGGTGGTGCCAGTGCTCCCAATATCAATCTCACCGGTCTGTCTATGGGATCTCCCACTTATATCCCGCATCCAACCAACGTAAAGCAGATCAATCGCGGTGTAATTACCCTGAGCAGTAACACGGAATACCACAGCTTCATTATTGGTGATGACATTACCTTTAACGATCAATGGTCGGCCCTGCTTGGTGCTGCACAAACCACCATCACTCAAAAAACCGGCACTGGCTATGACGAATCTGCGCTGACTCCGTCAGTGTCGGTATTGTTTAAGCCAGTAGAGTCAATCACCACTTACGTAAGCTATGTAGAAGGCCTGGAGGCCGGGGTGGTCGTTCCCGAGTTTTACAACAACACGGCAGTAAAAGTGGTGAATGGTGGAAAATCTTTTGACCCATTGACCAGTGAGCAATTTGAAATTGGTGTGAAAACCAAAGTTGGCCAGTTGGCTTTGGATGCAGCGGTGTTCCGAATCGAAAAAGGTTTGCAGTACTACATCAATGTTCCTGGTGCACCTGAGTTTGTGCAGGATGGATTGCAAGTTCATCAGGGCATTGAACTGACTGCCATGGGTAACCTGACTGAAAACCTTAATTTGATCGGCGGTTTTACCTGGCTTGATCCAGAAGTAAAAGAGCAAAAGCAAACCCCGGCATTGGAAGGCAAGGCACCGGTTGATGTTGCTGAGAAGATTGTGAAGGCTCGCTTTGAATACACACTTCCTGCTGTACCAAATCTCAGTTTGTCAGCAGCAGTGAATTACAACGGCGCCAGTTATGGCGATACCCTGAACAATGACAAAGTGCCTGATTACACTCTGTTTGATTTAGGTGCCCGCTACCAGGTCGCTGTGGCAGAGCAATTAGTCACCCTGCGTGCCGACCTTCACAACCTGACCAATGAACACTATTGGAATGGTTTTAACGGCACCCGTATTGGTGACCCCCGCACATTAATGCTCTCCGCAACGGTTGAGTTTTAGTTGATTTACCCAGGGAAGGGTGCGTCTGGTTGTCGTCTTATCGATAATTAATTATGATGACAAACAAGAATCATTTTCAATTGCTGGTTTGTATGGGAGAACCCTTGTGCCGCCAGATGTAATCACTGACCAGCAGTTCGATACCCTCTATTCAAACCACAATGATTGGTTGCAGCGTTGGTTGCGGCGCAGATTGGGTGATCAGTTCACGGCAGCGGATCTGGCGCAAGATACCTTTTTACGGGTATGGCTGAAATCCCAGACGAATAAGACCTTTGAGCTGCAGGAGCCTAAGGCCTACCTCACTACTGTGGCTCGGCGTTTGTTGATTAACCATTATGAGCGGCAATCCCTGGAGCGCGCCTTTCTTGAAACACTGGAACAGCTACCCGAACCTCTGGTTCCTTCTATTGAAGAGCAGGCTATTGTTCTGGAAACCCTGCATGAACTGGATGCGCTCTTGGGTGAGCTGCCTGCACAGGTTCGTACCGCATTCCTGATGTCTCAATTAGAAGGTTTAACCTACGAGCAAATTGCATCGCGCTTGAACCTGAGTGTACGTACTGTTACCCGCTATATGGCGCAGGGTTTTCGTCAATGCCTGCGATTAATGCTCAGTGTTGATTAGCTTGCACTATGAATAATTCACGCGATGAACAAATTAGCGCGCGCGCCATTGATGAAGCGGCCGATTGGTTGGCGCGCATGCATGGCAACACGCTTTCCGATATGGAAAAAAATGCCTGGGAGCAATGGTTGCAGCAGGATGCAGAGCATCAACGTGTTTGGCAGCGTGCTGAATTATTGGCTCGCCAGTTTGGCAGCATCAATCCGCAATTAGGTATGTCTGTGTTGGGTCGCGCGCGTGGGCAAGCATCGCGACGCAAGCTGGTGCGCACTATCGCCGCGTTGTTGCTGTTACCTTCGGCGACCTGGTTGGGTGTGGACTTCTACCGAATCAGCCGACCGAATTTTTATCGCACAGCGATGGGCGAGCGGCGCGAAATTATTTTGGCCGACAGCAGCAAGGTTACCTTGAATACCGCCTCCGAATTAAACGTGAAATTCGATGGGAGCCAGCGTTTGCTCGAGCATATTGATGGCGAGATTTTTATCAAAACAGCTGCAGATACTTATTCACCCCATCGCCCGTTTTTGGTTGAGACTGCAAATGGCCGCATGCGTGCGTTGGGAACCGAATTTGTTGTGCGTCAGGGTGAAAAGGCTACGCGCTTGTCAGTACTCGAAGGTGCAGTAGAGGTGGTTACTCGTTCCAGCCAATCCACCGTTATTGTGAATGCTGGCCAACAAGTTTTATTTACCGCACATTCGCTTGAGCTGGTAACACCAATTCAATTGGGTGTGGATGCCTGGCGCAATGGTGTTCTCTATGCAAAAGCCATGCGGCTTGCCGATTTTGCCCGGGAACTGGCTCGCTATCGCCCAGGCATATTGCGTTGTGATCCTGCGGTTGCTGACTTGAAAGTTACCGGCGCTTTCCGCCTTGCGGATACCGACACAATCCTGCGTTTGCTTGAAGATACTCTGCCAGTCAGAGTAGATACCCGTACAGGCTATTGGGTGACTATTAATTCGAGGTAAGTTAATCCCCGATAAATTAATTCTCGGGAAAATAAATCCGCGCTAAATTATCCGCAGGAAATATTTGTTGAATCGCGATAAATATTTTCTGCTTACAGAAAAAATTAATGGCAAGGCATCGAATATAGAAATGTCAGAGAGACCAATTATTGGACCTGCGGTAGAGCCTAATCTAGGTGCGTTTTATAGTGAGCATCATGGGTGGCTCTTTTCCTGGTTGCGCCGAAAATTAGGCGATTCATTTGTTGCCGCAGATTTGGCTCAAGATACTTTTGTCAGTGTGATTACTGCCAATAGCCTGGTAGGTATTAATGAGCCAAGGTCATTTCTGGCTACTATTGCACGGCGCTTAATGGCCAATCGCTATCGTCGCCAGCTTCTGGAGCGCGCTTATCTGGAAGCATTGGCTGCCTTACCTGAAGCCTTAACGCCTTCGTTAGAAAATCAATTCCTGGCGTTGGAAGCCTTGCAGCAAATTGATACTGCGCTGGATGGATTGCCACCATTGGTAAGAGAAGCATTTTTACTCGTGCATCTTGAAGGCTTCACTTATGCGCAGATTGCCGAGCGCCTGCAAATCTCCAGCAGTTCTGTGAAACAATACCTCGCACGTGCAAACCGGCACTGCCTGTTTTCACTTTCCTTTTCATAGGCGGGAATTGCAGTGAGCCATCAAATTAACGCTACGGAAAATCGACCGCTGGTTGCTGGCCTTGATATTGCTGAATCTGTAGCGGATGAAGCTGCGCAATGGCTGACATTGATAATGTCAGATGAGGTGACAGACGCAGATCAAGCAGCGCTGCTGCAATGGCGTAGCGCCCATCCGGAGCATGAGCGTGCCTGGGTACATCTTGAAACTGTGTTGGGGCGAATTAACGGATTGGACTCTGCAGTGGCCTACAAAACACTGGCTTCCATTTCTGAGCAGGATGCAGCGGAATTTTCCGGGCGCCGTAAAGCCATGCACACACTGTTGTGGTTGGGTGTTACAGGTGTTTCTGTATTGGCTGCATCGCGCACCACTCTAATCAAACAACAATTCGCGGATTACCACACAGCAACAGGAGAG
Organism: Gammaproteobacteria bacterium; assembly: GCA_021151625.1. Taxonomy (GTDB): domain Bacteria; phylum Pseudomonadota; class Gammaproteobacteria; order Pseudomonadales; family Cellvibrionaceae; genus Cellvibrio. The sequence continues at coordinate 24,925 of JAGKWY010000039.1, read as the reverse complement.
CTGCGCCATATTCAATTGGATGATGGCACCCGTGTGACATTAAATACAGCAACCGCTATTAACATTCAATTTGATACACATCGCCGCGTAATTAAATTAATTGCGGGTGAAATTATGATTATCACCGGGCATAAGCCTAATGATACTCGTCCCCTGGTTGTTGAAACGCGAGAAGGTACTGTCAGGGCACTGGGCACACAATTTTCAGTTTACCAACAAGAGCGTATTACGCGTGTTGCGGTGCTGGAAAGTGCGGTAGAAGTTTCGCTACCCAATAGCGCTAGCTACCAGCGAATACACACGGGTGAGCAAGTGAGCTTTACGCGCACAGCGATTGCGCAGCCCACTGCGGTGGTGGAGCAATCCCCGGCTTGGCTCAAAGGGCAGATTATTGCGGATGAAATGCGTCTGGATGATTTTCTGACGGAGCTTTCCCGCTATAGGCCGGGAGTTATCCGGTGCGATCCGGCAGTGGCTGAGTTGCGTTTTTCTGGTGTGTTTCCATTAGCGGATACTGACCAAATTCTCCTCGCCTTACCTAATGCGTTACCGGTAGCAGTGAACTCTCGCACGCGATACTGGGTAACTGTTACTACTGCTGCTAACAATTAATTAATATTTTTCTGCCCGATTTTTTTTCTCAGGTGACCTCTCTGATAAGAGTATTCATGTTTAATCTTATCTGGGACCATTATGTTTACTAAACACGCACAATCTGTAATTTTTCAATCCGGTAATTCCTCGGGCAAACGCCTATTGTTGCGGCATCCATTAGCAAGCGTTATTTCGGCGGCGGTGTGTGGGCTACTGCTGGGCACACCTATTCCGGCAATCGCCCAGGGGCAACATGCGGTGGAGCCTCAGGCACAAGAGCTGCGGTCATACAATATTCCTGCCGGTTCTCTCGCTCCAGCCTTGCGCAACCTGGCCAGCTCAGCAAATGTATTGTTAACGTTTACGGCAGAGCAAACAGAGCGAAAAACCACAGCGGGGTTGAAGGGGCATTATTCTCTTGAAAATGCATTTGCAACATTGCTGGATGGCACCGGGTTAGAAGCTGTTCGTACCGATGGCGGTGGTTTTGTGTTGCGAACCCGAATAGTCAGTGCTGCAGCCAGCAAGGGAAAATTAAAAACGGTAGTGATTACTGCGGAGCGCGATATTGCCCAGCGTGCCGAGCGCGCGCCTGCAACAACTAAAAGTACAGTGCCGTTAATTGAAACTCCTATATCGGTGCAAACAGTTCCAAAAGCGCTGATCGATGATCTGCAAGCTAATTCCCTGCGTGAAGCCTCGCAAACAGTGAGTGGGGTTTATGCGGGAAGCACCTCGGTGCACGAAGATATTATTGTCCGTGGCTATCAAATTCGTGACAGCTATCGCAACGGGGTACGCACTCGTCGCTTGGGGATGACGGAAGTCGCTAATGCCGAGCGTATTGATATCCTCAAAGGGCCATCCTCTGTTGCGTTTGGGCGTGGCGATGTTGGCGGTGTGTTTAATGTGGTTACTAAAAAGCCGCAAGAATCAGCGTATTACTCAATACAGCAACAAGCGGGCAGCGATAGTTTTTTGCAAACACAAGTTGATGCAACCGGCCCCGTTAATGAAAGCAACTCTGTTCTTTATCGTGTGAATGGTGCTTACGAAAATGCAGATTCATTTCGCGAGTTTGTCCAAACCGAACGCGCTTTTATTGCACCGAGCCTGAGCTATCTGCCCAGTGCTGATACCCGTATTAATGTGGAATTTGAATTTGCAAATCAGGATAGCCCCATTGATCGCGGAATAGTGGCTGTGGGCAATCGCCCGGCTAAGGTGCCCCCGGGGCGCAACCTGGGAGAAAAAGCGGATCATCATGAAAATAAAGTGAGCCTGGCTGCTGTTGATTGGTCGCATCGCTTAAACGAAAACTGGATGTTGCGACAAAATTTTTTGCATGAAAACGGCGAGGGGCAGGGCGTTGAACATTTACACACCTTGATTGGCGATGAAGGCACTTTGTATCGTGTTGGCCGTCGTATTGAACAGCGCGATATTGATAGCACCTATACCTCATTTGAACTGGTGGGGCAGGCCGATTGGTTAGGTCTGAAGCACGAGCCGTTATTGGGTGTTGATTATTATGATACTGAAGGCCAGTTTGATTTCCGTATGCCGGACTATATCGACCTTGATGGCGATGGCGTCCTCGATATTCCTGCGGGCACCTTATTGAATATCTATGAACCGATTTATGGTCAAACTGAGCCGGACACCAGCCTGCAAGATACAACCTTTAATTCATCGCGCAATAACGCCATTTATATTCAGGATCAGATCAGCCTCACGTCTCACTGGCGTTTGCTAGTGGGTGGGCGCTACGACAAGGCTAAATCGCATTTGGAAAGTCCAATCGGTAGCGCAGCGGTTACTACTAATGATAAGGAGTTTAGTTCGCGTATTGGTGTGGCCTGGCTGTCTGAATCCAATTGGTCCTGGTATTCCAATTTTACGGAATCATTTAGCGATACCAATTACGGTCTGAGTGCTAGTGGAAAAAGTTTTTCACCCACCAGGGGCGAACAGTTTGAAATTGGTTTTAAAGCGGAAAGTACTGATAAGGGTTTATTCACGACGATTGCGCTTTACGAGTTGCGCAAAAGTAATTTGCAAACGCCCGATGCGAATAATCCCGGCTTTTCAGTGGAAACGGGTGGGTCGCGCAGCAGGGGCCTGGAGTGGGATCTGGGTGGTCGCTTAACTTCCCATCTCAATCTCACTGCCTCTTACGCCTATACCAAAACTGAAGTGACGGAAGCTAATGATGATAGCTTTGGCAAAGCGCTTTATGGTGTTCCGCGCAATGGAGCCAAAGTTTTCCTGCGTTATGACCAGGAAAATGGAGGTGCTACGGGTTACAGTCTGGGCTTGGGGGCCTACGCCCTGAGTGAGCAACAAGGGGATGTGGCAAATAGCTTTCAAATTCCAGGCTATGTGCGTGCCGATTTAATGGCGCAATACAAATGGCTCTGGGCTGACGCAATTCTTACCGCACAGCTCAATCTGACTAACATCAGCGATACTGGTTATTACGTGGCCAGTGGCAGCCGCGACGAAATTGCGCCAGGCAGGCCGCGCACGCTTTTGGCATCGCTGCGTATAGAATATTAATCGGCAACTGGCCGGGATTTTGTGCCCGGCTTTTTTCTTTCTTAAGTGGTACCAAGTCGGTGGTATCACGCTGCAGCAATGGGTTTCGCGAAAAAAATTAAAAAGATTTCAATTTGGCTGTCCTGTTTTTGATTCTCGCCTGTCATGTCTTTTGAAAATCTCACTCAATGACTTTTGACATGGATATAACCGATGTTTGAATACCACACTCGTTCTCTGTTTTCTGCTCGTCGATTTAACCTTCGCACAGCCGCTACTCGTTCGACCTTGATTGTCTGCGCCAGCTTTGCTGCTGCCGCTCAGGTGCCCGGTGCCTGGGCACAGGAGTCAATTTCTCAGGCGGTTGCCGTTGCGCCGGAATTAAAAACCTACCGGATTCCTGCAGGTCCGCTGGAGCCAGCCCTGTTAATGTTTGCTGGTCAAGCTGGCGTTAATCTGTCGGTGAATAGTGATCAGCTGCAAGGGCTTAACACTGCCGGGCTCACTGGCAATTTTGCAGTGGAAGAGGGCTTCGCTCGTTTATTGGAAAATACCAATTTGCGCGTTGTTAAATTGGAGGAGGGCAATTACACCCTGGCAGTGAAACCGGCTCCCGCTGCTGTGAAAAAACTGCAGAAAGTAGTGATTACCGCGCGCACAGATAGTGAGGTGGTTGCGCCATCGCGCTCGGTGACGCTGATTGAAAAAGCGGAACTGGAAAAGTTGCGCCAGGGTTCGGATAGTCTTGCCACCTTGCTTGGCAAAGCAATTACCGGCATGGCGGATTCTACGCATACCATTTCTGAATACGGCCAAACCCTGCGCGGGCGTGAAACGCTGGTGTTGGTGGATGGTGTGCCGCTCAATACCAACCGCGGTTCATCGCGCAATCTCGCCAACATTAATCTGGCTGATGTTGAGCAAATTGAAGTGCTGCGCGGCAGTAGCTCTATTTATGGCAGCAGTGCAGCAGGCGGGATTATTTCCATTCGCACACGCAAACCTGAAGGCGAGACGCGCTCGCAAACAACGATTAGCGGTGTTGTACCTCTATCAAAAATAGGTACCTCAGGATTGGGCGGCGAAGTTCAGCATTACCTCTCCGGTGCAAAAGAGGTGGTGGATTACACGCTCAGTTTGGGCGCTCGCCAGGTGGGCGGTTCCTATGATGCGAAAGGTAATCGCATTGCGCCTGAGCCCAGTCAGGGCGATATGTTTGATTCAACGATTTACAGCACTTCTGCAAAGCTGGGTTTTAAAATTAATGAGAACCAGCGCTTGCAACTCTCTGCGAGCTATTACGACCTCAGCCAGGATACGGACTATGCAACTGACCCCAGTGTTGCGCAATTGCCGCCGAATAGTGTTCCTGCTCGCTCAATAAAAGGGCTTGATCTCGACGAACAAAATCGTGTGGAAAACACCTTGCTGGGAATGGATTATGAACACCGCAACCTTGCGGGTCATACGCTAGCCGCACAAATGTATTATCGTGATTTTTTCACGCGCTTCGCCCCCTTTGACGCGCGCAAGGTGGCCGTGCGTGGTGGCAATGTGGATCAATCCCAACAAAATTCCGAAGTCTACGGCGGGCGCGTAACTGTTAAGTCACCATTGGGTGATAAAAACACGACCCAAATTGTTTGGGGTGGTGATTTGCATAATGAAGTCACTGATATGCCGCTGGATATTTTTGATCCAAAAATTTATGACGCCAGCGGCGGGCTGGTTTTCAAGAAAATTGGCAAAATAATTTATATGCCTGAAGTAACCACCAACACGTCTGGTGCATTTGCAAAACTGGAGCATCGTTTTAACGAGCGCTGGTCGGTTGAAGCGGGAACTCGTTACGACCGCGCTGAAGCAAGTTTTGATGATTTTATTCCATTGTCGCAATCGCGTCTGGCGAATCCGGGCGCCGTTGCAGGCGGTACGGTTGATTATGATGAGTGGACTTACAATGCCGGTAGTGTTTTCGCACTGACAAAAAAGCATGAAATTTATGCTTCTTACAGTCAGGGTTTTCAATTGCCGGATATAGGTCTGCAAGTGCGTAATGCGACGCCCGCATTTAATATCAACAATTCAAATCTGCAAGCGTTAAAAATAGATACCGCTGAACTTGGCTGGCGTGGGCGCTGGGAAAATGCCCTGGCCAATTTTAGTGTGTATGAATCCAAGTCAGATTTAGGCGCAGTACAAAGTTTTAATAATGGTCTGCGCCTTGCACGCACCAAAGAGAAAATTTACGGTGTAGAAGCCGGCATCGATTATTTTACCGATGACGATCACTGGAGTCTTGGCAGCACTATTAGCTGGATGAAAGGTGAAGAGCTTCCGCAAAATTCCAGCCAATACCAGCATATGCCGGGCAACCGAATTCCTCCGCTAAAATTTACTGCTTATGTCGAGTATCGCCCCTCGGAAAATTGGAGTCACAGGCTGCAAACCACAGCATTTAAAGGTAAAGATTACCGTCTGAATGGTGTGGCCAGTTTCAGTCGCAGGGATACTGAGGGCTATGCCACCGTCGATTTAATTTCGCAGTGGAAAATCAGTGATGAGAGTAATGTGAACATAGGTGTGGAAAATCTCCTTAACCAATATTACTACCCGCTCTATAGCCAGTTGTTGCGCAGTGATACAAATACCAGTCATTTGCCGGCAAGTGGTACTGTGCTTAAAATAAGTTTTACGCACAATTGGTGATTATTTAAATCTATTTTTATTTTTCTCATTGGGCAATGATGCTGCTGAAATAAGTGGTGTCATTGTCTTGCATTGATATTTTTTTAGCCTATCCGCACTGCATTTAATTTAATTTAATTACTTTATAAGTTTAATTTTTATTATCGATATAATTTATTTTCAATTTCTTTTGTTTAAATTTAATAAAAATATTTTAAAAATAATGAATATTAAATTTAATGCATCATTGAGTGACAAAATTTTTGTAAATCAAAATTATCAATTGATAAATATTTTCATTAGGGATAGATTTTTAAGTGAAAGATATTTTTAATTTAATGCAATTGATAAAGGGTGCAACAAAATGTCCGTGCAAGGTAATTCATTACTGCTTTCTAATATTTCTCCCGCAGCGGCTCCGCTTTTGTATTTAAGCCAATCTGATTTATTACAATTGGGTGCAGCATCCAGCCAGCACTACATCACTGCCGTAACCCAGGGTTTGGCTCAGCATGCTGATGGGCAAGTAGTGCAACCCATCAAACCTTATTTGCGTTGGCCAGAAGCAAATCATATTGCAGATAGGATTATAGCCATGCCGTGCTACCTCGGCGGCGATGCGCCGGCAGCAGGAATTAAGTGGGTTGGGAGCCGCGAAGCTAATGGCCGTAAATTTGGTCTGCCGCGTGCGAGTGCGGTAATTATTCTCAATGATGTCAATACGAATTATCCCATCGCTGTTTTAGAGGGAAGCTTGATCAGTGGCATGCGCACGGCGGCGGTAACGGCAATTGCCGCAAAATATTTGACCAATCCCGGATTCAAATCAGTTGCTTGCATTGGTTGTGGGCCGATTGCCAAAATGCAAATTGTTACCTTGATCGAACAATTTCCTGCAATAGAAGATGTTTATTTGTTTGATCTTAATCCTCATGCTTCTGAGCTATTTTCCCGCCAATTCAGTGAGAGTTACCCACAGATTAATTTTCTGCCCATGGATACGGCTAAACAAGCAGTTGAGAAGGGGGATCTGGTGGTGACCTGTACAGTGACCGATTCCCCCTATGTTGAGTTTGACTGGATAAAGCCGGGTGCCTTTGTTAGCAACGTTTCTATTATGGATCTGCACAAAGAAGTTTTTGAACGTGCAAATAAAGTCGTTGTTGATGATTGGGATCAGTGCAATCGCGAGAAGAAAATTATTAACCAGTTGGTGCTGGAAGGGCGTTTTTCCCGGGATCAACTGCATGCAGAGCTGGGTGAATTGGTTGTTGGGAAAAAAGCAGGCAGGGACAGTGCGGATGAAATTATTGTCCTGAATGCAATGGGAATGGCCGTGGATGATATTGCCTGTGCGCGCCACTTTTATGAGCTGGCAAAAAGCAGAGCAGTAGGTACTTCTTTGTCCTTGTTCTAAGGGAGTCCCATCATGTTGTGGTCGGCTTATCATCGCAATTTTATTTTTATTTGCGCTTGCCAGTGCATGGCAACACTCGGGCTTATGGCGATGGTACCGATTATGCCCTTGTACCTGGAAACTATTGGTCAGGGCTATGCACCTTATTGGTCTAGTATCGCACTGGCCGCGCCGGCGGTGACAGGAATTTTTTTTGCAAAAAAAATGGGAGCCGCCTGTGATAAGTATGGATACAGGTTGATGGTCATTATCACTCTGTCAGCATTTTCACTAAGTATGTTTTTGATGGCACTGAGTGATTCCATGGTGGGATTTTTGGTGGGGCGTTTACTGTTAGGTGCTGCGAGTCTAAACCTTACCTTAACGGCATTTGCCGTTGCAGCAAATTTGGCCTCGCAGCGGGGGCAATCCCTGGGAATGTTGCAAAGTGCTGCTGCTTTAGGTTCGCTAACCGGCCCTGCATTGGGAGGAATAATGATGGATTTCTGGTCATTGCCCCTATTGCTAGTGGTGACCGCGCTATTTGCTGGTGTTGCGGCAATTCTCTCGCGTTGGGTGCTTGAGGAGCCAAATAAAAACCTACAGGGTGTTTCTGCATTAACCGCTGGGCAGAATTTTTCTGCTGCTGGCAACTCGGCAGAAAAAACGCGTAACCCTGCATTGAAATACTGGGCAATCGCGGCCTGCTTATCACAAGCTGCTGCATTTGCACTGGTCAATGTATTTGTACTTTTTTTGGATGGGCGTGAGCAAGGCTTGCCCCTTGCGACTATGGCAGGAGTGATTCATGCGGGGGCTTGGGCTGCGACTATGCTGTTTAGTCCCTGGTGGGGAAGGGCAAATGATCGCTTTTCGCCAAGGCGCAATTTTTTTCTGGCAGCATCGGGTTGTGCAATTGCAACAGGGTTGCTGCCGCTTGTTAACGACCTGTGGTTGATTATTCTGTTGCGTTTTTTGCAGGGCGCTTGTTTTTCTGCGCTGGCGCAAACTATTTTTTATGCCTTGACTCAAAGCAAGGGCAATGTGTTATCGGGTGCTGGTGTTGGGCTCGCCAAACAATATTTGCTGGCAGGGCAAATTGTTGGTCCGCTTTTAGTGGCGGCACTAATTACCTGGGTACCTGTTTCCGATATTTTATATTGGATTTCACTGCTGTTTTTACTCTCTGCGCTAGTAGCGCTCCGTGTTAATGAAAGGCATAAGCAAGAAATAGCTAATGCCGGCGAACCTGCATTGGCACTGCAAGAAAAAACCTAGTTAATCGCCACAAATTTCCTAAGTACATAAAAAGAAATCTTTAAGGATTTCCAGGGAAGCTTTTTTTCAAAATGTTGTCGGTTGCTTAATAAATAGCCGTAAATGATGGTTGTGTTGCATATCGTTTACTTGTCATAGCCAGTAACAATTAACCCATAAACCAGGGAGATTAGATGATGAATTCATTGTCCATTGCCAGTTGTATCGGAAATACCCCCATAGTTCGGTTGAACCGGATTTTTGGAAGCCAGGATGTGCGCGTTTACGCGAAATTGGAGTTATTGAATCCTGGTGGAAGCGTTAAAGATAGGCCTGCAAAATTTATTATTGAACAGGGGGTGCGTGATGGCTCTATTCCGAAAAGTGCGCACCTGATCGAAAGTACTTCCGGCAACCTGGGTGTCGCATTGGCGATGATGTCGCGCGTACATAATTTGCAGCTCACCTGTGTGGTAGATCCCAATATCTCCAAAACCAATTTGGAAATTATGAAGCTATATGGCGCACATATCGAAATGGTTTCAGAAAAGGATGCATGCGGTGGGTACTTGGAAACACGTATTGCTCGCGTTAAATCTCTGTTGCTAGAAAAAGAAAATAGTGTGTGGATCAATCAATACGCCAATGTGCGTAACTGGCAAAGCCATTATCACGGTGAGGGAGAGGAGCTGTTAAAGCAACTGCCCGAGCGCCCGGACTATTTGGTAATGGGCGTAAGTACTTCCGGCACTATCCTGGGCATTGCGCGACGTTTGCGTGAAGCTTATCCCGACCTCAAAGTTATAGGTGTGGATGCACTTGGCTCTATGTTATTTGGCAATAAACCGGGAAAGCGCTTTTTACCCGGTATTGGTGCCAGTCGCGTTCCGGAATTGCTCGCGCGCGAGGAAATTGATGATGTGATCTATGCAAGTGATTTGGAATCCTGTGAAAGCTGTTTGGAGCTTGTTAAAGAGGAAGGTATTTTTGCGGGCGGTTCATCGGGCTCGGTGGTTGCCGCAATCAAAAAATTAATTCCCCATATTCCCAAAAGCAGTTGCATAGCCACGCTTTTCCCCGATCGTGGTGACCGTTATATGGATCTGGTTTATAACGCCGAGTGGCGAGCCAATTTGCAAGCGGCGGACGCACACTTTGTGCCCCAGTTCGCCCGAAAAAAATCCCCCGCTATTTATACCCCTGAATATGATGTTTCTTTAGTCGGTTAATAAAAAGGGAAAAATAAAATGGGAATATCAATGAAAGATCCTGTGAATAGTTTGCTGTCCTGCCAGAGGAATTCTGTTGCTGAGCAACAGCTCAAAGATCTCTTTGACGGATTGCTCATGGAGAATCTCTTTGAGTTACAGCAGCAAGCGAATTTATCACGAACACTCGCGGTTCCTATGATTACTGACAATTTTTTGTTGGAAGAAAAGGAATATTTCTATTCTTATCGATTGCAGAAAGGTGCATTTCTTGTAGGTCGGGTAACAACCGAAATTGATGTGCAGCTATGTCGTCTGAGCCGCGCTCCAATGATGTTGTACTTGCCGGATCATAATAGGGTATCTGCGATTGATGATGCACTGAGCCTGATGAAGTGCTTGGTACAACATGCAGAGAAAGACGCCTTGCCAGAGCTCAGTGGGCTGGATGATTTTATGCAAAATCTGGCGCTGGCTCAGGCGCAATCCACCTGGGCTGCAGAATATACGGAATCGATTGTTGCTAATTGTGAATCAACGAGCGTTGGCTTGCGTCCATGGGAACAATTATCCGCATTGCGTGATCGGCCATTTCATCCACTGGCGAAATCCAAAAAGGGGTGGAGCGCGGAAAATTTCAGGCATTTTTCCGCAGAGACCAGCGAGGGTTTCGGTTTGACCTGGGTTGCGGTGAATAATAATTATCTGATTGGTAATCAGCAGTTAAGTGGATTACAAATTGCCGAACAGCTACTGACTGAATCCGAACGGGAAATTTTATTGGCGGCTTGTAAAAAAAGTGCAGTGGATATTGGTCAATTTACATTGATGCCTGTGCATCCCTGGCATTTTGTTAACTGTTTGCAACAGGAATTTCAGCAGCAGATTGCGCAGCGGCAAATAGTGCCTGTGGCGGAAACGCTCGGTTGTTTTTATCCAACGGCCTCGGGGCGCTCACTTATTCCAGGTAATGGCTCAGCAGTGCACGCCAAGTTACCTTTAGCGCTGATGTGTTTAGGGGCACTGCGCATTTTACCGTCCCGCTATTTGTTTAACGGTTATCAGGCCCAACAGATGCTGGCGGCTGTCATTGCGCGAACGTCAGTACCTGAAAAAATAGCCTTGTGTGATGAAGGCAAGTGGCTTGCATTCTTGCCTGAGGGGGAATCTTCACTGTCCAATCGATCTGGATATTTATCGTGCTTGTTAAGGGGCTTTCCGCGCGAGGCGGATACCGAATTAATTCCAATGGCTGCGTTTTCAGTAGCCGTACAGGGTAGGGTGCCTGCTATTGAGTGGTTGCATCGGCAACAGCATGGCGAGCAACCGGTAGCGGAATTTGTGCCGCAAATATTTGGTGCTATTACCAGATCATTGTGCGCGTTTTCATTCCATTGCTTTGCGCACGGGTTAATGCCAGAAGTACATGGGCAAAATATTTTGGTTGCCTATGATTCAACTTCTTCACCGCAATTGGTTTTACGTGATCATGATACCTTGCGAATTTTCCCTCCGTGGCTCCAGCAGCAACAAATTCCAATGCAGGATTACCAGATGGATTGGGCTACACCCAATTCGCTGATTTGCCTGTCACCGCAACAACTGCTCAGTTATTTTTTAACCTTGGGTCTCCAGGTTAATTTGCGTTCTATTGCAGATGCTTGTTCACAGGCTTATGGCATTCCTATGGCAAATTTTTGGGAGTCAATGAAAACCATTATTGAGAGTCTCCTTAATGAAATGAATCTGCCAGTAATTGCCAAAGCCATCCTGCGCAAGGAAATTGTAGATAACCCCATCTGGCCTGCGCGCCATATTTTGCAGCCTTGCCTGGTGAAGCGAACCAGGATGATGGGTATGCCGAGTGGAGTGGGTAGTGTGGCTAATCCATTTCATCGGCTTGAAGAGAGGAAAAAATAAATGAATTTATTATCGAAGAGTTTCGGTACTGCACTGGATACTGAATTTTTATTTTCAGAATATTATATTCACAGCCGACGCCGTGTATTCAAACAGTTGATTCAGGCATTGCTGTATGAAAATACCATCAGCTATCGCGAACAGGTCCTGGCAGAAAATCGTATTGAATTTAGTATTCAGGGAGTCTCAACCTCGGGAGATCCGGTAATTTATCGCTGCACCGGGTACCGCAGGGCTAGTTTCGGGCGGGTAGAGCTTAGCGTTGAACCGGTAATGCGTTTATGTGCCGATGAAATTAATGAGATCGAATCAGTACGCCAGTTTTTAACCGAAATAGCCGCAAGTTTTACCATCGCGGTGGAGTTTTTAGAACGTTTTATTCAGGAGCTGGAGCATACCTTGGCAAATGATGCTGCAGCATTGTTTTATGCCAATCATCGATATTTGCGTGTTATATCTCCGGGCGATTCCTGTTTGTTGAGGCATATGGCCTATGACGATATTGAAAGCAATTTGCTCAAGGCTCACCCTTATCATCCCTGTTATAAATCGCGCATAGGTTTTGATGCGCTTGATAATCGCCACTATGGGCCCGAGTTTTCGCCCGAGATCAAGTTAATCTGGCTGGCGATTAGAAAATCGCATTGTTTGGCGATTGCGTCACCCTCACTAAACGAAGCCGCATTTTATCACCAGCAATTGGGTGACCAGTTAATTGAGTTTACGCAGTTGCTTGGCAGTTATAGTGTTAATGCAGATAGCTACCTGTTGATGCCTGTTCACCCCTGGCAGTGGTTAAACCAACTATTACCACTCTACACGGCAGACATTCATGCACAACATATTATTTTGCTGGGCGAAGGAGCCCAGCCTTATTGTCCGCAGCAATCCATTCGCACCCTAACGAATAAGCACCACCCGGAAAATTTTTACGTAAAGCTGGCCCTGAATATTGTTAATACCTCAACATCACGCGGCTTGGCGGAGCACACCATTGCCAATGCTCCGGTTATCAGTGATTGGTTACATCAAATCGTTTCTGGTGATAGTTACCTAGCTGAAACGCTTAAAACAATTGTGTTGCGAGAGGTCAAAGCAATTAGTTTTTCTTCAAACGCTGAGGCTATTGCATCGGGAAAAATTGCCTGCTTGTGGCGAGAGAGCCTTCATCTCTATTTGGCTGATGGTGAACAAGCTATTCCTTTCAGTGGCTTAACTGAAGTAGATCGCGATAGGCGCCCGCTTATTGACGATTGGGCGGCTCACTATGGTGTGCGTGAATGGTTGGGACAACTGTTGAAGGTTTGCGTGTTGCCGCTGATTCGATTGCTTTATGCGCACGGCGTTGCCATGGAATCCCATGCGCAAAATATGATGTTGATTCATAAAGATGGTTGGCCAACGCGCGTTGCCTTGAAAGATTTTCATGATGGTGTGCGTTTTATTCCCGATCAGGTAACTCATAGTGAAATATTGAGCTCCCTCTGGGCAACTCCCCAGCAGCATCTTGCAACCAATAGCAGTTCATATATTTGTGCTGGCGACCCGGAAGATGTAAAAAACTATTTGTACAGCGCATTTTTCTCCATGAATCTGTCAGAAGTGGCACTATTTTTCGACCTGCATTTCAACGTTTCTGAAACCTTGTTCTGGGATTTGGTGGTCGAGCGCATTTTGGGGTATCAGCGCGATTTTCCCGACCAGCAACAACAGTTCGAATTATATAACCTTCAATCTGAGTATGTGATTGTGGAGGCGCACACCAAACGGCGACTTCAAAATGAATCATCGGTTCGAATCAACAGAGTAAAAAATCCACTGTTTACCGGGCATTTGTTTAAAACGCCCACTGTTATTAAGGAGGTTTGTCATCATGAATAAATTAATTTCTGAATCTGTTGATGCCACAGCTTATCGCTATTCGGCGTTGGCGATATTGAACTGTTATGTGCGTGAAATTGCTATCCCACATAAACTATTGGATTTTCAGGTAGATAATTCAGGTGTGAGTGACAAGGGTATACTGTTTATACAATTTCCCAGGCTAGGTAAGCGCTTGTCGGTAAACGTAGCCAATCAGTCGCTGCTCGGAAATTATATCTATACATCGGGTGCTTTAATCGGAGACTTGATTGATGGTGCCGTATGCGAGTCTCTTGCCTGGGAAACTTTACCTTCGCTAATTATTGATGAACTCTGCCAGCGCTACCAAAATCATAGTGTTAAAGCAGACATGCTAACGCAAATTGAAAATAGTATTGCGTTGATAAAGCAAAGTGTTGCGTATGAGCAGAGCCAGGGCGCGGCGTACTATGGCAACTATATTGAATCGGAATCATCACTGATTTACGGCCACAGCTTTCACCCGGCGCCCAAGTGCAGGCAGGGCTTTAGTGATGCTGAAACCCTGCTTTATGGTCCCGAGTTCGGGCATTCATTTCAATTGCATTATTTTACCCTCGCTCCCGAGCTGTTATGGATGGAAAATAGTAGCGGGTCATCTGTGCAGTCTTTAATACACACGATGGGGCAGTTTGCGTCCGAGGCTATTCCTGCAGGCTGGGGGCTTGTACCTGCCCATCCCTGGCAGGCGAAATATTTACTGCAACAAGAATCAATACAAAAAGCGATCGAAAAAGGTTCACTGATTTATCTGGGTGCTGCGGGAGTTTATTTTCGTCCGACGGCGTCGGTACGTACGTTATACAATCCGGATTTTCCGTACTTTTTAAAATGTTCCTTAAGTATGCGAATCACCAACAGTGTAAGAAAAAACGCTTACTATGAATTGGATGCTTCAATCCGGTTAACTACAATTCTTGCCCCTGTGGTTGCGAAACTGGCGTTGCAGTTTCCGGGGTTTGAATTTGTGTTGGAGCCCTTTGCATTGTCGGCCAATATTCCTGATGTGGGCGACGAATTGCAAAATGATTTACGTAGCCACTTCGGCGTTATCTTTCGCGATGCGACGCCATTTCAGCGCCCGGAGAAAGTTCAGCATGTACTAAGTGCAACCTTGTTTGGTGATAACCATCAAGGGGAGCCCTGGTTGGTGCAGTGTATTAATTCCCTGGCTGCCGGTACACCTGAAGCGCACGTGAATCAGCTCGCGCTGGATTGGTTTACTCTTTATTTGCAGCATCTGGTTCCTCCGTTGTTGTCTGCCTATTTTGATCAGGGGGTTGCCTGTGAGCCGCATCTGCAAAATGTGGTGGTGAAGCTGGAAAATGGATGGCCGAGCGGTGTCATTTTGCGTGATCTGGAAGGAACCAAATTGATTAAAGGGCTGTGGGACGAATCTATGCTTGATGGAATGGCCGGTAAGGTTTTGGCGAGTGTGCTTCACGATGAAAACAAAACCTGGCAACGCATTAGTTATTGCCTTCTGGTGAATCATATTGCCCAGGCAATTTATCAACTTTGTCGAATCGGTGCGAATGAGAAAGTCCTGTGGGGAATGGTGCGGGACTCGCTGAAAAACTTTGCAGTCAATCGCACATCACACCTGGTGCAGCATCGAATTGGTGGATTATTAAAGGGGGATTCCTTAATTACCAAGGCCAATTTAATTACCCGATTTTTTCAACACGCGGATAGCAATGCCAGTTATGTGTTGTTGCCTAATCCCCTGGTTGCTCCAGTCGTGGAGGCCAGAGAATATGCATAGTGGGTTGCGTGCGCGAGTGCATAATCGCGAAAAACTGTTGGGAATTTTTTGTTTTACTCCATCGCCGCTACTGGTGGAGTTTATTGCGGTATCCAATTATGACTTTGTGATTATTGATCTTGAACATAGTTTAACGGATTTGCAGACACTGGATCATATGATTGTCGCCGCGCGCAGCCAGGGATTGGCTGCGTGGGTACGGGTACCCCTGGAATACTCCCATTTGGTGTTGCCAATCTTGGATGCAGGTGCAAGTGGAATTGTATTTCCCCGTATTCAATCTGTAGAGCAGGCGCAGCGGGCGGTGCAATTATGTCGCTATGCACCGGAAGGTGATCGTGGTTTGAGTGTACATCGACATTTGAATTTTAAATCCGATGAACTGGCGCAGCGAAATCAGAAGATTAACGATAGTATTTGTGTGGTGTTAATGATTGAAGATAAAGAGGGAGCAGCTAACGCACGTGAGCTTGCTTGTGTGAAAGGGGTAGATGTAATCCTGGAAGGTGCAGCAGATTTATCTGCTTCCCTTGGTGTGCCCTGGCAAACACAGCACCCGTGCGTCAAGGAGGAGTTGCAGAAAATTGCTGCAAATGTTGCATCGAGTCAGGCGCAGTTTTGCGCAATCCCACGAGCAGTGGAAGATTATCAGCGTTGGGTTGAGCAGGGTGTTTCAATGTTTGTTTTGGGAACTGATCGCGGTGTAATAAGGCAGGCGCTGCAAGCAAATGTTAATAAATTTGCTGAGATCAGTATTGCTGGCAAAGTATTGGGGTAATGGATAATCCTGGTTCGGGTTTTGGCATTGTATGGTGTCTGCTCTATAATTAGGGGGGCTTAATGAGTCCCCTGTATTAATTGATTACTGATCTCCCTCCATGTCCAATATTGCCGTTGTTATTATTTGTTTGCTGGTGGGTTTGTTATTCCAGCGCAGTAAACATTTGCCGGAAAATGCAGCCGCCTCGCTAAATGGCTATGTTATTTATGTCGCCTTGCCGGCGTTGATTCTGGCGGAAATTCCCAAGCTCACCTTAAACCACGAAGCGCTTATCCCGGTAGTTGTTGCCTGGGCGGTTATGTTTTTTAGTGCGGTCATTACATTTTTTACTGCGCGCTGGTTGCGCTGGTCGCGTGAAATAACCGGGGCGCTGATGTTATTAGTGCCCTTGGGTAATACCGGTTTTGTAGGAATTCCATTAATTGAGGCGCACCTCGGGGCCAAGGGAATCCCCTATGCAATTCTGTACGATCAGTTGGGGACATTTATTGCGCTCAACACCCTTGGTGTTGCGCTTGCCGCTTACTATGCAGGTGGAGCGACTTCAGCCACAAAAATCCTGCGTAATATTGTAGTGTTTCCCTCCTTTATCGCCCTGGTATCGGCCTTTTTGTTGCGCTTTTTTACTTACCCGGATTGGTTGGCCGAGGCGCTTGCGCGAATCTCATCTACACTTGTGCCTGTAGTGATGGTTGCTGTGGGGCTACAGTGGCGCTTCAAGCTGGAGTCTGCGCATCTGCTACCACTGGTGCTAGGGTGTTTCTATATTCTGGTGCTATCGCCTGCATTTGCCTGGCTGGGGTTATGGCTGTTTGATATCCAGGGGCTGGTTGCCCAGGTGGTGGTGTTGGAAGCGGCAATGCCGGCTATGATTTCTGCCGGGGTATTGGCCGTGAGCCATAATTTGGCCCCGCGCTTTGCGGCATCCATGGTTGGTTATAGCTTGTTGGTGGGGCTAATCAGTGTCTGGTTATGGCGAGTTCTGCTGGGGTATTAATCTCCTCTCGCATGGCAGTGGGAACTAACAATAATTCAAAACTAACGCTTAACTTTTAATCTGCTGCCTGGTTTTAAATCGAGTATGTAGATTCTGCACGGATGGTTTTATGTCGTATGATCAGCCGTCAATGCTGAAAAATATCATGTCTGCCTGGGATCCCTTGCGGCTGGATGCGTATGATTTTTATCTGGCACAACTCTGTGTAACTAACCCCGTAACGACTGTGCAGAATATTTATTCCCGTGACGGTGAGTTAATTCTTTCTGCGGGTGATTTGATTACCCATAAAACTCTTCTTTCGTTTGAATCAATTGCATTGGTCGCGCCCTTGTCTCATGGTGTGTGTATACAACGATTGATGAGTAACGACGATTTTTTACAGCATATGGTTAATACCATCCGCGATACAGAATTTTTTCAATCGCTGGAGGAACGAAAATATCCACTGGATTCCTTGCGACCAGTGAGTGACATGCTGGAGCAATTCCCATTGGTGCAACAGCGTCTTACTGTCATGGAAGCGCAGATGAACAATTTGTTTCAGCGCACTTTGAGCGTGGGGCTCTGGTCCATTTTTATTGCGCAGGAAATGCGTTTGCCGATTGAGGAAACCCAATTGGTATTTTGGGCGGCCATTACCCATGACTTCGGCATGATGCATATTCCTCCCTATATTCTTGCCAAAGAAGAGGAGCTGACTGGCGAAGAATGGCAAACCTTGCAGGGGCATGTAGAAATTTCCTGCCAGGTACTGCGTGCAATTCCCGAAATTCCGGCGGAATTAATTATTGCTATTGGTGAGCATCACGAGCGCTGTGATGGCACAGGTTATCCATTGGGGAAAGTGGAGAGTGAAATATCCCTGCATGGGCAAATCCTGGCGTTGGCCGATAGCATGGTGGGTATTTATTACAATCGTTTTAAACCCCATGGTCGTCGTTGGCGCGAAGTGATTGCGGTGTTGGAGTTAAACCGCGCGGCGTACTTGTATCGCGGCTGCGAAATTGTCAGCACCATGATTTTTCGCAGCGAAATTCCGCTGGATAATGTAGTAGAGGGCAGTGAGGTTCCGGAGTTTGCCGAGCGCATGCTGCAACAGAATACCCATTTACAGCAGTGGTTTGCTGAATTGAGTTCAGTACTCACTGGCTTGGGCTACACCCATGGTGATCGCAAGCTGCACAGTTTGCAAAACGTGGTGTTGCATATTGCCACGACATTTAAAGGTAGTTTGTTATTTAAGGAAGATCTGCGCGATTCGTTGCAGTCAATCGCGAGTCAGCAGGGTATTAGTGTTAATAAAGTAGTAGAAGATGCACTGCTGCGGCAGCAGGAAATGAGTTTCCATTTGCATCGGTTGACGCACATGTTGCAAGTTTATACGAGTTCCGGTGATTGCAAGGTTCCAAAAATTATTAACCAATTGAAACCAGCTATTGTAAAAATTTCTGCTTATTTGCAATAAATGTCCTGCCAGAAAGCAAGCGCCATTTTGGTTAAAAAACTGGCGCCTCCACAATAAATACATTAGTTATTATTCAAGCTGTTTTGCAATAATGTTCGTTGAATTACAGAGAGCTGTGGTGCATTGCGTATATAGGCAATGGCAGCTGCCGGGTCTTTGCTCTTTAATTCGCTCAGGATTACCTGTAGGGCACCGATACGTATATTTTGATCGTGAATGCGTTCAGACCAACTCAATGCCAACTCGGTATTATCACGTACTATATGGGGCATGGTGGCCAATCCATGTATGGCATCGTCATAGTCCATATGATTCTCTGCGGCAGCGAGCCAGTTGCTGGCCGCTTGTTGATCTTTCATTAACCATTTTGAAATGGATTGTTGCAGCATCAATTTGCGTTGCTCACCATTTTCTAACGTAGATGCAAAGTTTGCTGCGCGCTCGGGGTCAATATTGCTCCAGGATTCTCCTAAACCAATGAGTGCATTTGCGCGTAAATCGGCGGGTTGGCTCATTACCCATTGCGCAGCAGCCTCTGGTTCATAACTTGCCCAGCTACCTGATACAAAGTTCATCAATACTGCGCGATCTTCCGTAGAAATATTGGCTGTTTCCACCAGGTTGCGTGCAACATCGTATGAGCCTGTGTGGGCAATACCCATTAATGCGGATAAATAAACTTCCTGAGTGAGTTCTGGACGGTTACTGGCGAGATTGCTTGCGTATTCCACCGCCATTGCGGGATTGTTACGGCCAATTACTTCCAGCAATTGATCGAACTGATGAATGGCATCGGGATTCGATGTTGCAACCCAATTCCAGGCACCTTCGGGATCTTGCTTACCCCAGGTTTCCAGTACACCGGCAATTGCGCGTGCACGCCAATCGCCTGTTAGTTGTTGTGCTTTATTCATTGCACCTTGAGGATCGACTAAAGCGAGTTCCAATAGCAATGCATATTGATCATCAAGTCGTGCAGCACTGGGTGCACGTTGATTATTGGTATCAATTTTTTGCTGAATGACGTTAACGGTTTCTTCTGTTGAACCGGATTGTAATTGTTGTAATGCCGTATATTGATGTGAGTCTTTTTCGCAATTCGCTTGCGTGCTTTTTGCGGGGGTTGCGACAGGTGCGATTGGTGGTTTTTCATAAATAGAAAGACTCGCTCGTCCAGCCCAAAAAGATAACGCCAGGATGCAAACAAAAAACAAAACAAAAAAAATAGATTTAAATGCTGACATAAAACTTGCCTCACCTGAATTTATTATTGTGAAGCCTTTAATCCACACCAGGATGCGAATTAAAGGCTTGGTTCTGTCAGTTAAGGAGCATTAGAGCTTGTTATAAATGGTGCTGAAATAAGAACTGGTCGTAAAACTGGTTGCAGTCGGGTTGCTCGCCCATGACGGCGATACCATATTCATGGAGCCGCCATCACCATTCCAGGCCCAACCCAATACCGTTAAACCTTTGGTGGCGCGGGCGTAATCGGTAATACCTGCCCAATCGGAACTGCCCGAGCCTCCATTACCAAATTCACCAATAATGGCGCTGCGGCCAGCACTGAGCAGGTCGTCAATGTCGGATTTGGCGAGCCATTGGTTTTTACCCTGGTTCCAGGCACTGGGGTAAACATGTACGGAAGGAACTATGTTGGTGTCATTGATTTTGGTTCCATTGGTACCTTTGATTGCCGCTGCGGTGGTAGCGGTTTCCTGACCCCAGCCAGGTATATCAATCACAATACGGCCACTGTAAACCTGGCGAACGGTGCTGATTGCCGTGTTGTAGGCACTGGCATAGTTGTTGGCGGTGATATTGTGACTTCCCCATTCATTCATCAGGTTGAGTGTAAAACTGCCTGCGGAATTCAAACTGCTGTAATTGCTTTTCCACCAATTAGCGGCGGTATTTAACTCGCTGGTGCTATCGCTGCCCAGTACGCTGGACTTGTGATAGGTGGCGATAACGGTAAAACCGTTACTGCGAGCTTGCGAAATCCAGGTCTTTGCCTGGGTTTCTTTCCCCGGCTCAATTTCAATTCGCACGGTTTTAATTTTGGTGTTGGCCTTCATCAGGCTCCAACCCATATTCACATTGCCATTGTTGTAGTAGGAGGGCTGCAGGTTGACTCCGTTGGGGTATAGGCCGGCATTCGCAATTGAAACAAAACCAAGACATCCGATAACTGCACCAAGGGTTGATTTGGTAAAGCGGTGGCTGGCTTTTTTAGTGAGATTTTTCATAGGGTATTTCCTGAATTTATTAGCGTTATTGTTGGCAGGAGTAATGATCTCAGGGGTGGTGCAACCCGCGACGTGCTACCTCTCTCTCCCTTAAACAGGTTGCCTGTGTCATGTTACTCCGATCATTACAGGATAAAATGCATCGTGTAACCGATAACATTATTTGTGTAACCGTATACATTGTCAAAAAAAGATAGATTTACAGAAATCAAAACAGGAAATGGTTACTTTCAGTAATGAAAAAAGCGGGATTGCCAGAATGCGGGTGAGAAAGGATTGCGTTTGGTAACAAAAGCCGTAAACGGCCGGAGTCGCATCGGCATTTGGCCTTTGAGTGAGACTCCGGCAGAGAGGTTACTGCTGATGCCAGAAAGGCTGACCAACAGTTGGTGTACTTGGGCTGGCAGTTTGACGTTTTTGCATTAGGCCGGCTTTAAATGCTTTGCGGCCTGCATCAATTGCATCGGCGAAGGCTTCTGCCATTAACGGCGGGTTGTGCGCTTTAGCTACCGCTGTATTTAACAAAATTCCATCGAATCCCATTTCCATTGCTTCTGCAGCTTGTGAGGGCGCGCCGAGACCAGCATCGATAATCATCGGTACATCTTTAATGCGTTCGCGCAGGCTGCGTAAGTTGTAGCGATTTAATAATCCCTGGCCGGTGCCGATAGGCGCGCCCCAGGGCATTAACACTTCGCAGCCAACGTCCAATAAACGTTTGCACAAAATCAAATCGTCGGTGCAATAGGGTAAAACCTTGAAGCCTTTTTTTATCAGGATTTCTGAGGCTTCAACCAAGCCAAACGGATCGGGTTGCAAATTGTAATCGTCGCCCACGACTTCCAGTTTGATCCAGTCGGTATTAAAAATTTCGCGCGACATTTCTGCCAGGGTTACTGCTTCTTTCACAGATTTGCAGCCGGCTGTATTCGGCAATAAACGGCAGCCGCTTTCTTGAATATATTGCCAGATTGCATCGCCGTCGCGATTGGCCGGGTTTTGGCGGCGCAAACCAAGGGTCACAATTTCACAGCGCGATTGGATAATTGAGTCGCGCATTAATTGCGGCGATGCGTAGAGCGCAGTGCCCAATAAGAAACGACTGGAAAATGTTTCACCGTACAAAGTGAAATCGCGAGCGGGTTGTGTAGGTATGGCGTTGCTCATGGCATTAACCTCCGCCCACCGGGCGAACTATATCGATTTGATCGTTGTTACTCAGTGCGCGCTCGGCATAAGTAGAGCGGGGCACAAACTCCTGGTTAATTGCTACCGCGATTTTGCTATCGCCGTAACCCCAGTTGTGCAGCGCATCGCTTAGCAGGGTTGCAGCTGCTACGGATTTAATTTCGTTGTTAACACTAACTTGAATCATTGTTTATAAACCTGAAGCAGAAAGCTAAAGTGGAGACTCTTCAAGTAAAGAAGTCTGAAGCAAATCGGGAAATAAAATGGTTTGGTCTTGTGCGATTTGGGCAAGCACTTGTTCGACTACTGCAGGTGCCAGCAAATAGCCATGGCGAAATAAGCCGTTGGCAATAATTAAACCCGATTTGCAGAAAATTTTAGGCAGGTTATCCATAAATGCCGGGCGTAAATTGGTATCCATTTCAACAATACGTGCTTCCGCAAACGCGGGCGATAAAGTGTAAAGCGCGCTGCCCAGCTCGAGCGATGATTGCAGGGTTACTGGTGAGCGATCTTCGCTTTCAATTTGTGTTGCACCAATAATAAAGCGATTGTTTGGTTTGGGCACCACGTATAGTTGATAGCGTGGATGCATTAAGCGCACCGGGCGTTGCAAATGAATCTCGCTGGTTTCTACATGCAAGGTTTCGCCGCGCACACCGCGCAGTTTTTTCAGCTGCGTTTTCGCGCCCAGGCCACGACAATCAATCACCAGATCAAATTTTTCGCTGCCGCTTTGGGTGCGAACAGTATGTGGATCTATTTCTACCAATGTGTTTTCACGAATTTTAATGTTCAAACGAATTAATTCGTCGCCCAGTTGCTGTAAAAATTCGCGATTGTGCAGGTGTCCTTCTTCTTTTAGCAGCAAGCCGCGCATAAAGTGTGAGTGCAGATCCGGTTCAAGTGTCTGGATTTCATGGCCGGATAACCATTGATAACTGCGACACTCGGGCACTACAAAATTCAATTCATTTTCAAATTGCTGCAGTTCGCTTTCATCTTGCGGGTGTGCAACCAGCAGGCTGCCTTTGGCAAAAAATAATTCAGGAGTGTTTTGTGATAAATCGCTTTGCGGCAAATCTTTCAGCCATTGTGGCCAGCGCTGTAAGGCAAATTGGCCCATGCGATAGACATTTACATCGGATACCACAGCCGTACCAAATTTGCATCGCATGCAATTCAGCCAAGGCGCCCCGACAAGAAGTGCGGCCAATATACTGATGGCTGCTGTCCTTCGCAATCAAAACCTTTAGGAGCTGGTGTTGCCATCCAGCGTTTCGACAGTACTATGAAATCCCCCCTGGGCGATTCTGGTATGAATGCGCTGTCCTGGTTTTAGTTGGTGCTGGCTGCTGACCAGGCTGCCGGTTTCTGCATCGGTTACCAATGCAAATCCGCGTTCCAGGGTATTGAGTGGACTCAATGTGTTGAGCATGCGAGCTGCAGTGGCGAGGCGTAACTTTTGGCGGTCGAGATAAGTAAATTGTGCTTTATGCAATTGTGTTTCGGCGTTATGCAGACGCTCACGCAGCTGTGCTAAGCGCACTTGCGGGTGGTGGGCTTGCATACGCAAGCGCAACTGCGAGAGTTGATGTTGGTGGCGACTCAGCAGATTTTTAATCTGGTTTTTCAAGCGCAATTCGAGATTGTCGAGCCGTTGCGACTGTTGTTCCAAGCGCTCGCGCGGGTGGCGCAAACGCTGACGCAAATGTTGTAAATGTTTTTGCAGTTGCGCAAGTTTACGCAGCATTGCTTCTTCAAGCAGCACTTCGAAGCCGATAAATTTATCCAGCCATTCCTCGCTATCCGGCACCAGTATTTCAGCAGCGGCAGAGGGTGTTGGCGCGCGCAGGTCAGCAACAAAATCGGCGATGGTGAAATCCACTTCGTGGCCTACAGCGCTCACAATTGGCAACTGGCTGCTAAAAATCGCGCGGGCGACTTTTTCTTCGTTAAACGACCAGAGGTCTTCCATTGAACCGCCACCGCGGGTGAGCAATATCACATCAAACAAACCAGCGCGGTTGGCCAGATCAATCGCCTTCACAATTTGCGGCGGGGACTCTTTGCCCTGTACTGCCACTGGAATTACCGTGACGGGAATATCGGCAAAGCGGCGCTCCAACACGCTAAGCACATCGCGAATCGCGGCCCCGGTAGGCGAGGTAATCACGGCGATATGTTTCGGGATCTTAGGTAAGGGCTTTTTGTGGGCTTCGTTAAACAGGCCTTCCGCGGCCAAGCGATGTTTGAGCTCATCAAACGCGCGTTGCAAGGCACCGCTGCCGGCTTCCTCCATGTGTTCGGCAATGATCTGGTAGTCGCCACGCCCCTCATAAAGGCTGACGCGTGCGCGAATCAGCACGTGTTGCCCTTGTTGCGGTTTGAATCTGACCGTCATATTCCGGTTGCGGAACATGCAGCAGCGAACCTGGGCCTGGTCATCCTTCAGGGTGAAATACCAGTGGCCGGAGGAGGGAATTGAAACATTGGAGAGTTCACCCTCAACCCACAACAGGGGCAGGTGGGTCTCCAATAGCTGGCGCGCCTGGCGGTTAAGCTGGCTGACGCTGAGGATTTCCCGCTCCGGGGTTTTGCTAAACAGATCATTCATAGCTGGCAGTTTCAAAGGCAGTGTGCTGCGCATTCTAGGCCAAGCCTCGGTGTGCGGGTAGCCTGAAAGCAGGTCAATGTCGGGCTATAGCCACAAGATATAGTGGTTTTAGTTGATCTTCGCTCGTTGTTTTAGTTTACCGGGGGTGATCGAGCCGCTATAATTCCGCGTTTATTTTTCCCGCTCTATTTTGAGGTTGGTAGCTATGTTGCGAATTGCTGAAGAAGCCCTCACGTTTGATGATGTGCTCCTTGTGCCAGGTTTTTCGGATGTGACCCCGAAAGATGTATCCCTGAAAACTCAGTTGACTCGCAAGATCCAGCTAAATATCCCTCTGATTTCCGCTGCGATGGATAC
>JAGKWY010000038.1 GCA_021151625.1 Gammaproteobacteria bacterium | reverse complement strand
ATGTTGCGGGTGTTTATTGAGGAGTTGCAGCACCTCCATGCCGTCGATATCGGGCAGGCGATAGTCCAGCAGTACTGCATCAAAATCGTTGCTGTCAAATTGCTCCAATCCTTCAGCGGCACAACTCGCCTGGGAGATAGTGATATCCCATTCGGTTTTGCGAAAAGTGCGAATGATCGCCTGGCGATCCAGATCGTTATCATCAATCAACAACAGCTTCATGCAATCAACCCCTCCACCCAAGTGCTATTTTTCTTTTACCGGTAACTCAATCACTTTCCAGTAATGATCGAGCAACCCAACCACTTGCAAGAAATCGCTATCCATACGCTGTTTCAGCAGGTAACCCGCTACATGCTCGCGGTAAGCCGCAATAATGTCTTCGTCCGATTTTGATGTGGTCAGTACAAATACCACGGCATGGGTGAGTTCCGGATCTGAGCGCAAGACTTCCAGGAACTCTATGCCATTCATGCGCGGCATATTGATATCCAACAAGATAATGTAAGGGCCCGGGATTTCGCCATTACGCAATATTTCGAGCGCCTCAAGGCCGTCTTTAGCACGGTAGAGTGGATTTAATAATTTCAATTTATGCAGGGCGCGACGCAATGCTGTTGCATCTATATCGTCGTCATCAACAATTAACAGGCTGACAGTACGAAAATGTTCACCGACCCCGGGTGGATGTAATTTATCAATCATATGCTTGCCTTCTCCTTAATCACTTGCGGCCAGGTAAACGTAAAACGGCAGCCGCGCCCCTCAGAAAATACCTTGATGCTTCCACCATAGGCTTCAACCAATTTTTTGATGAGCGCCAGGCCCATACCACTGCCTTCCATTTCGTCGCGCGGTTTCAGTGTTTGAAACATACCAAAGACGCGCTCCTGGAATTTTTCCGGAATTCCCGGCCCGTCATCGCTTACACTGATTTCGTAAAATTGTTCGCCAAGGGTGTTGCATTCCAGGCGAATAACACCTTGGTCGCGATCGTGATGTTTCAATGCATTGGAAAATAAATTGCGGATAACCTGCTCGAAAGGAGTGCCCAGGGTTTTAAATGTTGGCAGGTTTTCACCTAGCTCCAGGCGCAAACCGGCTTTGGTGTTTTGTATCTCAAATAGTTCGGCCGCCATATGGCCAAGATCTATTGAGGTAAATTTTCCATCCACCTTGCCGGCGCGATAAAAAATCAACATGTCATCCAGTAACTTTTCCATACGCTGGATGCGGTTGCGCAACATTTGCGTATGCTTATCAACTTCGGAATATTCTTTTTCAGCAAGGTCTTCTTCAATCCAGGTGGATAGTTGGGCGATACCGCGCAGCGGGGACTTCAAATCGTGCGAGGCAACGTAAGCAAAGGTTTCCAGTTCCTTATTGGTTTGCGCCAGGCGGTGATTGCTTGATTCCAGATCAACTTGGTGTTGAATCAGTAATTGCGCATTCCTTTTGCGCGCTTCCATATTTTCGGCAAACACCGCAATGGTTTTGGCCATGATTCCCATTTCGTGGGGGTGATCCAGGAAGGGAATCTCAACATTGGTTTCCCCTCGGGCCAGTCGCTCCATAGTGTCGCGGATGCGCTGCATCTGCCAGGTGAGGCTACGGGTAATAATGGCGGCAATCGCAACCCCGGCCAGTAAAAATCCGGTAATCACTATCAGCATTAAATTGGCCGCATTCTTTTTGGCGTGAATGACTTCGCTATTTAACTCCAGCATACGCTCCTGGGCCTGCTGGAAAATTCCCTCGCACAGATTCTCCAGGGCAATGGTACTTTCCTGCATTTGGTTCAGTGTTTGTGACCGGTAGAGAGCAATTTCCCCGGTGAGCAAGTGTTGATAATTATTCAGCACTATTTTCAGCCATTGGTGAAAATCTGTTTGTAACTGAGTGAGGTGGCTGCTGTCGTTTTTTCGTTTAATAATTTCTATTTCCTGAGTCACCGAGAACTCTGTTCGGCGGACTTCTTCAGGAATATTAAAATCACTGGCAAGTTCGGGGTTTACCGCAATATCTTTCATGTGGCGATTAAGCTTGTTAATGTCGCTGCGCAAACGCAGTACCGCATTATTAATCTGGATCGGGTCTTCATAGAGCTCCTGGGTGATAGAAGCCACACTACTGATTTGTAAAGAACCGATTGAACCAATGCCAAGAAATAGCAGGCTCATAAAGATAAAACCGGTGATGAGTCGATCAAAAATATTTAACCGGTTAAAAGCTTCTGCTGCTGCGCGGGCCCGCAAACTGATTATTCCAATAGCAAAGAGTGTGAGGCCCACTGCGGTATGCGGTGCCATCTTGATTCCCATCCACACAAAGCTGGGCAGCATTTGAAAACCTTGCCCGAGCATGGCCGTGAACGTGAGGAATAAAATGACTATAGAGAGCAAGCATGCGATAAGTGTTTTGAGTCCCTGCTGATTAAAACCAAACAAGATGGCGCAGGCAGCAAGTAGAAATGCCAGGCTGGCAGTAGGGGGAATCGCCTGGCTGCGCACGGGTGGTTCACTGAGAAACATCACAAACCAGCTGGTGGTATTAAGCGGAATACCGACAATTAAATCGAGCAGCGTCAGAATGCCAATCGCAAGCAATATCAGGCAGGAGAAAATTTTTAACAGCCCGTTATGGGTCAGAATGGCGTAAAGCCCAAGGCCGCAGGCGCAAAACCCGATGGCCGTGTTATATGCCATCAGGGTTGTATAGGGATAAATAGCGGCTAGCATTTTGGGGCTGTGCCAGCTCAGCAAAACACCAACACCCAGTACACACAATGCAATAGCAATGGTGCGCGAGGTCAGTGTTTCAGGTGTTAGATTCCGGGTGGCGCTGTACATATCTCATTCAATCCATAGCCCTTGAGTTTGTATCTCCCGGAAACACAGACGGTAGTGACGTTGCTGGTTAAGTCTGTGATTCCCGTGGTAACAGCAAGTCTGAGTGTAGTTTCTACTTAGTAAAAATTCTTATAAAGTCGCGGCTTGCGCTGAAATAATTAGCTCGCTGAATTATTTATATTTTTATGTCATATATGAAAAGGCGTCATATGGAGCCCATTGTTGATTCGCCCTGTGTGCGAAATTGTTGTTTAAACGACGAGGATATTTGTTTGGGATGTTTTCGCAGCCTGCATGAAATTACCCGCTGGAGTACGCTGGATAATCAGGGGAAACAGCGAGTTTTAGACGCTGTTGCACAGCGTAAAAATGACTATCTGCAAAAACTGCGACGCGAATAGCAAGGCAAATGCAGCAAGTGGCTGGCGCCTCCCTAAGCATTGGTTTACCCTGCGCGACCTAAAAATAAAAAGCGATTTGTTATACGTTTCTGAATTAATAGAACTAGACTTGCTGTGTATCGTGTGGCGTTAATAAGAATTTTTATCGATAAAAACTGCGATACCTATACCGTCGGGCCATGGCAGGCAATGCAAACCGCATAATCCTGAATACTCACAACAATATTTATAGTCTTTGTTATGCAGTCGTTAAAGGCCTTCAAACTCTGGTTAAGCATGCAATGCCAAATGCTGGGCAATGTGCAGGCTGCCATGCTGGTGCAATGCGCACCTGATCACCCGCAAATTCTGGCTAAATGGCCCAGCACTGAAATCGATTCCACGCTCTTGCGCAGCGCCATACAACCGGTACTGGAAAAGCAGCGCTTGCATTTGCAGCTTCTGGATTCACAGCACTATTTATTGGGATATCCGTTGGTGATTGATGGCCAGCAGTGGGGCGTGTTGGTGTGTACGCTGGCGCTGGCCGATAAAAAAGAACTGCCGGCGATACTCAAGTGGTTAAAACTGGGGCAATTTTGGCTGCAATTTATATTGCATATCACTGCGCAAGAATCTGCTCTTGTTGAAAATGCCCAGTCTGAAAAAGATCAAACGGAAGCCGTATCAACCTCTGAAGCTGATGCTGCATCTGCAAAGGCACAGATCACCCTTCCACCGCTAAACGAGTCCCTTAATACAGCACTCGTGCAAATCAATGCGAGTTTATTAAAAGAAAACTCTCTGCAAGAGACAGGTATCACGCTGGTTAATTTGCTGGCGGGTTTGTTACAGGCCACGCGTGTGAGCCTCGGCGTTCTGGACGGGCAGGGTAAAAACCTGCATTTGGAGGCAGTGTCTTTTTCTGCGAATTTTGACAAGCGTACGCAAGCGATGTTGGCGATCAGGGAAGCTATGGCAGAGGCGATCGACCAGGGGATGCGCATCAATTATGCGGTTGATGACGATGAGCAAAATCCCGGGGAATCCGTGCTGATTAAGCAGGCGCATCAGCATTTGTTGCACGCGCAGCAATTGCAAAGTGTTAGCAGTTTTTTACTGCGCAAGGGCGAACGTATTCTGGGTGCGATAACCATTGAGCTGGATAGGCGTTTATTAACGGCGGACCAGGAATTGTTTGTGCAGCAAGCCGCGCATTCGGCGGCGGCGATTATGCTGTTGCAACAGCAAGCCGCGGCTGGTTTTTGGCAAGGCATCAAGCACAATATTGTTACGCGCTTACAAAAATTGCTCGGGCCGGATTCATGGCGCGGGAAATTAATTGCAATTACGGCCGTAGTTTTATTGGTAGCTTTATTTGTGCCGGTCACTTATCACTTGTCGGCGGATGCGAATTTACAAACCACCGAAAAACATTTGGTAGTTTCTCCACAAGATGCCTATTTGGGAAAAATTTCGGCGCGTCCCGGTGACGCCATCAAAAAAGGCGCATTGCTTGCGCAATTAAATGATGAAGATTTGCGCCTGGAGCGCCGCAAAATTGCAAGCCAGGCGCAACAATACCGGCAGGCTTATGATTCTGCGCTGGCGAATTCCAATCGCGTGGAAGCGGCGATTGCCAGTGCGCAATTGGATCAGGCGACCATTCAGGTGCAATTACTTGATCAGCAATTGGCGCGCACCCAATTAGTCGCTCCAGTAGATGGCATAGTGGTATCTGATGATATTTCACAAACCCAGGGGGCACCGGTAAAGCAGGGCGATGTGTTATTTGAAATTGCCGCGGGACAAAATTATCGGGTGCAACTGTTTGTGGATGAGCGCGATATCGCCCAGGTTCAAGCCGGACAACCAGGTGCGTTAAAACTGACGAGTTTGCCCACGGAAGTATTTAATTTACGGGTTAAAGCTATTACACCCATTAGTGAAGTACGTGAAGGACGCAATTATTTTCGTGTTGAATTGGAAATTGATGGGGCTGCTGAAAAATCGGTCCTGTTGCGTCCAGGCATGACCGGCACGGGCAAGGTGCAAATTGGCAAGCGCGCATTGGGCTGGATCTGGTTTCACGACCTCTGGCACTGGCTGCGCTTGAACCTGTGGTGATGCCATGAGCAATTCATCTACTAATAATCCCATCTGGCAGCGCCTGGAATCCTTGCGCCCCTCGCTGCCACGCCATATCCATATCCAGCGTCGCGATTACAACAATGAGCGCTGGTATTTGTTGCAGGATAAAAGTAACGGTCGCTTCCATCGCTTGACGCCCTCGGCATGGCGTTTGATTTCGGCAATGGACGGCCGCAATTCGCTGGCGCAAATATTAAAAGCGGCTAACAACCCCGCGTTTTATGAATCCGAAGATGAAGTCCCCACACATGATGATTTAATTCATCTGCTGCAATATTTGCATGTCGCCGATTTGTTGGTGTGCGATATGCCACCCAATACCCAGGAATTATTTGCACGGCGCGAGCAAAAAAAGCAGCAGCGCTGGGTGCGGTTATTAATGAATCCGCTCACCTGGAATATCCCGCTGGGTAATCCGGATTCTGTGTTGAATAAATTAATGCCGCTGGCGCGTTTGCTGGCGACCCGCACTATGGGGGTTATCTGGTTATTAGTTGTAGGTTATGCGCTCTTGCAAGCGGGCGCGCACTGGCAGCAACTCACCCACGGCCAATTGGATCGTGTCTTATCACCCGGCAATTTATTTTTACTTTGGTTGACCTATCCCTTTTTTAAAGTGTTGCACGAACTGGGGCACGGATTATTCACCAAAGTCTGGGGCGGGCAGGTTAATGACTGCGGTTTGGTATTTGTGGTCGGCACACCTTTGCCCTATGTGGATGCCAGCGCTGCGACCGGCTTTTATTCCAAGCACCAGCGCTTGATGGTGAGTGCGGCCGGCATGGCGGTGGAGTTGTTTTTAGCGGCTCTGGCGCTCCTGCTGTGGGTGCAATTATCTGGCGGTTTCCTGCGCGATTTTTTATACAACATTATTTTGATTGGTGGTGTTTCCACGCTGTTTTTTAATGGCAATCCGCTCATGCGTTTTGACGGCTACCATTTGGTGACTGACGCATTTGATTTACCTAACCTGGCAACGCGTGCCAACCAGCAGGTGAGTTATTTATTACGTCGCTATGCCTACGGCATCATCAATGTTTTTTCCCCGGCCAGTTCAACGCGCGAGGCCTGGCTATTGGCAAGTTACAGTGTTGCCGCGTTTATTTATCGCGTGTTTATGTTGTTTTTTATTATTTTGCTGGTCGCCAGTTATTTCCCGGTATTGGGTTTGGTGATCGGTGCCTGGCTGATATTTTTCCAACTGGTGTGGCCAGCGTTAAAGGCCCTGCGTTTTCTCGCGCAGGATAAGCAATTGGCCAATCAGCGCAAACGGGCCTGGACAGTAACCGGAGTAGCTGGTGCGGCTGTTTTACTCGTGGTGTTGGCGGTGCCTATGCCGCAATCGACCTCGGCTGAAGCGGTCCTCTGGTTGCCAGATGATGCACGTGTAAAAGTGGAGTCCAGTGGTGAAGTGGCGGAATTGCTGGTCGATAACGGCGCTCAGGTGGTTGCGGGTCAGGAATTGTTGCATTTGCATAATCCGGTACTGGTTGCACAGCTCGCCGTGCAGCAAGCGCGCTTGCGCGAATATGAAGCGCGCTATCAACAGGCCTGGGTTGATGATCGTGCACAGGCGCAAATGTTTGAGCAGGATATAGCAGCCATTAAAGCGGAAATTGCATTGCTGCAAACGCGTGTTGTTAATCTGGTGGTGCGCAGTCCATCCGCGGGCATCTTTCGATTAACCCGTACTTATTATTTACCGGGTAGCTTCCTGCACCAAGGAGACGAATTGGCATTAATAGAAAAGCCCGACAGCCTGCGCGTACGTGCTGCCTTGCTGCAAGAAGAGATTGGTCTGGTCCAACAGGCGACTCATAGTGTAAGCCTGGGGTTTGCCAGTGCGCCCACCCAGGGACGTGAAGCCCGGCTGGTTCCCGGTGAGGTGATTGCCAGCCAGCAGTTACCCAACCCGGTATTAGGCACCCAGGGGGGAGGTCGCATTGCAGTTGACGCAGCCCAACCTGGTGGAGTGCAGGTTAAGGAAAAGGTCTTCCTGGTGGATCTTGCGGTACAGGATTTTGTACAGAGCGGGCATTTTGGCGAGCGGGCCTATGTGAAATTCCATCACCCGGCCGAGCCTCTGGCGGTGCGGTGGTACCGGAGTTTACAACAAGTTTTTATCCGCCATTTTTCGTAATGGATTTTTTAATCTATAGTAGTTATCAATTAATTGTTATAGCCACTTTACGTTTTTATATCGAGTTTAACCATGGTTAGAGTCTCAGGGTTTTCATTGCTGGTGCTGTTGTTCAGCAATGAACTATTCGCCCAAACACAGGAGCCGGCGCAGCTCAATTGTCGTATTGAGCCCTCGGTAACTGTCGAAATGAGTAGCGCTGTTGAGGGCGTGATCAGTGAAGTATTAGTGGACAAAAATGATGTGGTAAAGAAGGGCGATGTGTTAGCGCGTCTGGACGCAGGTTTGGAGTCGGCTACTGCAGAGCTGCGTCGCGTGCAGTCGGAATTAACCAGTGATGTGCAATCGCAGCAGTTGGCGGTGGAGTTTAGTGAGCGAGCGCTGACGCGAGTTAAAGATTTATATGACAAAAAAGCTGCATCTTTTTCCGAGTTGGATAAACACAAAACCGAGCACGCCATTGCGCAACAGCAATTGCAACAGGCGTTGGATCGCAAGCGTCAGGCAGAGCTGGAATACAAACGTGCCCTTGCGGATTTACAGCGCCGCACCCTGGTGAGCCCGATAGACGGTGTGGTTGTTGAACGCCTGAAAGAGCCGGGCGAGCATATCGATTTTGAGCCGGTATTAAAGCTGGCCCAGTTGGATCCATTGCGCGTTGAGGTTTTCGCACCCGCAAGCCTTTATGGAAAAGTAAAACCCGGCATTAAAGCGAGCGTTATTCCAGAATTGGGCGGTGACAGTCGCACATATACTGCAGAGGTTATATTGGTGGATCAGGTGATTGATGGGCCCAGTAATACCTTTGGTATTCGCCTGTCATTTGCAAACCCGGGCAATCGCCTGCCGAGCGGTTTGAAATGTCGTGTTACCTTTGAAGGTGTTACATTGAATTTGCTGGATCCGCGCGCATTGCCCTAAACCGTTTACATGAAATACGAATAACAATAATTCATTACAACAAAACTCAAGGTTATAACCTGCATCTAGATTATTTTTTTATGTGGATCTGACTTAGCGAAATTTTGTGCCAAAATTATCAAATTGAGAATTTTTGATAGTTATTAATAACGGATAAATAAGATCTTAAAGGCGTTAAGCCGGCACTTTCGTTACACCGAGGGATTTCGAGTTCGGTCAGTTAGATGTTTGATGATAGCCATTTCTCAGTTCCTCCATGGTGTGGCGGGCGGGTTGTCAGCATAAAAGGATGCAGTTGGTATTTACCAGTCCTTAAACCCAAACGCACCGCGTGATAAGCGCGCGTAAGCAACAGCGAAACTATGTCCAAAGCACCGCGTCATCGCCGCCCATTAATTGAAGCACTGGAACCGCGCTTACTCTTTTCTGCTACAGCGGATATTGCTGTATTCGATGATGGTCACTCTGGTGGCCACGACCTTGCCTATGCCGCTCAAAATGTAGATCTGGTCAGCATCTATAAACCGGATGATGCGCTGGATTTTCATCCGTTGATGATGCAGGACTCCCAGGCTGATATTCCGCAAATTGACGCTGTGATTTTTGTCGATACCTCAGTCGATAATTATCAGACTCTGGTTAACGACATAGAAAAAAATCTGAACGATCAGTCTGTCGCTATTGTTTATCTGGATTCTACTAAAGATGGCTTGACGCAAATTAGCGATTACCTCGCCGGTGTCAGCGGTATTTCTGCGGTGCATATCATTTCCCACGGTGTTGCGGGCAGCGTGCAATTGGGGACCCAGGTACTCAATGAAAATAACATTGCGCAATACCAACAAGCACTCGGTAACTGGAAAAATTCGCTCGATGAAGACGCCGATATTTTGTTGTACGGTTGCGATGTTGCGGCCAACCAAAGTGGTTTGAATTTACTGCGCCAGTTAAGTGATCTTACCGGGGCCGATGTTGCCGCCAGCAATGATTTAACCGGTAATGCTGCCAATGCGGATTGGGACCTGGAAGAGCGCGTAGGTCAAATTGAAACGGCCAGTATTTTTTCGTCCAGTCAAAATATGGAATGGCAGGGTGTACTGACTGACGTAGTGCATTTGTATTCTGGTGTTGCCACGCATGAGCAGGCAATTCCCACCGCCGGTTATGTGATGCAAGGGATACAGCTAACTTCAACACAAACGGTCGATCGTATTCAGGTCATGTTGGCAAACCACGGTACCAGTTCCGCAAGTGTGCAGGTGCTTGTACATCAACACAGTTACAACGGGACTGTCGTTGCCTCTGCAACGGTGAATACCGCCTCGCTCGGAAGTTCATTAGGTTGGGTCAATTTTGATTTTGCGCAAACGACATTTAATGCCTACACGGTTTATTGGATTGAATTTAAAACAAACAATGGCGCAGATAATTTAGTAGGTATTGGTTACATCAATAGCAACGTTATTGCCAGTGAATTTGTGGTGAATGGCAGTGGTGATGGCGGCAAGGATATGGCGATTGCCTTGGTCGACGTTGAAAACCGCGCACCTACGGTGGCTAATGCCATTCCCAATCAAACCGCAACTGAAGAGGCATTGTTTAGTTATACCTTTGCGGCCAATACCTTTAATGATCAGGATGGCGATACGCTTACCTATACCGCGACATTATCTAATGGCAATCCATTGCCACCATGGTTGAACTTTAATGCGGCGACGCGCACCTTCAGTGGTGTGCCCGATGATGGCGATGTAGGAACTATTACCGTTAAAGTTACTGCGAACGATGGTAAGGGCGCTACGGTTGATGACACTTTTGATTTGGTCATCAATAACATCAACGATAATCCCTTTTTAAACATTCCAGTACCCAATCAAAATGCAACGGAAGATGCTGCATTTAATTACACCTTTCCTGCAAATACTTTTGGTGATGGTGATATAGGTGCAAGTTTTACCTACACAGCGACATTGGCAGGTGGTGGTGCTCTACCAGCATGGTTAAATTTTGATTCTGCGACGCGCACGTTTAGTGGTACACCTGCCAATGGTGATGTTGGAACTATTTCTGTTAAGTTAACGGCAAATGACGGCGCTGGTGGAACTGCGGAAGATACCTTTGATATTGTCATCGCCAATACCAATGACGCGCCTACAGTGGCGAATCAAATACCCAACCAAACTGCCACCGAAAACGCGCTGTTTAATTACACCTTTGCCATTAATACCTTTAATGATCAGGATGTGGGTAACACTCTTACCTATACCGCGCAACTTGCTGGTGGTGCGGCTTTACCTGCATGGTTATCTTTTGATGGTGCAACGCGTACTTTTAGCGGTACACCTTCCAATGGTGATGTAGGTAACATCACTATTGAAGTAAGGGCTAGCGACGGCACCGCAACGGTTTCTGATTTTTTTGATCTGGATGTACAAAACGTTGGTTCATCTAACGTAGTTTACGAAACTTCCGGGCCATCGACAGATACCCAAATTATTACGGCAGGCGTGCCATTTTTCCAAAGCTTTTTCCATAATAGCGCCGGTGCAACCTACACCATAGATTCCATTGTATTGCAGTTGGTGAAAGATCCCTCAGCGGCAGCACAGACTATCACTGTTACCTTATTATCAGGCGCACATAACGGCACAGTAGTAGATTCTGCAACGGTGTCTTCAGCGGATATAGGCACTACACTTGCGTGGAAAGCATTTGATTTTACCAACACCGTTCTTACGGATAACCAGCTTTATTTTATTAAAATTGAATCCACCAGTAATGATGGCCAGGTAAAAGCCGCAATCCACAATACTGATGTCTATGCGAATGGATCCTTTCATAGCAGTGGCGGTGCGGCAGATACCACACGCGATGTTGCCTTCCAGATTTCGAGCGGCGCTAATATTGATCCGGTGATTGTTAACCCGATTCCCAATCAATCAGCCACAGAAGATGCTGCATTTAATTTTCAATTTGCGGCTAATACTTTTAACGATGCTGATGTGGGCGATACGCTTACCTATACCGCCACCATGGCAGACGGCAGCGCGCTACCGGCCTGGTTAAGTTTTAATGCAGCGACGCGCACATTTTCCGGCACACCAACTAACGCAGATGTTGGCACTATATCGATTAAAATCACTGCCGATGATGGTAATGGCGGAACGCCAGCAACCGATACTTTCGATTTGGTAATTGCTAATAGCAATGATGCCCCCACGGTTGCCAACGTCATTCCCAACCAAAATGCCACTGAAGATTCAGTATTTAATTTTACCTTTGCAGCCAATACCTTCGCTGATCAGGATGTGGGTAATACGCTCAGTTACACGGCGCAACTTGCTGGTGGCGGTGCATTGCCCGCATGGTTAAGTTTTGATTCGGCAACGCGCACATTTAGCGGTACGCCCACTAATGCATTTGTAGGCACTGTATCGATTGATGTAATTGCTAACGACGGCAATGGCGGTACAGTCACTGACACTTTCAATATCGTTGTTGCCAACACCAACGATGCACCTACTGTTGCCAATGCAATTCCCAATCAGAATGCGACCGAAGATGCTGCATTTAATTTTCAGTTTGCCGCGAATACTTTTAATGATCAGGATATTGGCGATAGCTTAACCTATTCTGCGCAACTAGCCGGGGGCGGGGCGCTGCCATCCTGGTTGAGTTTTAATGCGGCAACGCGCACTTTTAGCGGAACTCCTGCTAATGGTGATGTGGGCAGTTTTTCTGTGGATGTCATTGCCAGTGATGGCAATGGTGGGTCAGTGACCGATACCTTCAGCATTACTGTCGCCAACGTAAATGATGCACCCAGTGTGAGTATTGCGTTAACGGATTACTACACCAATGAACAGGTCGCTGTGAATTTACATGGTACCGGGATTAGTATTTCAGATGTTGATAGCAACAACATTACGCTGACCTTGACTGGCCCGGGGGGCAATAGCCAGTTAACTGCGAGTGTCGGTACTACAGGCGTTAGTATATCGTCTGGTAACGGCACGCCCACATTAGTGTTAACCGGCACGCTCACACAGCTCAATGATTTTCTTGCGGGAAATAATGGCGGCACACTAACTTATCGTTTGGCAGGTGATACGCCAATCGCAACGGCGACGATAACCATTTCTGCCAGTGATGGTGCTTTGTCTGGCAATGACACTACTGCTGTTAATATCACGGCTGTTAACGACGCTCCGGTAAATACAGTACCCGGTGCGCAGTCAACTAATGAAGATACTGCCCTGGTGTTTAGTGCAGGCAACAGCAATCAAATTCAAATTGGCGATGTTGATGCCGCTGCAGGCACTATGGAAGTTACGCTGTCGGTTACTAACGGCACGCTCACACTTGCTGGTACAACAGGATTAAGTTTCACCACGGGTGACGGCACTGCCGATTCAACGCTGGTATTTACCGGCACACTTACCGATATTAATACTGCCCTGGCAACGCTCACCTATAACCCGACGACAAATTACAACGGCGCGGCGGTCTTATCCATTACTACCAGTGACCAGGGGAATACCGGTACTGGTGGAACCCTGACAGATACAGATACGGTCAATATTACTGTTAATGCAACAAACGATGCACCGACAGTGACTATCACTCCAACCGATTACAACGCTACCGAACAATTGTGGATGGATTTGCACGGCACCGGGATAAGCGTTGCCGATATAGATGGCAATCCATTAACGATCACCATTACCGGTGCAGGCAGCAATAGTAATTTTGGAGCGACAGCGGGAACCACCGGCGTCAATATTGTATCCGGCATCAACACCAATACGTTGGTGTTGAGTGGTACAGCGGCGCAGCTCAACGATTTATTTGCAGGCAATAATGGTGGTACGTTTACTTACCGTCTTTCCGGTGATACACCGCTTGCCACTCGCTTGTTAACTATTAGTGCGAGTGACGGCAGTTTGTCGGGTAACGATACCGCCACCATTAATATTACTGCGGTAAATGATGCGCCTGAAAATAGTGTTCCCGGTGCACAAGTTACCAATGAAGATGTTGCACTGGTTTTTAGTGCGGGCAATGGCAATCAAATTCAGGTTGATGATCTCGATGTTGGCGCCAGTGATCTGGAAGTTACGCTCTCTGTTACTAACGGTACGCTCACGTTAGCCGGTGTTGCTGGTTTGGCATTTACTACTGGCGATGGCACTACAGATTCATCAATGGTGTTTCGCGGAACCCAGGCCAATATCAATGCGGCACTGGCAACCTTAACGTTTAATCCAACTGGCAATTTTACCGGTGCTGCTGTTCTGAGTATTACTACCAGCGATTTGGGTAGTACAGGTACAGGCGGAACACTGACGGATACCGATAACGTTAATATCACCATTAACGGAACCAACGATGCGCCCACAGTTGCCAACGCAATTCCGAATCAAAATGCCACTGAAGATGCGGCCTTTAATTTTCAATTTGCGGCAAATACTTTTGCGGATATAGATGCGGGAGCAACACTCACTTATTCAGCGCAATTGAATGGTGGTGGCGCACTGCCAGCATGGTTGAGTTTCAATCCAGCTACACGCACTTTCAGTGGCACACCGGCCAATGGTGATGTGGGCACTATTTCCATTGATGTGATTGCCGATGATGGCAACGGCGGAACTGTTACCGATACATTTAATATTGTTGTCGCTAACACAAATGATGCACCTACAGTTGCTAACGCGATCCCCAATCAAAATGCAACAGAAGATGCTGCATTTAATTTTCAATTTGCGGCTAATACATTTGCTGATCCCGATGTCGGCGATACGCTCATATACTCAGCGCAATTGGCTGGCGGCGGTGCATTGCCTGCGTGGTTGAGCTTTGACCCGGTGACGCGCACATTTAGTGGCACACCAGCCAATGCCAATGTTGGCACCGTATCTATTGATGTAATTGCTGACGATGGCAATGGCGGCACAGTGACTGATACGTTCAATATTGTTGTTGCAAACAGCAACGATGCACCAACAGTTGCGAATGCAATTCCCAATCAAAATGCCACACAAAATGCAGCGTTTAATTTTCAGTTTGCAGCTAACACATTTGCAGATGTGGATGTGGGCGCAACGCTTACATATTCGGCGCAATTAGCTGGTGGCGGTGCATTGCCGGCCTGGTTGAGTTTTGATCCGGTAACGCGCACCTTTAGCGGTACACCCACCAATGGTGATGTAGGTACAGTGTCCATTGATGTCATTGCTGATGACGGCAACGGTGGTACCGTTACTGATACATTCAATATTGTAGTTGGTGATGCCAACGATGCTCCCACGGTTGCGAATGCAATTCCCAACCAAAACGCCACAGAAGATGCCGCATTTAATTTTCAATTTGCGGCCAATACGTTTGCTGATCCCGACGTAGGCGATACGCTCACTTATTCCGCACAACTTGCTGGTGGCGGTGCACTACCAGCATGGTTGAGCTTTGATCCGGTTACGCGCACATTTAGCGGTACACCCGCGAATGCTAATGTCGGCACTGTATCAATTGATGTAATTGCTGATGATGGTAATGGTGGTACTGTAACTGATACTTTCAATATTGTTATTGCAAACAGCAACGATGCACCAACAGTTGCCAATGCAATTCCGGATCGCACTGCAACAGAAAATGCGGCATTTAATTTCCAGTTCGCCGCTAATACATTTGCTGATCCTGATGTGGGTGATACGCTCACTTATTCTGCACAGTTGGCGGGCGGTGGCGCTTTACCAGCCTGGTTGAGTTTTAATGCAGCGACGCGCACATTTAGCGGTACACCGACAAATGCGGATTTGGGCAGTGTATCCATTGACGTAATTGCGGATGACGGCAACGGCGGTACTATTACCGATACCTTCACCATTACGGTAAATGATGTAAATGATGCACCCACTGTAGCCAATGCAATTCCTGATCAAAACGCTACTGAGGATGCTGCATTTAATTTTCAATTTGCGGCCAATACTTTTGCTGACGTGGATGTGGGTAATGTGCTGACCTATTCAGCGCAAGTTACTGGTGGTGGAGCATTGCCCGCTTGGTTGAGTTTTGATCCGGTTACTCGCACTTTCAGTGGCACACCTGCTAACGCCAATGTCGGTACACTGTCGATTGATGTAATTGCCAATGATGGCAATGGCGGTACAGTGACCGATACTTTCGATATTGTTATTGCGAATACCAATGACGCGCCGACAGTTGCCAATCCGATTGCAGATCAAACTGCTACCGAAAATAGTGCGTTTAATTTTCAATTTGCCGCTAACACATTTGCTGATGTGGATGTCGGTGCAACGCTGACTTACTCCGCCCAACTTGCTGGCGGTGGTGCATTGCCTGCGTGGTTAAGTTTTGATGCGGTAACCCGCACTTTCAGTGGAACTCCTGGTGTAGCAAATATCGGCACTGTGAATATTGATGTGATTGCCAGCGACGGCAATGGCGGCAGTATTACCGATACATTTAGCGTGACGGTCAACGCATTGCCTGCCAATTTGCCGCCCGTAGTTCAAAGTGGTGTCAGCGACCAATCGGTTAATGAAGACAGCAATTTTTCGTTCACCATTCCCGCTAATGCCTTTAGCGATGCAGAAGGTGATCCGCTCAGTTATTCAGTGCAAATGGTGGGCGGTGGTGCCTTGCCTGCCTGGTTGAGTTTTGATGCAGCTACGCGCACCTTTTCCGGTACTCCGGACAATAGTGATGTTGGTGTGATTAACCTGCAAGTTAGCGTAAGTGATGGTAACGGTGGCAGTGCCAGCGATACCTTCAGCATCACCGTTATTAATACTAATGATGCCCCTACAGTTAATGCTCCTGCTGTTAATCCCGTGGCGCAAGAGGATGAACGTTTTAGCCTGAGTTTCCCCTTGACGATGTTTAACGATATCGATGTGGGTGACTCACTGAATTACAGCGCGCAATTAGCCAATGGCCAGGCTCTGCCAGATTGGCTGCAATTTGATGCAGCCACCTTAACTTTCAGTGGTACACCGGGCAACGATGATGCGGGTACTCTCAGCATTCAATTAATTGCCAGCGATGGCGAAGCGTCGGTGAGTTTCCAATTTATTCTGCAGGTAGAACCTGTAAATGATTCGCCCGTCGCCATTGCCCCAATCACTATCAATAATGTTGAAGATGCGCCGGGCGATCAGCTGGATTTGTTTACTAGCTTTAGTGACGAAGAAACACCGGCAAATCAATTGCGTTATTCAGTGGTGAGCAACTCCAATTCTGCTTTGGTTACCAGCGCAACGGTGGATGCTAACACTGGGAAATTAAATTTCAGCTACGGTACTAATCAGTTTGGTTCAAGCGATTTAATTATTCGCGCGCAGGATGCCAGCGGCGCAACTGTTGAAACAGCGGTGCGCATTAATATTGCGTCAGTGAATGATGTACCTGTATCAACCGGCATTAATGATATTAATGTCAATGCAGGTGCCCAGCCGCAACAAATGGATTTGCGCACAATATTTTCCGATATTGAAAATGGCACAGCGCTGCAATATTCGTTAATTGCCAATACCAATACCAGCGTAGTGCCTAATGTGCAATGGAATCAGGCCACTGGCATGATGACTATTTCCTTTGCTGCAAACAGTGGCGGAGAAACTTTTATTACCCTGCGCGCGCAAGACAATGACGGTGCCTGGGTGGATACCCGCTTTAAAGTAAATGTCACTGCGCCTGTAGTTATTCCTGAACCGGAAACGCCCACCAAGCCACCAGTGACACCGCCCACAGTGCCACCGGTTACCGAAGTTCCAACAACACCGCCAGTTACTCCACCTACCACACCGCCAACTGATGGTAATGGAGGTAACCCCGGGGCGGGTAATAATGGTGGTGATGGTGCCTTGCCGGAAACGGGGATAGATACCAATTTGCCGGGAACCTCTGGCCAGGGCGTACCACCAATCAATGACCCGGATGATTCCCGGAATAATGTTGCTTTGCCCAATGATAAATCCAGCCGTGATTATGAGCGTTTTGAAGCAGGCCTGGAGTCGCAAAATATACCCGTCACCACCCTGACGGCTTCATCATCGCTGGTTAGCCTCATCGCGACTGATGATGGTTTTGCGCCCTGGGAAGCGGCTGATTTCGACAACGAAGTGCGCCGTATTCGCGATCAAATGGATGTGGCGATGGAAGAGGAGCAGGATCGTCGCGCCGTAGTGGCGGGACTGACTTTTTCAGTGACCACGGGTCTTCTGGTTTGGTCTTTGCGTGCCAGCAGTCTATTGTTAACGCTGATGTCTATGTTGCCGCTCTGGCGCGGCCTTGATCCATTGCCGATTCTGGATGAGGTGAATAAACGCAAGAAAGAGTTGGAACAACAGCGCAAAGACCGTGCACGTGAAGATAAAAGCTCCAAAGAAGTGGGCTATTTGTTTGACCACGCACAACAAAAAAATCCGGGCCAATAATTTTGGTCTTGCTGAGTTTTCTGGTTAAGGGAAATAAATGTTAGGTTTTACTCCTGCAGTTCGTTTAAGTATGGGCTTGGTGATTTTAACTATCTCCATCCTGATTTTGGCACAGGCTATTGGGCTTGCGCCCGGTGCTGAGCGCCAACAATTGGAAGTGCGCAAACGTTTGGCAGAAACCCTGGCCTCGCAAGTCAGTGTGGCCATTATGCGCGGCGACGAATTGTTGTTGCAGTATTTGCTGGAGTCATCGGTAGAACGCAACCCGGAAATTTTATCGGTTGCTGTGCGTCGCAATGACGGCGTGATTGTCGCCCAAACAAAATTGCATTCGCAAAATTGGGCTAAAGCTAAACCTAACGAATCAACGCCTACACATATCCGTTTTCCCATCATGATCAACGGTGCCAAGCGCGCTGAATTTGAATTAAGTTTTGAACCCCTGCTAAGCGATAGTCATCCCATTTTTAAATTACCCACCTTTATTTTGTTGGTGATCTTTGTATCGCTCAGTGGTTTTGTGGGTTACTGGTTTTACATTAAGCGCGCGTTAAAACATCTGGACCCCAGTGCAGTAGTGCCGGCGCGCGTGCGCAATGCGTTAAACATTTTGGCTGAAGGTGTGTTAATTCTGGATAGGCGCGAGCAAATCGTATTGGCTAACAATTCGATGATTGAACACTTGCAGCGCACTGAGCAATCACTTATGGGAAAAAAGGCCAGCAGTCTTGGCTGGTTTTTAGACCCCAAGCAGGAGGCCACTGAATATCCCTGGTTAAAAGCAATTGGCAGTGGTGTAAAACAAACTGGTGTGCGTGTACTCCTGCCCAATAGCAATAGCACTGAAAAGGATACAATTTTCCAGGTGAATGCTGTGCCCATTCTGGACCCCAAAGGGGCGAGTCAGGG
Source organism: Gammaproteobacteria bacterium (assembly GCA_021151625.1). Lineage (GTDB taxonomy): Bacteria > Pseudomonadota > Gammaproteobacteria > Pseudomonadales > Cellvibrionaceae > Cellvibrio. The sequence goes on along the minus strand of JAGKWY010000038.1, from coordinate 39,791 downwards.
CACTATTGCGGTGTTTGAGGATATTACCGAATTGGAAACCAAAAGCCGTTTGTTGGAGGAAATGATCCAGCAGTTAGCGGCAACGCAAGTGGCAATTGAAAATAAAAATAAGGAGCTGACCTTCCTCGCAACGCGTGACCCACTTACTAACTGTTTTAACCGTCGCGCTTTGTATGAACATTTAGCGAGTAAATTTGATGGCGCGCGTGCTGGTGATACAGAATTCAGTTGCATCATGGCGGATATTGATTTCTTCAAAAAAGTAAACGATACCTATGGCCATGCGGCGGGCGATGAAGTGATTAAAATGGCTGCCAATAGTTTGCGCGAAGTGGTACGCGATATGGATATGGTGGCGCGTTTTGGTGGTGAAGAATTTTGTGTAATCCTGCCGGGCGCTCCCTTGGAGCAAGCGCAATTAATTGCCGAGCGCTGCCGCCAAAAAATTGAAGAGAAGGTAACTAACGGCATTAAAGTTACCGGTAGTTTTGGTGTGACCTCCATTCGTATGGGTGCGGTGACTGCCAACCAGTTAATTCAACAGGCGGATGAAGCCCTGTATTATTCCAAACAGCATGGCCGCAATCAGGTCACTTGCTGGCAACCGGATATGAAAACCATTATTTCCGATACCCAGCATCATTAAATCGTTGTTGAAATTCTGCGCAATATTGATTGTCTCAAGCTCTATTCATCCGGGCGGGGCAATTTTTTTAGCCTATTTCCCTCCAGAGTGATCTTGCCGGTGGTAAATCTGCCACCAGTTATTACAATAGCCCTCGTTCACCCCAAACCTGGCTGAGACCGGGTTCATCATTATTCGGGATATCACCATTGAAACCAGTTAGTCCACAACGCCGTGCACCTGCATCCGAGCAAACCTCCAACCTGCTGGTACGCCTGCTGAAAGAGGGCGCCTTGATTGGCTTGGGCGCTGTTTGCCTGTATTTGCTAATCGCCATGGTCAGCTACGACCCGAATGACCCGGGTTGGTCGCGCACGGGTGATAACGCCATTGTGCAAAATGCAGGCGGCCCTTTTGGGGCCTGGATGGCTGATGTTTTTTTCTCACTCTTTGGCTATCTCGCCTATTTGTTTCCGGTGATGATCGCCTATCGTGCCTGGCTGGTATTGAAAGATCGCAACCGCGAAGGTGGGATCGACTGGTTATTCTTTGGTTTGCGCGCTGCGGGCCTGATTCTGGTAATGGTTGCCGGTACCGGGATTGCCGCCATGCATTACAGCGATGGTCAATCGGTATTGCCTTATTCCAATGGCGGTTTGCTGGGGGCTGCAGTTTCTGATGCGGTCTTTGGTGCGTTTAATTACACCGGCGGAACCCTGTTGCTGCTCAGTATGTTTTTGGTGGGGATGACCATTTTTACTGACCTTTCCTGGTTGAAGCTCAGCGAGGACATTGGCCGCTGGACCTTGATTGGTTTCAACAAAGCCATGGAAAAATGGCAAGTCTATCGCCGTGAGCGTGCCGAGAAGCAAATTGCAGTGAAAGCCCAGGAGCATCGCCGTGAAGTAGTGGAACAGCACGTAAAGCAGGAAGCCAAGCGTGTGGCACCAGTCATCATTACCGAACCGCCCAAAAAGAAACCGGCGCCCAGCCCGCGTGTTGAAAAAGAAAAGCAGCCCTCGCTGTTTGAATCCCTAGAGCCTGCTGTTGGCACATTGCCGCCCCTGAATTTGCTCGATCCGGCCGATAAGCGCAGTGACAAGGGTTATTCCAAAGAGTCGTTGGAAGCTATGTCGCGCATGCTGGAGCTGAAACTGAAAGACTTCGGTATTGATATTGAAGTGGTGTCAGTCCAGCCCGGCCCGGTGGTTACCCGTTTTGAAATCCAGCCAGCACCCGGTATTAAGGCCAGCCGTATTTCCGGCCTCGCTAAAGACCTCGCGCGGTCACTGGCAGTAGTTTCGGTACGTGTGGTGGAAGTCATTCCCGGTAAATCGGTGATGGGGGTAGAAATTCCCAACGCCCACCGCGAGATGGTGCGTCTTTCAGAAGTCATTGCTTCGGAATCCTTCGACAACGCGAAATCGCCGCTTACTATGGCGTTGGGGCACGATATTTCCGGTGAGCCGGTTGTTTCTGACCTGGCCAAGATGCCGCACTTGCTGGTAGCGGGTACTACCGGCTCGGGTAAATCAGTGGGCGTGAACGTGATGTTGCTCAGCCTGCTGTACAAATCCACGCCCAAAGAAGTACGCCTGATTCTGGTTGACCCGAAAATGCTGGAGCTCTCAGTGTATGAGGGTATTCCTCATTTGCTCACGCCGGTAATCACCGACATGAAAGATGCCTCCAACGGCCTGCGCTGGTGTGTGGGGGAGATGGAACGCCGCTACAAGCTGATGTCAGCATTAGGGGTGCGTAACCTCGCCGGTTTTAACCGCAAGGTGGACGATGCCATTAAAGCGGGCGAGCCGATTAAAGATCCATTATTCAAGCCGGAAGATAATTTTGAAGCGGGTGCTGAAGTGGCCACTGCACCGGATCTGGAAGAGCTGCCCTTTATCGTGGTGGTGATCGACGAATTCGCCGATATGATGATGATTGTCGATAAGAAAAAAGTGGAACAACTTATCGCCCGTATCGCACAAAAGGCGCGTGCGGCGGGTATCCATTTAATTCTCGCCACCCAGCGTCCGTCGGTAGATATCATTACCGGTCTGATCAAAGCCAACGTCCCAACGCGTATCGCTTTCCAGGTTTCATCCAAAATTGACTCGCGTACCATTCTGGATCAGGGCGGGGCAGAGCAGTTGCTCGGTCATGGCGACATGCTGTATTTGCCGTCGGGTACCAGTGTGCCCATTCGTGTGCACGGCGCATTTGTGGATGACCACGAAGTACACAAAGTGGTTGCCGATTGGAAAAAGCGCGGCGCACCGCAATATATCGATGGCATTACCGACGATGATAACAACTCCATTCCGGTACCCGGGTTGCCGAGTGAAGGCGGAGAGGGTGATGAAGGTGAAGCTGACGCGCTTTACGATGAAGCAGTGCAGTTTGTTATCGAATCACGCAAGGCTTCTATTTCCTCGGTGCAACGTAAACTGCGTATTGGCTACAACCGTGCGGCGCGTTTGATTGAAACCATGGAGGCGGCCGGCGTTGTCTCTTCCGCAGGGCACAATGGTAACCGCGAGGTGTTAGTGGGTGGTGGACGAGATTTTAATTAGCGTTTCTTTGCTGGATAAATCGCGTGCGATTTATCCACCGTTCATCCTCATTCGTTAGGATTCGGGTGCTAACCCTCCGTCTTATTTTTCCGTGCTGCTTGGATGTTTTATGAAAACAATTGTTATGAAAGCAACTTTTATGAAAGCAATGGTTCAAATTCTGGCACTGGTGTTAATCAGTGTTTTCTCCGGTTTTACCCGGGCGGCTGATGATCAAGCGGCGGTGCAATTGCGTAAATTGCTCGACGCCATGAATAGCCTGCAAGGCGATTTTACCCAGATTACCTATGACAAAGCCGGCGCCGAGCAGGAAACCAGTACGGGTAATTTTATGTTGATGCGTCCGGGCAAATTTTATTGGAAAACCCTGGAGCCAATGCCGCAATTGCTAGTATCTAATAATAAAACTATTTGGCTGTACGACCCGGATCTGGAAACTGTCACTATTCGTGAATTCACCGAAGACCTGCGCGAAACGCCGGCATTATTGTTAAGTGCAGATGTAGAGCAACTGCGCAAACAATTCTCGGTTACGCGCGATGCGAGCAACAAAGTTGCTGATGCGTTTACCCTTACACCCAAGGTCACTGAAGGTATGTTCCAGCATTTAACGCTGGTGTTTAAAGAGAGCCAGTTAGTTGAGTTTTCTATTAAAGACAGCCTCGGTCAATTGACTCGCTGTGTGCTCAGCAAGGTGGAGCGCAACAAGCCTGTGGCAGAAGAAAAATTCTTTTTCCAGCCGCCGGAAGGTGTTGAAGTTCTGCGCGATTAATTTCGGGGCTTTGATTACAGGAAAGCATGGATTTATTTGGTTCACCCACACCCGCCTATCAACCACTTGCTGCGCGCATGCGCCCGCGCACTCTGGATGATTACATCGGCCAGGAGCACTTGCTCGCGCCGGGTAAGCCCCTGCGTGAAGCGATTACGCGTGGCCAATTGCACTCGATGATTTTATGGGGCCCGCCGGGTGTGGGGAAAACCTCGCTCGCCAAATTGTTTGCCGAGCAAGCGGATGCGCGTTTTGAAACGCTTTCTGCAGTCTTATCCGGTGTAAAAGAAATTCGCGCGGCAGTTGCCGCTGCGCAGCAGGAGCGAATTTCAACGCGGCGCAAAACCATTTTGTTTGTCGATGAAGTGCATCGCTTCAACAAATCCCAACAGGATGCCTTTTTGCCTTATGTGGAAGACGGCACTTTTATTTTTATCGGGGCCACCACTGAAAACCCATCCTTTGAATTAAATAACGCGCTCTTATCGCGCTGTCGTGTTTATGTGCTGCGTGGCCTGCAACCCGAACAATTGAAAAATGTGTTGTTGCAGGCACTCAATGATAATGAGCGGGGTCTGGGTGAGCAGTCAATTGCAATCGATGACGATACCCTGATGACCCTGGCGCAGGCGGCCGATGGCGATGCGCGCAAATCGCTTAATCTGTTGGAAATTGCCGCTGACCTTGCCGATGAAGATGGCGAGCGGAAAATCATCAACGAGCAAGTTGTTGCCGAGGTGCTTGCCAGCGATGTGCGTCGCTTTGATAAAGGCGGCGATATTTTCTACGAGCAAATCTCGGCCCTGCATAAATCTGTACGCGGTTCATCGCCTGATGGTGCCCTGTATTGGCTGGCACGCATGCTGGATGGTGGCTGTGATCCGCTTTATATCGCCCGCCGCGTTGTGCGTATGGCGAGTGAAGATATAGGTAATGCTGACCCGCGTGCTTTGCCATTGTGTTTGTCTGCCTGGGATGTGCAGGAGCGTTTGGGGAGCCCGGAAGGGGAGTTGGCCATTGCCCAGGCAGTGGTTTACCTGGCCTGCGCACCTAAAAGTAATGCTGTGTATAATGCGTTCAATCAGGTGATGGCGGATGTTCGCGCCCAACCGGCTTACGATGTTCCCCTGCATTTGCGCAATGCCCCCACCAAACTCATGAAAAACATGGATTATGGTGCAGAGTATCGCTACGCCCACGACGAGCCGGGTGCCTATGCCGCCGGGGAAAACTATTTGCCGGAGGATATTGCAGGCACTCGCTATTACTCACCGGTAGAGCGCGGTTTAGAATTAAAAATCCAGGAAAAGCTGGCTCACTTGCGCGAGCTGGATAAGCAAAGTAAAAAGAAACGCTATAAAAAAAACTAACCCCTCCCCAGCCCTCCCCTTGAAAAGAGGAGGGAGTTTTAATCCGCTCCGCAATTAAAAATGGAGTCGATCAAGCTCCCCCCTTGCAAAGGGGGAGGCTGGGAGGGGGTAAAATGAGAAATAATATGCAATGGTTAGCAATCGCATTAGGTGGAGCACTCGGGTCTGTACTCAGATTCGCAGCGGTAGGTTACCTCACGCCATTGCTTAATTACCGTTTCCCGTTGGGAACCTTTGTTGTTAATTTACTGGGTTCTTTTTTGATCGGTGTGGCCTATGTGCTGCTGGTGGAAAAAACCAGTGTACCGGTGGAATATCGGTTGTTTTTTATTACCGGAGTGCTGGGCGGTTTTACCACCTTCTCGGCATTCTCTTTGGAAATTTTACAGCTTGGGCAAGAAGGGCATTTATTGAATGCTTTTGCTTATGCGGCAAGCTCAGTGGTTTTAGGCTTGTTAATGGCATTTGCAGGGATGGCATTAACCCAAAAATTTTTTTAAAACTTTCAACTTCAAATAGATAATTACTCATCATGTTAGATTCAAAATTACTTCGCACTGCTACTGAAGAGGTAGCAAAAGGTTTGGCAAAACGCGGTTATGAACTCGATGTAGCAAAAATCCAGGCACTGGAAGAAAAGCGCAAGGAAATTCAAGTTAAAACCGAAAACCTGCAAGCCGAGCGTAACTCCATTTCTAAAGGAATTGGTAAAGCCAAGCAAGCGGGCGAAGATGTTGCACCCATGATGCAAGCTGTTGAAAACATCAAGCAACAGTTGGTGGGTGCAGAAGCGGAGTTGGCAACCATTCAAACCGAATGGGATGATTTTGTAAAAGCCATCCCCAATATTCCTGCCAATGAAGTGCCCGAAGGTAAAAGCGACGAAGACAACGTAGAAGTTCGTCGCTGGGGCACTCCGCGTGATTTTGATTTCCCGGTAGTGGATCACGTAGATCTCGGTGCAAACCTCGGTGGTTTGGACTTTGAAGTTGCTACTAAAATTACCGGCACTCGCTTTGCGGTATTGCGTGGTGGTGTAGCGCGTCTGCATCGTGCACTGGCGCAATTTATGTTGGAGACTCACACCACTGAGCACGGCTACGAAGAAGTAAATGTGCCGTTTATTGTTAACCGCGATTCGCTGTTTGGTACTGGTCAATTACCGAAATTTGAAGAAGACTTGTTCAAGCTGACTGATGATCGCGAATTTTATTTAATTCCCACAGCAGAAGTACCGGTTACCAATATTTATCGCGATGAAATCGTTGATGAAGCGCAATTGCCCATCAAACTGGTTTGCCATTCTCCTTGTTTCCGTTCTGAAGCCGGTAGCTATGGTCGCGATACTCGCGGCATGATTCGTCAGCATCAATTTGAAAAAGTTGAACTGGTGAAATTTGTCCGTCCGGAAGAGTCGGATGCAGCCTTGGAAGCTTTAGTTGGTCATGCTGAAGTTATTTTGCAAAAACTCGGTTTGCCGCATCGCACGGTAATCCTGTGCGGTGGTGATATTGGTTTCTCCTCTGCCAAAACCTACGACATTGAAGTTTGGGTTCCATCGCAAAACAAATACCGCGAAATCTCTTCCTGCAGCAGCTTCCGCGATTTCCAGGCGCGTCGCATGCTCTCCCGCTACCGCAACAAAGAGACTGGCAAACCTGAATTGCTGCACACGCTTAATGGTTCAGGTTTGGCGATTGGTCGTACTTTGTTAGCGGTGCTGGAAAACTACCAACAAGCTGATGGCAGTATTGTGATTCCAGCAGTGTTGCGCCCTTATATGGGTGGACAGGAAGTGTTAAGCCCAGCAAAAAAATAGCAGGTAGTTTCAAGTGAAAAAATATGGTGGGTGGAGCTGTAAGCGAAGCCTGCCCTTTTATTTTGGGTGGACGGCATGTTTTTCCTGATTGTTTCCTGGTTTACCCAAGGTTATTATGTACTGAAACTCCGTACGTAATAGGTGTATTATGGAAACTGTCAGCGTTAACCGTTTTCGCGATAACCTCAAGGATATGGTTGAAGATGTCATCAATAACCATACCCCTCTGAAAGTCACTCGTCGTGCCGGTGAGGACTTTGTTGTGGTCAGTGCAGAGGATTGGGAGCGTGAGCAAGAAACCTTGCATGTGTTGCAATCCAGCGACTTGATGCGGCAGTTGGCTGCATCGGTAAAAACCCATCAGCAGGGTTCTGGTTATAAGCCCACGGAAGGGGAACTGAATGAAATCACTGGTGTTTGAAGGTGAAACCTGGGTGGCTTATGAAGCTATGCGTGAGCGAGATAAAGCCCTGCACAAAGCCCTATGTAAAATTCTTAAAGAGATGTTGCGTTCCAGTGACCCCACCAAAGGTATAGGCAAGCCCGAGGCGCTCAAACATAACCTTTCCGGTTTCTGGTCGCGTCGTATATCACACAAAGACCGCCTTATTTATAAATTTGATGATCACGCGATTTATATTTTTGCAATCGGTGGTCATTACGATCAGTAGAAGTATCTATGGACTATTTTCCCGTCTTCCTCGATTTAAAAAAGCGTCGCTGCCTGTTAGTAGGTGGTGGTGAAGTTGCTACGCGCAAGGGACGGATGCTCGCCAAAGCGGGCGCTGTACTGCGTGTAGTTGCACCGGAGATTTCTGCGGAACTGCGCGAGCTGGCGGTGACGACTGGCGGTGAATTGTTACAGCGTGAATATCAAAGCAGTGATTTACAAGATTGTGTCCTCGCAATTGCAGCCACTGATATTGAATCGCTCAATGAAAAAATTTCTGCTGATGCACAAGCCTTGCACTTGCCGGTAAATGTTGTCGACACGCCGGCACTCTGCACGTATATAACACCTGCAATTATTGATCGTTCACCATTGGTGATTGCAGTATCCAGTGGCGGCGAAGCACCTGTGTTGGCGCGTATGGTACGCACAAAACTGGAAACTCTAATTCCTGTCGGTTACGGCAAGCTCGCACAAATTGCCAGTCAATGGCGTGATCGCATTAAGGCGCGCTTTAGTGATGGAGACAGTCGGCGCAAATTCTGGGAAAAAATCCTGCAAGGCCCGGCAGCAGAATTAATGATGAATGGCCAGGAGGAAGCGGCTAATAAATTTATTAGTAATGAACTCGCTGCTGATCAATCTGACTTGACGTTGGGCGAGGTGTATTTGGTTGGCGGTGGCCCAGGTGATCCAGAGTTATTAACCTTGCGCGCACTGCGCTTGATGCAGCAAGCAGATGTAGTGCTCTACGATCGTTTGGTTTCAGATGGCGTAATGGAGTTAGTACGCCGTGATGCTGAGCGAATTTATGTTGGCAAACGTCGCAGCGAACATGCGATGGAACAGGAAAATATTAATCAACTGTTGGTTGATCTAGCCAAGCAAGGTAAACGTGTGTTGCGCTTGAAAGGCGGCGATCCGTTTATTTTTGGTCGCGGCGGCGAAGAGATTGAGTTGCTGGCGCAACACAATATTCCTTTTCAAGTGGTACCTGGAATTACTGCTGCATCGGGCTGCGCTGCTTATGCGGGCATTCCGCTTACTCATCGCGATTACGCGCAGTCGGTACGTTTTGTGACAGGACATCTTAAATCCGACGACACGAATTTATCCTGGCCTGAACTTGCTAACCCAACCCAAACACTGGTGTTTTATATGGGATTGGTTGGATTAAGAGAAATTTGTGAATCACTGATTGCCCACGGCCGCGCAGCGACAACCCCCGTAGCCTTAATCGAAAAAGGAACAACGCAGGAACAGCGAGTATTGATTGCGGATTTGAGCTCTATTGCCAGTGTTGTTGCAGAAAATGATGTTCACGCACCTACGCTATTTATTGTAGGGGAAGTTGTAAAGCTACATGATAGTTTGAAGTGGTTTAACACACACTAATTCATCGCGTGCAACCAAAAAGGCCTGCCCAATTGGGCGGGCCTTTTTTATTCGTGGTGCGTTTGGATCGATCAGTTGTTTTCGTGCGGTTTGGTTTTTATCCAGGAAAGCAAAACCGAACCACCGATCAATACGGCTACTACCGACAATGAAATTCCCACGGGAATTTTGTAAATATCGATCAAAATCATCTTGATACCAATAAAGACCAACACCAATGCCAAGCCATATTTAATATAGGTAAAGCGGTCGGCCATATCCGCCAACAGGAAATACATAGCGCGTAAACCCAAAATCGCGAAAATGTTGGAGGTCAGTACAATAAAGGGATCGGAGGTAATCGCAAAAATAGCGGGAATTGAATCCACAGCAAAAATTACATCGGATATTTCCACCATGATGAGCGCGAGAAACAACGGTGTCATCATCTTCACACCATTTTCCAGCACAAAGAATTTCTCACCATGCAATTGATTGGTAATAGCAAAATGCCTTTTAAACCAATTGAGTAATGGATTGTTTTCAAGGCTAACTTCTTTATCAGCCATCCACCACATTTTGATACCGGTAAATAACAGGAACAGACCGAAAACGTACAACAACCAATGGAAATGGGCGATTAACCAAACACCGGCAAAAATCATAATGGTGCGCAAAATAATTGCACCGAGCACGCCGTAGGTGAGCACGCGCTTTTGCAACTCAAAGGGGATGGCGAAGAAGTTGAACAACATTAACCATACAAATACGTTATCTACGGCCAACGATTTTTCAATCAAATAACCGGTCAGGTATTCCATGGTCTTGGTGTTTGCTAATTCGCGGCTGAAGTTTGCATCCAGATACCACCAGAGCCCTGCGCCGAAACTTAAGGCCAGGGCTACCCAGACCAGGGACCAACTGGCGGCTTCTTTCAGCGAGACCCGATGTTGTTTACCACCGCCCACAAAGATGAGGTCGATTAATAACACGACTATCACAATGCCGAAGAAAATTGGAATAGGGAAGCCTTTGTCATTGCGACAAAGGTCTTGTTAACAAGGTATTACCTTGCCCGCGCGACCGGAGCTAAACACTCGTATTGACGACCTGCGCGGCGAGAACTACTCCCCTTCGTGCAGCCAGTATAAAAGGCGTAAAATTTTGGTCAAGGCATTTAAAGGATATTTACAAAGCCGGAAAAGCAATTTGATGTTTTAGTGGTTGCTCAAAACGTGAACAGTGTGCCAATTTTTTGATGACGTATGAATTAGCCTTCAAGTAAATGTCAGCAAAGCCGATAAATTGACTGTAAGTGTGAATTTAGGTGCAATTATGGTTTATCTAGGCCCCGTAACCCCCAGACCCCAATCGATAAAGGCGCCCAGTCGCCCTTCTAGTACAACAGCTGTAAGGGCCTATGCTAGCGACCAGCATGGCGCAAGTGTGGATTCTGCACCCGCTATTGCAGTTGGCCCACCTGGTGGAATTGAGCGGCGTAAGCAAGATCGGCGCAACAAACCGGGTGAGCACCTGGTCGAGACCCGCACCGGTAAGGATCGCCGCAGATCACCGCAAACCGATATCAATATCTCCATTTGATCTGAATCTATTATTTTTTCCTGCCAATTGGTTTTAACTTCGGCCTTGGTCTAGTCTTCTTTTTAATACTCAGGGGATACCAGTTTTATCCTCATCTTTTCTCTTTTTATCAAGGAATAAGTGTAATGTCAGAGCAAGTTTCCGAGGGTATGAAGTTGTTTGAAGAAGCAGAGGCGAAATTGGATGGCGGTAAGATTAATGACGCTTTTTTACTCGCCGCAAAAATAGCCCCTTTATGTTTGGAAAATTTGCGTTTTGTGCGGCTTTTGGGGAAAACTTTATTTCAGCTTGGCTTTATTGATGAAGCCTATAAGGTTTCTGCATTTGTTGAGGAGTCGCTTGCATTTCGTCGTCAACATCACGACTCATTGCTGGCTGAGTTGGAAGCAGCAAAAGAGGTCGGCTACTCAAAGATGTATGAAGTTGAGGGGGTGCGCGATGATTTGGCCAATCCGGTGTGGGAACATCGAGCACGAGTGATTTCACGCTGGATTCCCGAAGGAGCGTATGTTCTTGATATGGGATGTGGAAATATGCTGATTGAAAAGCATCTCAAAAATCCTGCTGGTTATATTCCTTGTGATATTGCTAAACGCGATGAGCGAACAATTGTGTGTGATTTTGATAAGTTTGAATATCCTCCCGCGCAAAGTGAAAATATGATTTTGTGCTTGGGCGTAGTGAATTATTTGCAGCATCAGAAAGAGTTAATTGAGCATCTCTGTTCACGCGGTAAAAGTTTCCTCTTTACCTTTAAGCCGCGCGAATTAGTGGCTGCCAAAGTTGAAAAAGGTCTTTATCCAGAGGCAATAAGTTTTAAAGAGGCCTGTGATATTGTTACTACCAAGGGGTATGATTTGAAGTACCAATATATGCTTGGTCAAGGCGATGAGATCCTGCTTATCGCCAATAAGTTATCTAGCGGCGGGCAGTAATTTTTACTGGCACTGACTTAAATGCGGGGGTTTTGCTACGTGGATCGTGGTTGGTGGATATGAGGATATTTGCCTCGGGGTAATAGGCTAATAAATTACCTCGCGGCACATCAAACGCAATGGCTTTAACTGCTTTCATTACTCCTTGAGTTGATTCAATATCAACTGCTTCTCCTTCGGTAATCCCCAAATTCTGGATATCATCTTTATTCATGAGTACTGACCAGCGGGTATCCGCTCCACGGTAGGAATCACTCTCTTCATAAATAATAGAATTGAATTGCCCTTCACTGCGAATACTCGCGAGTGTAAATGGAAACTCCTGATTACTTGGATCAATTTTCAGTGGATGAATTTTAAGCTGCGCTTTTTGGTTGTTGGTGTTAAAGAAGGGTTTATCCAGTAATCGGTTTTTAATGGTAAATTCTTGCTTTGTTTCGGCAATATCTTTTAACTCTTCCAGTCCGGCAACAGTTGCTGCAATGGCGGCGCGAATAGAATTATGCTTTTTTAATTGCTGGAATACTTGTGCTGTCTTGGGCAGCAAACGAATGCCCAGCTCGCATAAAATTTCTACTTCTGGTTTAACGCCATGTAAACGATCAATACCACCATCGCTCAGGCGAACATAATTAAACATGGACTCTTGTGTAGTGGGTTGCCATTCTTCATCGCGTGCAGTGACAGGCAGAATCAAAGCTTCACTGTTTTCCATGCCATTGATGTGACCAGCGTTTAGGGTGGTTGTTAAATAGACCTTAAACGGAATTTTATCCAGCGCTGTGCGGGCCCATTCGGTGTTGGGGGTTGCTGAAAATAAGTTGCCGCCCATAATCATTGCCGCATCAATATTTCCATCCTGTGCAGCTTGCAAACAGGCGAGGGTATCCATACCGGGTGTGCGTGGTAGTTGCAGGTTAAACTGTTGTTCCAATTTTGCTAATACATCTTCTGCTAAAACAGGTTTAACACCTACAGTGCCTATGCCCTGTACGTTGCTGTGTCCGCGTAAAGGCAACAGGCCGGCGGCGGGTTTGCCAATCATTCCGCGCAACAGGGCGAGGTTGGCAATAGCCTCTACATTTTCTACACCGTTGAGATGATGAGTAATGCCCATGCCCCAGGCAAAAATGGCGCGTTCCGATTTCGTGTAGGCATCGGCGAGTTCAGCAATTCTTCCTTGTGTGATACCGCAGCTATCAACGATAGTTGCCCATGATGTATCTGCCAAATCTTTGCTAAATTCGGAAAAATTTTCTGTGTGTCTGGCAATAAACTCACGATCCTGTTGGTGATTTTCAATTAGCGCTTTTGCAATTCCTTTTAATAAAGCGAGATCACTACCAATTTTGGGTTGCACATAATCTGACGCAATCCAGGTCCCACCACTTAACATGGATTTGGCGCTTTTGGGTACCGCAAAGCGCACCAGGCCAGGTTCTTTTGCCGGGTTAATCACTATGACTTGCCCACCGCGTTCGCGGCAATTTTTTAATTGATGTACAAAGCGCGGATGATTGGATGCCGGGTTGGCGCCTATCACAAAAATACAATCGCACTCACCAATATCTTCCAGTGAAACTGTGGCGGTGCCAGTGCCGATCACGTTATACAAACCTACGCCGGTCGCTTGATGGCAATAATAGGAACAATTGTTGACATTGTTGGTACCGTAGATGCGTGCAAGCAATTGCAATACAAAACCAGCTTCATTGGACGACCGCCCCGATGAATAAAAAAAACTGCGCTCAGGTTGGCAAGCAGAAAATGCGCGCGCCATTTTATCAAGCGCGAACGCCCAGCTTACGGGTGTGTATTTATCGGTATCAGTATTTTTAAAAAGGGGAGTGTCCAGGCGCCCGAGGTGTTCCAGCTCATAAGCGCTAAGTTGTTTAAAATCACCAAGAGTGTGAGCAAATAAATCTTGTGGGATGGGGGGTTGTATATCTGTCGATTGTGCCTGGATGCTTTTATTGCATACCGAAGGGAATTCATCTTTCTCATTCGTCATGCCGCCGCGTTGCCCGCCCATTCCCAGTCCACAGGCTTTACAGGTATTTTTGCTGTTTAATGCTTTTGCAGAGTTGAGCAGGCCAATCCTCGCAACGGTTTTCAGTGTATAGAGGACTTTTTTGGGGCCGCCACCCACGATAGTGATAGGCTCGATCTGGGTTGATTCTTTGCTGGACATAATTTCATCAAATGCCGGAGTGATTGCACAGAGGGTAGGAGGGATTGAGAAGGATTGCAATACGTTAAATTACTGAATGATCACCAGGTAGCAATAGTGAATTGATTGTGCAATTGCTTGTTGGCACCAATACAAATTCTTACATTTTGTATTATGTTGAATGCATAAGCTGCATTGCTGTTGAATTGTCTTCAGGTGTAAAGAGAGGTTGCGTGAATGAGTTTGAAATTGTTTGGCACTATTGTGATGTTATTGGCGTTGGTTGGTTGCAAGGATTTATTGAATAAACCTTTACAAGGAGACGAGGCAGATGCTTCGCGTTATCCATTAACAGGCAGTTGGATTGCTGAAGAAAAGGCTACTCGAGTGGAGTTTAAAAAAACGGATAAAGCTGATTGGTATCAGTTTGTTGTGCGCGAACCAAATCGCCTGATTGAGGGGAGGCTCATGGTGGCTTCGTTTAAACGCAAATTAGCTCTGAGTGTGGACATCACAAGTGTGAGGCTAAATGGCGAGCCATTGGTACGCGATGATAAGCAAGGTTATTTTTTGATCGGCGCATATTATGACGAAGATGAATTGCGCATCGCCCCTGCAAGTATGGATAAGTTTGAGCGCAACTTTGCTGATTACTTCTTTGCTACGCCTATTGAAACGGCCAGCTTTTGCACACGAACCAATCAAACCTGTAAAGACACCTTTGCTAAAGGTAATTTGCTCTATTCAAAAAACCGTCGAAAGTTTAATGAAGACTTTATAAAACACTTTCGTACTGTTTTCCCTCGGCGTGACTCAGTGGTTTTTGTTCCGTCTACCTGATTGATGTTAGGTTTGTTAAACAATCACAAGTAGCCAACTGCAAAATTATCCAATGATGGAAAATGTTAGGGCTAACATTTTCCTGGTTGGCATATGAATCTTTGCAAGATTTATAAAAATATGTTTGACAGCGCTGTCATAAGGTTTTAAAGTAACCACAAGTTGATTGAGATTCCGAGCTTAATGGCTTATCAGGCTTGGTTTTGAATGGTTAATGGTCTCTCACCGTCGATGTCTGGTTGATGCATCGACGTCTCCCTCTTGCCCTCTGAGTTTCAGAGGGCTTTTTTTTAGCCTCCTGTTATTTATATCTTTGTTAGCGTAACCACTGTCGCTTTGCGGGTTTACTTTTTCCGTTTTATTCTCATGGTTGTGACTAGGTTATTCGGTTCTTAGCTGGCATAATCGACGCCCCGAATTTTCCGGGTTTACCCTGATTTGTGTTGTGGGGTGAGCCCTAGTGGCGAGCCTGGCCAGTTATGGCTGTGAGGCGCGCTTTCCTGTCAGCTAGAGGACTACCATGAAGCCAGCCGTAAAACCCAAGAACCCTAATTTTTCATCTGGCCCTTGCAGCAAACGCCCGGGCTATAGCCTTGATCAGCTTGATATTTCTACGCTTGGCCGCTCACACCGTTCGACAATCGGTAAGGCTGCGTTGCAACGCGCTTGCGAAGACACGGCCGAATTGCTCGGTTTGCCGGAAGGCTATCGTGTTGGTGTGGTTCCCGGTTCTGATACCGGTGCGGTCGAAATGGCGATGTGGTCGCTGTTAGGTGCACGCGGGGTGGATATTCTGCAGTGGGAATCTTTCGGCAATGGTTGGTTGAGTGATGCCACTAAAGAATTGAAACTGACTGTAAATGCTCATGGGGCGGATTACGGTTTGTTGCCAGACCTGTCAAAAGTAAATTTCGACAATGACGTTATCTTCACCTGGAACGGTACAACTTCAGGTGTGAAAGTGCCTAATGGCGACTGGATTCCTGCTGACCGTAAAGGTCTTACTATTTGTGATGCCACCTCGGCAGTATTTGCAATGGATATGCCCTGGGACAAGCTCGATGTAATTACCTATAGCTGGCAAAAAGTGCTCGGCGGTGAGGGTGCTCACGGTATGTTAATCTTGAGTCCGCGTGCAGTTGAGCGTTTGGAAACTTACAAGCCGAGCTGGCCAATGCCGAAATTATTCCGTATGACCAGCGGTGGCAAAGTGCAGGAAGGTATTTTTAAAGGCGATACCATCAATACTCCATCAATGTTGGCTGTTGCTGATTATCTGGATGCATTGGATTGGGTGCGCGCAATTGGTGGTGTAAAAGAAACTATCGCTCGCTCTAACGCAAATCTGGAAGTATTGAAAAAATTTGTTGCGGCCAATGACTGGATCGATTTTCTTGCGCAGGTGCCAGAAACCCTGTCAAATACCAGTGTATGTTTCACTTTGAAAGCGACCCCGGATCAGGTGAAGACCATGATCAAGTTGCTCGATAAAGAAGGTGTTGCCTATGACATTGGCGCCTATCGCGATGCACCTCCTGGTCTGCGTATCTGGGCTGGTGCGACTGTTGGAGCAGAAGATCTTGAAGCAGTTTTGCCCTGGTTGACCTGGGCATACAACGAGGCCACAGCGGCTTGATATTGATTGATGTAACGACTCAGGCCGTGTTTTTACACGGCCTTTTTGTTGGCAGATTTGAGGAAGAAAATCATGTTTAAAATAAAAACTTACAATGCAATTTCTGTAAAAGGCCTGAATCGCTTTTCGCGTGAAAAATATGAAGTAGCCAGCGATATTGGTAGCCCGGATGCCTACATTTTGCGCAGCCATAAACTGCAGGGTGAGCCATTGCCCGAGTCAGTAAAAGCGGTTGCGCGTGCAGGTGCTGGCACCAACAACGTTCCCGTTGAGGAATACACCAAAAAAGGTGTGGTGGTTTTTAACTCTCCTGGTGCTAACGCTAACGCCGTTAAAGAGTTGGTGCTGGCGGGAATGCTGCTCGGTTCGCGCGGAATTGTTTCAGGTATGCAGTATGTGAATGGTTTGACGCACATGACTGATGCTGACGAAATGTCCAAGCTGCTGGAAAAAGAAAAATCTAATTTTGCCGGTATGGAAGTGCAGGGGAAAACCCTGGGTATTGTTGGTCTGGGTGCAATTGGTTCGTTGATTGCGGATGCTGCTCTGGCGTTGGGTATGAATGTTGTTGGTTTTGACCCGGCGTTATCTGTTGAAGCAGCATGGCGTTTGCCTAATCAGGTTGGTCGTATGGAAAATCTGCAATCATTATTGGCTCGTTCTGATTACATTACTTTGCATGTTCCAGCGATTCCAGCGACCAAGCATTTGATCAACGCTGACACGCTGAAAGTGTGTAAAAAAGGTGCGGTATTGCTGAACTTTGCACGTGAAGCAATTGTGGATTCACACGCAGTAGTCGATAGTCTGAACGCGGGTCATTTAGGGAAATATATATGCGATTTCCCTGAGCCAATCCTGTTGAATCGCGCTGATGTATTGGCAATGCCACACATAGGTGCCAGCACAGAAGAGGCGGAAGAGAACTGCGCGATCATGGCGGCAGACCAATTGGTGGATTATCTGGAAAATGGCAACATCAAAAATTCCGTTAACTTCCCGGCAGTGTCTATGGATCGCAACCCGGGCAACGGTGCGCGAATTACCTTTTCCAATGAAAATGTCTCCGGGGTATTGGGGCATGTATTATCGGCATTGGCGGATCATAAAGTTAATGTAATTGACATGGTTAACAAAAGCCGTGGTGATGTTGCCTACAATATTATTGATGTTGAGCTGGCTCCTGTTGCAGCAGTTATTGAGGCGCTTGCTAAAGTCGAGCATGTAATTGCGGTGCGAGTGATTTAATCGTTCAATAATTTTCCCGTTCGCTAATTTGGGGGCAAGGTAGATGTACAAGCTGGTCTTCTTTGTCCCCGAATCCCATCTGGAGCAGGTCAAAACTGCGGTTTTTGCCGCTGGTGCCGGACGCATCGGTAATTACGACCAGTGCTGTTGGCAGGTTGCTGGCCAAGGGCAGTTCCGCCCGCTTCTCAATGCCAATCCTTATATCGGTCAACCCAATCAACTGGAAACTCTTGTTGAGTATCGAGTTGAAATGGTGTGTGCGGATGAGTACATCCAGGTTGCAATAAAAGCATTGTGCTCTTCTCATCCCTATGAAGAGCCAGCGTTTGATGTGGTGCGTCTTGCGGATCTGGAGGGTGGCTTGTGAGTGCTCCGCAGTATGATTCGCTTGTCTCTGAGTTGTTGCCTGTCTCTATTCCCAGTCAATCGCGCGCCGCAGTTATTTTATTATTGAGTCGGGGGGATAATCCCTCGCTGTTATTTACCAGGCGCGCGTTGCATTTGCGTAGCCATCCTGGTGAGGTTTGTTTTCCCGGCGGTATGCGCGAACCTCAGGATGAGGATTTACTGGCTACTGCATTGCGTGAGATGGAGGAGGAGATAGGTTTGCCTGCTGGCCAGGTTTATGTGCTTGGGCGATTGCCCGATTTTCACACTCGCGCAGGTACCCAGGTTGCGTCTTTTGTTGGTAGCGTGGATGCCAGCTATCCCTTGGTGCCTTCCCTGTCGGAATTGGATTCGATCTTTTGGGTGCCGCTTGCCTTATTTGAAAATGGGCTCAAAGTGCGGGAGGATCACTTCGAAAAGGCTGGTCGCGCTTACCGTATTCCCGTCTACCATTACCAGGGGTATGAGATCTGGGGATTTACCGCTGCTGTCACCGAGCGCTTTCTGCAACTGGTGCAGGAAGCTCACATCTTAAAATGATAAATACACCCTAACTTTTTGTTTTTGAAGGTTTTTGTATTTGACATAACAACAGTATTTGGCAAAGATGACTCCTTCGGCCGAGGTTTGGGTCGGGTATATAACAATTATTAACCGGTTGGCGAGTGACTTGCTTTGGGTGACTTGCTTGCTGTACGACTCCTCAATGGGCTGAGCCCGGGTGGTTAAGGATGAGCAATTACCAAACGCCCTTGCGCGATATTAATTTCACACTGTTTGAACTCCTCAATTACAGCGATCACTGTGCCCATGTGGGGCAATCTGCACTTGATGCTGAGCTAGCCAATGCTTTTTTGGCGGAAGCGGCACATTTTTCTGAAGAAGTTTTAGCTCCCCTTGGTCCCTTGGGGGATCAGCTGGGCTGTCAGCTGATTGACGGCAAAGTCATTACCCCTCCTGGTTTTAAAGAGGCCTACCAACACTACTGCGATGCCGGGTGGCCGACTTTATCGCGCTCCTCCGTTTATGGTGGACAAGGCTTACCCCAATCATTGGGGATTGTATTAAGTGAAATTCTGGGGACTCCCAACTGGGCTTGGGGGATGTATGTTGGTTTATCGCAAGGTGCTATGCATACCATTGAAACCCATGGCAGTTTGCGCCAGAAGCAGCAGTATTTACCCGCATTAATTTCCGGCCGTTGGACTGGAACCATGTGTTTAACTGAGTCCCAGGCGGGCAGTGATCTGGGGTTGCTGCGAACCAGGGCTACGCCTAATCCTGATGGCAGTTACAAAATTACCGGCACCAAGATTTTTATTTCCTCTGGCGATCACGATCTGGCCGAAAACATTATCCATATAGTGCTGGCGCGTTTGCCTGATGCCCCTGCAGGCACCCGGGGGATTTCGCTGTTTGTGGTGCCCAAGATTCTGGCGAGTGATACGGGCGAGTTGCTGGAGCCTAACCAAATCACCTGTTCAGCGCTCGAACACAAAATGGGTATTCATGGTAATGCTACCTGCGTGCTCAATTTTGATGGGGCGACAGGATGGTTACTTGGCGATGTGAATAAAGGCCTGAACCAGATGTTTACCTTTATGAACCTGGCGCGTATTGGGTCCGGCTTACAGGGATTGGCCCATGGCGAGCTGGGTTATCAAATTGCACGGCGCTATGCGCGTGAACGCCTGCAGATGCGCGCGGCGACAGGGGCAAAGCACCCGGAGAAGGCCGCAGACCCCATCATCGTTCATCCAGACGTAAGGCGAATGCTGCTGACCCAGAAGGTCCTGGTGGAAGGCATTCGCATGCTTTGTTATTTCGCCTCCCTGAAAATGGATTTGAGTCAGCATGCAGTGGATCTTGTTGAGCGCGATAACGCGAGTGATCTGCTGGGAGTTTTAACACCGATTGTTAAAGCCTTTAGTACCGAGGCCGGCTTTGAGTCAGCTAATCTTGCACTGCAATGCTTAGGGGGGCACGGCTATATCCGCGAGTGGGGGCTTGAGCAGAACCTGCGCGATTGTCGTATTGCAACCTTATATGAAGGGACTACCGGCATACAGGCGCTAGACTTATTGGGGCGCAAGGTGCTCGGAGCTGGTGGCAAGGCACTTGCGATCCTGAACGGTGAAATCACTAGTTTTTGTGCGGGTTGTGAAGGGGATGTGCAATTGGCTCCACATGTAGCGCAATTGGCTACACTCAATCAGCAATGGCAAGAATTGAGTCTGCGGATCGCCACCAGGGCACAGCAAAGCCCGGATGAAATTGGTGCAGCGGCGGTAGATTATCTGATGTATTCGGGCTATCTTGTGCTCGGTTATTTATGGTTGCGGGCACAAAAAGTGGCTCAAACTCTCGCGGAGGTATTTGCGCAATCCTGTAAGCAATTCGCGGACTGTAAGGCCTTCACCTGTATGGGGCATACACTCAGCTATGCTGAACTGGATCATCTTGCCGGACGCTTTGCTGCATACTTGCAACAACATACCCAACTAAAACCGGGTGATCGAATTGCCGTGCAACTACCAAACATTTTGCAATACCCTGTGGTTGTGTTTGGTGCTCTGCGCGCAGGTTTGGTGGTAGTAAATACCAATCCACTCTATACGCCCCATGAAATAAAACATCAGTTAAATGACTCGGGTGCGAAGGCCCTGGTGGTGTTGGCAAATATCGCCAAAAATGCGGCGGCAATTGTTGGTGAAACAAAAGTAGAGCAGGTGATAGTAACCGAGTTAGCGGATTTGCATCCGCCGGTGAAACGCATCCTGCTCAATTTTGCGGTTAAATATTTGAAAAAAATGGTGCCGCCATTTGAATTTCCGCAGCAGATTTCGTTGAACAAGGCTTTGTCGCTAGCCTCTCAGCCATGGCAGGCCGTTGCTCAAACACCGGATGATATTGCCGTACTGCAATATACCGGCGGTACCACCGGTGTTGCTAAAGGTGCGATGCTAACCAACCGCAATCTGGTGGCGAATATGGCCCAGTTGAATGAGCGCATGAAAAATGTGTTTCGCCCCAAACAAGAGCTTTATGTCGCCCCTTTACCTTTGTACCACATCTATTCTTTTACCATTCACTGCACCTCTGCTGTGGCGTTGGGAAATCACAGTTTATTAATTCCCAATCCGCGCGATATTCCCGGCTTTGTAAAAACCTTGCAGGGAGTTCAGTTTACTTTTTTTGTTGGCTTGAACACTTTGTTTAACGCGTTGATGCGTAATCCGGATTTTTGCAAGCTGGATTTTAGCAACCTGCGCTTAACCTGTTCTGGTGGCATGGCATTAACCCATGAAACGGCGCGACATTGGCTGGAGTTGACCAAAGCCCCTATTAGTGAAGGCTATGGTTTAACAGAAACCTCGCCAGTTGTTTCCAATAACCCATTGGAAAATGTGCAAGATGGCACCGTAGGTCTGCCGTTAATTGATACCGAAACAAAAGTCATTGATGATCATGGCAACGCATTACCGACCGGTGAAGCTGGAGAATTATGCGTGCGGGGCCCACAAGTGATGAAGGGTTATTGGCAACGCCCTGAGGCTACCGCAGAGGTGATGGACGGTGGCGGTTGGTTTATGACTGGCGATATCGCCGTCATTCAAGCCGATGGCTATATCAAAATTGTTGATCGCAAAAAAGATATGATCAACGTCAGTGGCTTCAAGGTATTTCCTAATGAAGTGGAAGATGCATTAAGTAATCATCCGGATATTGTTGAAGTTGCCATTGTAGGTGTTCCCGATGGCGAAGGCAGCGAAACCGTCAAAGCCTTTATTGTGACTTCGAATGAGTCCCTGACTGTTGAGCAGGTGCGCAAATTTGCCAAGGAAACCTTAACTGCCTACAAGGTTCCGCATTTAATTGAATTCCGTAAAGAACTGCCAAAAACCAATGTTGGAAAAATTTTGCGCCGTGAATTGCGCGATCAGGAAATAGCGAAAGCCAAATAAACGTTGTTGTATGGTTGGTTAGTCATTAGGAAATTGTTATGGATATATTATTCGGAATTCTCGCTAGCCCCGCATTTTGGGTGGCGTTGGTGTTGCTCTATACCCTTAAAAAGGGGATTCATTTTGTACCGCAAAACCGTGGCTATGTTATTTATCGTTTTGGTAAATACACTAAAACCCTGAGTTCGGGGTTAAATTTTATTGTGCCGTTTGTAGAGTCAGTAGAGGCTGATCGCAACTTAAAAGAACAAACCCTGGTTATTCCCCAACAATCAGCAATTACCAAAGACAATATTGCCATCATGATTGATGGGGTATTGTTTATTAAAGTGATTGATGCTGCCGCAGCAACCAACAATATTACTGACTACAAACTGGCTTGTACGCAATTGGCCATGACCTCTATGCGCAACGCAATTGGTTCAATGGAGTTGGATGACTGCTTTCAAAATCGCTCTGCAATTAATGCAAAAATTCAGGAAGCAATGCAATCAGCTACCCAGCCATGGGGTTTAATTGTGTTGCGTTTTGAACTGCTGGAAATCGCCATTCCTCCGTCGATTAAAGAGGATATGGAAAAGCAAATGACGGCGGAGCGACAAAAACGCTCGGCAATTTTAACGGCAGAAGGTGAAAAAATTGCTGCTATTACAACTGCAGAAGGACAAAAGCAAGCGCGTGTATTAGATGCGGAAGCGGCAAAAGCGGAGCAGGTACTGGCAGCAGAGGCAAGCAAAGAAGCGCAGATTCTGGAAGCTGCCGGTAAAGCGGAAGCGATTCGTTTGGTGGCAGTTGCTGAAGCTGAAGCGCTAACCACAATCGGTAAATCTGCTGCAACTGATGAAGGCCAAAAAGCAATTGCGCTCAATCTTGCTCAGGGTGCAATCGCTGCACATAAAGCCATTGCGCACGAAAGCACGGTGGTTTTGTCGGACGGAAAAACCAGCGACAACATCGTAAATACGGTTGCTCAAGCTATGGCTGTATCCTCGGCAATTAATCTCTCGCACACTCCGCGTGTGTAAAATCAGGGGCATGCACTGATGGGCAGTATTGTTGATTACTTTGCGCAAAATCAGGACTTCTTGCTCTATGCAATTGCCGGTGTTTGTCTGGTATTGGAGTTGAGTGTGCTAGGCATGAGTGGGCCTTTGTTATTTTTGGCATTAGGTTGCCTGCTAACAGGGTTTCTCGTGTCGCTGGGGGCCATCACTGGCTGGGAAATGGAAGTGCTGGGTGTAGGAATACTAGCTGCACTGAGCGCTGCATTGTTATGGAAGCCGCTGAAAAAATTTCAAAACGCTGGTGCTGGGCGCGATACCAGCAGCGATATGATTGGAAAAATATTACCTGTCACCCAGGAGATTACGCGCGACCAGGGTACTGTGAGCTACTCAGGTATTGATTGGCAGGCGCGGTTGGACTCGGCACACACTAAGCCTGTCAGCGTTGGTGATCGTGCCTGTGTTGTTGCAGTAGATGGCTCGCTCTTGTTAGTGAAATCCGCGTAATCTCTAGCTTGTTCGTTTTAAGAAGCACCTGTGCCCCAGGTGCTTTTTTATTGTGCGTTGATTATTGGATCAGGTGTAGCGTTATTGCTGACGCCAATATGACTATCAACTGCTAAGCTAAAGGTAATTGGATCCTGGCTTTTTAATAAACACGGGTGCTGCAATAACGATTATTCACAGCATCTGGACTATTGATAGACCTATTTATGAAACGTGCACTTATTCTGTCCGGCGGTGGTGCTCGCGCTGCCTATCAAGTGGGGGTGTTGAAAGCCCTCGCCGAAATACTGCCGGATGATATTGAAAATCCCTTCCCGATTATCTGCGGCACCTCGGCCGGAGCTATTAATGCACTAGCAATTGCAGCCCACAAAGGTAATTTCAAGTCGGCAGTCAATGCGCTGACTACTATGTGGCAAAACCTGGAAATAGGGCAGGTGTACCTGCATGGCTGGGTCGATATTTTTAAGGGGCTTTCCTATCTTGGCTTTTCCTTGATGAATGAAGGTATGGGGCGGCGTCGGCCTTTGTCGTTATTGGATAATGGCCCTCTATGGAATTTACTTGGTTCTAAAATTCATTTTGAAAATATTGCGCAATCCATTAATAGCGGTAGATTGCTGGCAGTTAGTGTTTCAGCAATGGGCTACACCTCGGGACATTCGGTGAGTTTTTTCCAGGGCCATCCCGATTTGCAAGGTTGGAATCGCTATCGCCGTGCGGGGGTGCCTACGCAGTTGCGTTTGGAGCATTTATTAGCTTCTTCCGCAATCCCGACAATATTTCCCGCAGTGCGTATTAATCGTGAATATTTTGGTGATGGTGCTTTGCGTCAGCTCGCACCCATGAGCCCCGCGTTGCATTTGGGTGCTGATTCATTATTTGTGATTGGTGTGAGTGGCAACCGTACGGCGGTAAAAGCGAATCGTCGCGTACCGCACAGGCATTCACCGTCAATGGGTCAAATTGTCGGCCACTTGTTTAACAGCGCTTTTGTGGACGCTATGGAAAGCGATCTGGAACATTTGGAACGAATGAACCAATTGTTAAAGTTGATTCCAGAAGAGCAACGAACCAAAGAGGGAATCTATTTGCGCCCAGTGGAAAATATGGTGATCTCACCCAGTTTGCCAATTGATAGCATCGCGGGACGCAATGTGCGCTACTTACCTAAAAGTTTGCGCTTCTTTATGCGCGCAACAGGTTCTACTGCAAAAGGCGGTGGTGCTACAGCAGCCAGCTATTTATTGTTTTCTACTGAATTTATTAATGAGCTGATTGAATTGGGGAGGGCCGATGCCTTGGTGGAAGCAGAAAGTATCCACAACTTTTTTATCAATCAGTAAAATCTGCCTCGGCAACAAGATCTGAGAAAATAATAAAAAGGCTGCAATATAATGCAGCCTTTTTATTTATTCGGCGTTAATTATTTTTGATAATTAACTACTGCGATGTAATGCATGGCGGTAGGTTTGTTTTCTACAAAACCTGGAATAAATTTGGACTTTTTCAGGGAGGATTCAATATTGGCAGCATCAGCTTGCTTGCGTAGTGCAGCCTCAATTGTGCTGACTGTTTCCACTTTGCCATCGGCTTCAATATTCGCCATTACGCGCGTTGTTTTTCCTTCAGCAAAGAATAATTTTCCATCGCCGTGTTCTTTGGTGGTGTAGTTTGCATACCAGTCACTAGTATCCAGACGCTCTTGAGGAGCGTAATAGTTAGTGCCGTATTGCGCTTGCAATGTACCAAGGTTAGGCAGCAACACAATGGGAGCCTGGGTTCCGCCGAGTGAATAAACTACTCGCAGTTGCATTCTTACCGGTACTGTTTTTCCATCAATAGTAGCTGGCTCGAAAGTGGCAGACTTGAGCGCAGATTCAGTCACATTTTGCATGGAAACCAGAGGGCTGTTTTCATAGCAGGTTACGGCGTTAATGTTGCCGCTGGTTAATACATCAGCCTGGCAGTAAACCGCTACAGTTTTAACGCCTTCCCCAAAAGAAGCGGGCAGGGTGATTTGCTTGCTCAGGGTGTCTACTGCATTGCCGAATTTGGCCGGAGTATAAGCGGTGGCATAGCTCGCAAATGGGGCAGCCGCTGCTAAAATTGCCAATGAGCGGATCAGTTTTTTAAGAATAATATTGGTCATTGTTGTGCTCCTCGTGAATCAATAAACGGCAACCTGCACCCTTGTGGGTCATCGATCTCCGATTTCATTGTCAGATTAGCACCCGACCTATCACACTATTGTGAATAGTTTGTGACAATTTTGGCTGTAAATGCAAAAAAGCTAAAAATTTTTAGTTATTTAGCTTTTAAAGATGTGTGACCTCGCGCCCGGGCGTGCCGGGCGCGAGTTGGCTGGGTGGTTTTATTTTGATAGTTGCAATTCCCTGGTCAGATTTTTCGCCTTATAGACTTCCTTCAAGGCTTCGCTAATCGCCGCCGAATGGACAGACACTGCACGATTAACCGATTCGTCGTAAAAATAACTTCCACCCAACGATTGGATATTGCCATCGAAAATCAAGCCGACCAGCTCGCCTTTAGCATTAATTAAGGGGCTGCCGGAGTTGCCACCCACTATGTCGTTGGTGGAGACCTGATTGAAACGGGTTTTTTTGTCCAGTTTCTTTTCATTTTCTACCCAGTTATCTGCCAGTTTGAACGGATCAAAATCAGTAGCGCGGGCAAATAGACCAGCGAAATCGGTAAAAGGTCTTACGGGAGTACCACGCTCATCCCAACCGCGAATTACACCGTGGGAAAGGCGCAATGAGAAAGTTGCATCCGGGTAAACCGAGGTTCCTTTGAAAGCAAAACGCGCTTTGGAAAGTTTTTCAATCGCCGCTTTTTGTACTGGCTCGATTTGATGATCAAATTGTTCGCGCAGTTTACGACCTTGCTCATCCAGCTTGCGCGCCAATACCAGTGCCGGGTCGTTACTTTGTTTCACTGCTGCGAATCCGCCTTCCCAGAGTTGTTTGCGCACTGCTGCATCGCCAAGTTTGCTATTGCTAACGATATTTTTAGCAATTGCTTCGGGTGATTCTTTGCCGAGAATTGCTTTAACGACTGGATTATCAACACCCAGGCGCTCACGCAATTTGCTGAGTGACCAACTGAGTTTTAATTGCTCAAACTCCGGGTAAAGTGGGACTTCTGCCAATAATCCGGCTTGTACATTGGGCAGTGCCGCCTGGGAATATTCGCGCAGACGCTCTGCGTCCGGTTTGTCGCGCTCGGTAGCACCGCGTACTAAAGTTCTCGCCCAGGTAATTTGTTGCGAGAGTGAGCCCATGCCCATCTCGATTAACACGTAATCCAGGTACAGATTACGCCATGCAGTTTGGGTGTTGCTAATCGTTTGCCATGGGTCGCCGTATTGTTGTTTGCGTGCAGTATCTGCATTTACCCAGTTGCGAAATGCATTTTCATCATTGCGTTTTTGTTGCATCACGCTGGGTGATAGTAAGGCCTGGAACATTCCCGTACGCGCTTTAAGACCGTTCTCAACCATAGTTAATTCGGTCTGCGCAATGCGCGCCTGCTCTTCGCCTTCGCGCGAATATTGCAACAACAGGCCGCGATATTCAGATGCAAACATCAGGCGAAACGGTAATACCAGATCGCGCTGGGTTTCCAATTCCGCCATGGTGAGCAAGCGTTGTGTGGTACCCGGGTGGCCCAGCGTCATCACTAGTTCATTTTCTTTGGCGCCTTTGGGATTGATGGGAAACCAGTTGCTATTGGCAATGGGTTTTCCATGTTCATAAACGCGCACTAAGCTCATGTCCAGGTTGTAGCGTGGGAAATTAAAATTATCTGGATCGCCACCAAAAAAGCCGGCGGCATATTCGGGTGAAAATACCAGACGCACATCTTGATAGCGGCTGTATTGATAGACGTGATATTGGCCTCCGCCGTAGAGCTCCACAATATCGCAGCGGCGTTTATCACCTGAATCGCCTACGCATTCTTTTTCAATGCGCGATTGCTCTGCTTTTTTGGCATCGGCAAAAGCTTTTCCATTTAATCCCGCCAGTGCTTTTTGCATGCGCGCGGTGACGTCTTCGGTTTTTTCCAGGCGATTGATTTCCATTCCGGGACATTGTTTTTCTTCGCTGCGTGTGTCTGCGAGAAAGCCTTTGTTTATCAGGTCTTGTTCCTTGCTGGATAAATCTTCCACGCAGGAAATCACGCAGTGATGATTGGTAAGTACCAGTCCTTCAGCAGAAACAAATGAACCAGAACAGCCACCAGCGAGGCGTACCGCACTGCGCATGGATTTTTGAATCCATTCCGGTGTGGGTTTGAAGTTGTAATTTTTTTCCAGCTCGGTATAGGGCAGGTTATCCAGCGTCCACATACCTTCAGCCGCAAAAGGTGAACTGGCCACTGCCAATCCGCCTGCAATACACAACGCCCTTGTTACAACTCGCATAGGAAAACTCCTGTACAACATAGTGGATGATAGAAACTGATTGGATAAATAAAGTAGTTGAAGTGTAAACCAGCTGGCGCGCTCCTGCTATGCAAGGGTGATTTTGTGCGCAATGACATTTACTGTGTATGACAGTGTTTGCTGTTAGTATGTGTGCCTGCAAGTGTTTATGAATAGACAACGAGAATTTGTTATGGCTGGCCCTCGCATTTTAGTCATTGAAGACAACCGTGAAATTCGCCTATCGGCCCATTTTGTGTTGGAGGATTTTGGTTTTCAGGTGGAAACTCTGGATAACCCTGCGTTGGCCAAGCCCTGGTTACAGCAACATAGTGCAGATTTGATTTTGCTGGATATGAATTACGAGCGGGATACTACCTCGGGTGAAGAGGGATTGGAATTTTTGCGCTGGTTAAAGCAACAAGGATTGGATGTTCCGTTGGTGGCTATGACGGCCTGGACTAATACCGAGCTAGTGGTAAAAGCAATGCAGTTGGGGGCGGGCGATTTTATTGAAAAGCCCTGGAATAATCAGCGCCTGCATCAGGTATTACAGCAGCAATTGCACTTGCAACAATTGGCGCGCGGTAATCGCGCTTTGCAACAGCGGTTGGAGCAAGAGCAGCCGGAACTGGTGTGGCGTAGCGACGCGATGAATCGCTTAATGGAGCAATTAACCGCTGTGGCTGCCAGCGAGGCTAGTGTGTTATTAACCGGTGAAAATGGTACAGGAAAAAGCCATTTGGCGCGTTGGGTTCACAGCAAATCCGCGCGTGCTACGCAACCTTTTATTGCCGTTAATATGGGCGCAATTCCCGAGTCATTGTTTGAAAGCGAAATGTTTGGCCATAAAAAAGGTGCGTTTACCGATGCGCGCGAAAATCGTATTGGTCGTTTTGAATTGGCGCAAGGTGGGAGTTTATTTCTGGACGAAATTGCCTGTATTCCTGTGGCACAGCAAAGCAAATTATTGCGGGTGCTGGAGTCGGGTGAGTTTGAGATGTTGGGTTCGAGTCAAACATTGCGTGCCGATGTGCGTCTGCTGAGCGCCACCAATGGTGACTTTACCCAATTAATTAAAGATGGACAGTTTCGCCAGGATTTGTACTACCGGCTCAATACGCTGGAGTTCCGTGTGCCAGCCTTGCGTGAACGCCCGGAAGATATAGCCGTGCTGGCGAATTATTTTATTCGCAAGCACGGGCAGCGCTACCGCAAACCGGAATTAACCCTGAGTGGTTGTGCGCAAAAATTATTAACGGCCTATTGTTGGCCGGGTAATATCCGTGAACTAAGCCATATGATGGAGCGTGCGGTATTGCTTGCGCGTACTAGCGAATTAACTTCAGTGGAATTTAATCTGCCCGCCAACGTTTCCAACGCTATAGCAGCGGAAAGTCAATCATTGCCTATGATTACCCTGGATGATGCCGAGCAGCAATTAATTCGCCAGGCACTTATGCAAGCCAATAATAATAAACAGCAAGCGGCAGATTTGTTGGGTATTACCAAGTCATCGCTCTACCGCCGACTGGAGAAGTACGGTTTTATCAGCCCCGGTGACAACTAGCGTTAATTAGGATCAGAATTAATTAGGCTCTGTTGGCCGCGCCAGTGTTTCCTTGTTATTCACTTTTTTATCCTGCGCAGGTATGTTCCTGGATGACTTGTCGTTGGATGGAAAGAATCGCTGGCGCAAATTCATAAACGGCTCCTCCACTAATTTATACAGCCCCCAGCCAGCGATAATGCTAACCAGCAAAATAATTCCCATCCCTA
The DNA here is from genome assembly GCA_021151625.1 of Gammaproteobacteria bacterium. Taxonomy (GTDB): domain Bacteria; phylum Pseudomonadota; class Gammaproteobacteria; order Pseudomonadales; family Cellvibrionaceae; genus Cellvibrio. The sequence continues at coordinate 10,068 of JAGKWY010000038.1, read as the reverse complement.
AATATCCATCCGTACTGATGCCGGCATTTTTCAGCGGCCCTTTCATAAGTTGATACAAAGGCTTGTGAATCAGGTAAATTGCATAGGACCAAAGTGCAAGCTTGGCTGCGCTAGGAATTTTGCAGTGATAGAGCCAGCTATGAGGAGACAAGGCCGCTAAAACCAGAAACGAAAAGCTTATTGCCAGCAATGAATAGCCGATGCTGGTTGTCCATGGATTAATACCAATTCCTTCCTGATAGTGAATATTTAAAAATAGATAAAGCACTATGCCACTGCTGATTAGGCCAGCCAGTAGCCACTGGTTGCCGTAACGCAATAATTTTGCAAAGGTTATCGGGTGGTAATTTTTAATCAGTGCCAGGGCTATACCTGGTAGCAATTCATCAAAGCGTGAATAGCTCGGGTAATAGATAAACTCCCAATAATCTTTGCCAGTAATAGCCGCGCCTGCATGGGTAGTAAACATATACCAACGAATACTGGCAGCAGCAATAAACGCTAGCCCAATCGTTAACCACAAACCTATTGGTTTAGCGGTGTTGGATAGCGTCAGCATGCAAATGAGTGGAAAGAGTAAATAAAATTGTTCTTCAACACACAGCGACCAGGAGTGGGTAAATGTTTCACCGGGGCGCATATCGAGGTTCTGGGTAAAGCTAATAAATTGCCAGAGGGGCGCGGTATAGGTTCCACTGAGGAGGCTGGGCAACAGTAAATAGAGTGCGAACACTGCATAGTAGTTGGGCAGGGTGCGGAATAAACGCCGCGCATAAAAATGTTTAAGCGAAAAATTTTGGTTATTGGCATAGGCGCGCAGGAGCTGGTCGCCAATTAAATAACCACTCAGCACAAAAAATAAATCTACTCCTACCCAACCTATTTTACTGATAAAGCCAAACAGCAGCTCGTTGCTGACGACAACACGGTAGTGAAAAATAAGCACTAGTATAATTGCCAGTGCTCTCAGTGTGTCCAACCCCGGCAGGCGGGACTGGGTGAATACTAAACTCATTGTTGTTCTCAGTCGGTTATTTTATTGGATAAAACCATAGACATTAATCTGGATAAAGCAGGCAACTTTATCCAGTAACAATATACCCAGGTTTTTACTGTAGGCTTGAAGGAATACCATGTGTTCCGCCGGCTGTATTTGTTTTCCAACAAACAACAAAAAACAAATCCACATCAACACCAGGGGTATAGTCAGCCGATCAAGATAGTTACGTTTATTGCTGGTTTTTGTTGGCAATATTCTGTTGGAAAACTTAGCCATATCACTTCTCCCTAAAATGTAACTTAAATTTTATTGATGGCTTCTTGTGGGCTGAGCTTGTGTACTTGAAGCAGTGGAACCCTACTGGCAAAAATCACCAGAAACGCAAGAACCAGGGTAACACTGATGGCTATGCCGAAAATGCTCCAATAACTCACCACAATTAATTGGTTCATAATTCCCGGCAAAAATAATACGAAGCAAATTGCCCCCAAAATTAACCCCGCGCCCAGCTTGATATAGGTGTCGCGCATAAATATGCGGGTAATACGTTGATCGTCTACTCCAAGTGCTTTCATCACCCCTATGTCATTGGTACGTTGCAACATAACCCGAGCGCTGATTGCATAAATGCTCAGGGCGGACATGATAAAGGCGAGCAGGGTGGCGGGCATAAAGTTGTATAACAGCATTTCAAAGCGGCTGGCATTATCCGCCAAAACCTCATTCATACTATCTGGTTCTTCAAGGGCAACCTCTGCATCTACCAGGCGCGCTGCCTTTAATAATGAATCTGTCCATTGGAATGGATCACCATCCGTTTTAGCAACCAGATAAACACCGGCCCATACCGGTAATATTTGACGCATGGGGCGATAAATGGTCTCCATACTGCTTTCAAAAAAAGATACTGGTGGGCCATAAACCAAATCGGGTGCTACACCGACGATAGTTAAGAGCGGGCCGCTTTTATCCGGATTGAGGTGCATCTTTTTACCAACGGCTGAGCCATTGGGTGAAAGTTTTTGGGCGAGCTTTGCACCTATGATCACTACCAGTTCTGCTGATTCACTGTCGGCCGGTGTAAATGCGCGCCCCTCCAATAGGTGCAGGCCCAGGGTTTTAAAATGGTTATCCGCAATAGGAATTTCCGTTGCCTGTAAATATTCGCCGCTTTTGGTTAAATCGATTTCGGTACTATTTACTGTGCTCAGATAGCCATATCTGCCAGGTATGGCCGCGGCAAATGTGACCTGCTGAACACCAGGCACGCGGCTGAATTCGTCGCCAAGTTTTTCATAAAAACTTACCCGATCCACCAATTCGGCATACTTTGATGGTGGTAACTTAATAAAGCTGGTTAGCAGCTTGTTGCTATTAAAACCGTAGTTGGTATTCAGCACATTGTAAAAAGATGAAAAAGCAACGCCGGTAAATAGCATAAGTACAAAGGTACAGGCCACTTGCAAGGCAACTACCGAGTTCATTAATTTTCCGGTTTGGTTTCCTGCACCGCCTTTTTTACCAGAGTTGAGTTGGCGATAGAAACGTTTACTGGTTGCCATCAGCACCGGTACTATGCCCGTGATTAACCAGGCAGCAAATAGAAAACTCAAACCCGCAAGGACAATCGGTTGGTTGAATGACAATTGCCACCAAAAGGGATCCCATTGGCTGACAACCAAGCCCGATGCATATTCTATGGCAAGTGCGCAGAACAGCAGCCCCAATGCGCCGGCAATTGCGTATAAGAAAAACGATTCAACCAAGGGTAATAACATAATTTTTTTAGCAGAAATGCCCAGCGCATTTTTTATTGCTGCCTCTTTGGCATTGCTGAGCATACGTACGATTACCAGGCTGGTGACGCTAAAGCAGGACATGAGCAATACGCTAATTGCTACTACAGTCATTACTTGCGTCATTAACATAATTGGTGTTGCACGCACCTGGGTTTGGGTTTCTACTTTTACTGATTTCCCCATGTAGATTTTGTTATGGTCGCGCTCCAATTCAGCGGCTAAACGTTTAAATTCCTCATCGGCTTGCGCAACACTAATGCCCGGTTTTAATTTCCCCATAATGCCCAGCCAGCCTGATACTGCATCTACGGGCGCTTGCGGTGGGACATAGGAGAGCCATGCATCTTCATTGGTGGGAAAGCGATAGCCTTCGCGCATTACACCAACCAGTGTGGTAGGTTTTCCATCAACGGTGATGGTCTTGCCAACTACGGATGCATCGCCCTGGAAAACACGTTTCCACGCGGAATAACTGATGACCAGCACAGGCGCCGCGTTAGGTAAGTCATCACTGGGTAATAGTGTGCGTCCCAGCAGCGGCGCTTCATTGGCCAGCTGAAATAACGCAGAGGTTGTTGCCACTCCCCAGACCTGGTGAGTGCTGCTTTCGGTAGCGACGGTAAAGCCGCGATCTTCCACAGTAGTAAATGTATCCAGTGTGGTTTGGCGCTGTTGAAAATAGTGGGCGTCATAATCTTGCAAGCCGCCGTTCAACCGTTGGCGCTCGCGTTCATAGCGACTGACATAAACGATTTTGTCGCCATCCGCAAAGGGTAAATCCGCGAGCAAGCGTGTGTGCACCTGTGCATATAAAAATAAGGAAATAGCGAGACCAAAAGAAATTGCCGCGAGAATCACGAAGCTGTATTTCTTATCGCGATATAAGCGAACAGCAGCCTGCTTTACATCAAATAGGGTGACCATAAAAGTTCCTTGTTTATAAACGGCGAATTAACTAACCAGTGCCCCATCGGCGAAATGAATCGTGCGGGTTGCATCCTGGGTATAGCGCGGGTCGTGGGTCACGATACAAACGGTGGCGCCGTTTTGGTGTTGCTGTTTAATTAAATCCATCACCGTTTCTGCGCTTTTGGAATCCAGGTTTCCGGTGGGTTCGTCGGCAAAAATAATGCTGGGGTCGGTCACCATGGCGCGCGCGACTGCGACGCGCTGCTGCTGCCCACCGGAGAGTTGGGTAGGGGAATGATTTTTACGGTGCGCCATGCCCACTTGTTCCAGGCAGTGAATAGCACGCGCTTTTACCTGGGCTTTTTTTGCGCCCGGGCGATAGATTAGCGGCAGCATTACGTTGTCCAGCACGCTCATGTTTTCAATCAGGTTGAATGATTGAAAAATAAAACCAATTTCCTGGTTGCGTATATTGGATAGTTGATCGCGCGATAGTTTACTGGTTTCCTTGCCTTTGAAAAAATACTGGCCTCCGGTGGGTGAATCTAACAGACCGAGGATCGATAAAATGGTGGATTTACCGCCGCCGGAAGGCCCGGAAATCGCCAGATATTCCCCGCGGTTAATATGGAAGCTGACTTTATTGACCGCAAAGGTTTCCACTTCTTCAGTGCTAAAAACTTTGGTGACATCAACTACTTCAAGCAATTTTTCGTTATTCATGGTTCAGTCCTGTGTAATTTCCTGTGCTGCTAATGTAAATATTCAGTTCAAGCGAAAGGTTTCGCTTTCGCGATCCGAAATTTCAGATAAAACAATTTTGTCGCCGATGTTTAGGCCATCAATGATTTGCAAATAATGGGCGGAGAGAGCGCCGGATTTAATTGCTGTAAGTCGCGCGAGGTTGCCTTCTTTATTAATTAAATACACGGACATGGAGTCGCGCTCGGCAACCCTGGCTGGAATTTCTACATAGAGTGCTTCAGCAATAGATTGGATATAAATGGTACCGGTGACATACATACCAATTTTGGCATCGTCCGGGCGCGCTTCTTTGAGGTACACGTCCACGTCTACTGTGCTGCCTTTAATATTGGGATCAACACGGTGTACGTAAGCTTGCACTTGTTTACGGTTGATCTGCAGCTCAACGTTTTGTTGCACTGCAAGTTGTGAAGCCTGAATGGCGGGAACACTCAAGGTTACATAGACGGAATCCGGGTCAACTATTTGCGCAATGAGTGTCGAGGTATTAACACTTTCGCCGGGATTAAAATTTATATTTTGCGCTATGCCAGTGCGTGTTGCGCGCACAGTTAGGTCGTTAAATTGTTTTTTTATCCGCTCAGCTTCCTGCTGTTGTGCATTAAAACGAAATTCGGCGGCACTGGTTTGTGCCCTGGCAATTTTATGAAAACTATTTAATTCTAATTGTGCTACTTCCAGTTTTCCTTCCGCCTGTTCTACACCGACCTGGGTGTTTACATACTCCAATTCGGGAATGGGAATGACACTGGTGGTTTTTAAGCGGGTGAGGGCATCGTAACGCGCTTTAATTTGTTTATGGTCAAGCCGCGCGTGAATGACTGCTGCCTGCAATTCGGTTTTGCGTGCATCCAGATTGGCGAGTAATAAATTGAGATCCGCTTGCGCAGCTTGTAAATCCGATTGGCTTTTCGCGTAGCTTGACGCGATATCGTCGTTAGACAACTCCAGTAAAATATCGTCCTTGTTGACCAGTTGCCCGGCTTTGACCGGAGCCTTAATTACCTGGCCTTCAACGCGCGCGACTATCCAGTCGGGATCTTTGGCGGCAATTTGGCCGTTGCCTACCACTTGCACACTGAATGGCCCGCGTTTGACTTCGCCAATACGCAGGGTTTCTTTATCTAATACCGGGCTGCCCAAATGACTGGTGAGTAAATAATAAACCGTAACTCCTATTATCGAGCTTGCGGTTAATATCAAGCCGGGCAATGACAGCAGGGAGTTTTTTTTGCGTTGGACGATTCTATCCACCGTGATTTCCTTAAATATCCTTAGGCTAAAAGTGCCTGGCAAAACCCATATGCAGGTAATACCAATATATGCAGGTAATACCAATATATGCAGGTAATACCAATATATGCAGGTAATATCAGTGCGCAAACCATAGAGCAGGCTTTGTGCCATAGTCGAAGCTGTTTGATTTTTAAGGAAATGTTGTGAAGTTAGCGAAGTCGCGCGGGGCAATTAGTCCGGAATCGGACGAACAATATTTCGATTCCGGACTAATTCAGGTTTTAGTGCCTATTGGCAGGCGCACCTGGGCACAAGCCCCGACACGGTCGGTGCGATTGCTTAAGCTCAGGTGTCCTCCTAGTTGCTCGACGATATGGCGGCAGAGATTTAAACCGATCCCCTGGCCCTGGCTTTTGGTGGTGTAAAAGGGCACGAATAAATTATCCTCGTTGGTAATGCCTTGTCCTTGATCCAGGATTGTAATTTCGCAGTAATCCTGCGCATGTTCGCAAATAAGCTGTGTGGTGAGTTCTACGGTTTCAGGTGGGCTACCGGCTTCTTCGGCATTTTTTAACAGGTTAATTAGCACTTGCTGCAATAACACCGGGTCGGTTTGCAAGTAAATATCCTGCCCGCCGGTTGCTAAATGTTGATGGGGAAATAATCCCTGGGTTTTTTCAATTAACGATTGCACGCTTACTTGTTTGTGTTCGATGTGGATAGGTTGTTGGAATTGCGCGTAGCGCGCAACGAAATCACGCAGGTGTTGGCAGCGTTCCTCAATGACACTCAAGGCTTCTTTTTCGCGTGGCTGGGTGACTTTTTGTTGCAGTGATTGCGCAAGGGCAGCGACCGGCGTAAGTGAGTTGCGGATTTCATGACTGAGCACGCGAATTAATTTTTGCCAGGCTTCCAGTTCCTGATTGCGCAGCGCAGATTTGATATTGATAAAAATCAGCAACTGGTTCTCTTGCCCTTGATCGACAAAGCGACTGGTGCGAATTTGCCATTCTTGCTGACGAATTGCATCGCTAAATTGCCATTCGGATTTCATCGTCAAGCCCAATAACTCGGGCTTGGAATGACGCAGTGTTTGCCAGGGGCGACCAAATAATTGTGCGAAAGCGCTATTGGCATAGTTTAGGCGTTGTTTGTGATCAAACACCAGAATCGGGGTGTTCAGGTGATCGATCATTTGATAGAGCACAAATAATTGCTGGTTGTAATGGCTTTTGTGGATCTGCAGGGATTCGCGCAACGTATTAAATTGTTGCTGGAATTCTGCCACTATTCCCGCGTGAAAAACCGGTTTGGCCAGGATGCTGAAATCCTGGTGTTGCAGTGCGTCCAGTTGGGTGCCGATGCGCTGGAAAATGGTAAAAATTTTACTGTATAAGCCAATAAAAATAGCACTGGTGATTAGCAGGCTCACCGTGCCAATTAACGCAACCTGCCACCAGGGCAGGGCGAGTAGTAATAAGCCGCACAGGCCTGCTTGCAGCAACAATAGGAATAGAAAGATGTTCTTGAGTAGTGATTCCAGTGAGTCGCTACCGGGTACTGATGATTCCGCCATAGGGTTTAATCTGAATGAGCTGGCTAAAAGCCGATAAAAATGAGCTTGCAAAAAATGCCTGTCAATATAGCCCCTGACAGGAAATACGAATAGACTCCCCCCGCTGTATCATTCTGGTTGCTATCTGTTTTATTCCTCTGATTCCGGTTGTTGTACTTATGAAAAAGACCACTTTTGCATTGCTCGTCTGGATATTTCCGCTGCTGTGTTTTGCACAGCTCCCCGCGCAAGGTTACACGAACAGTGATTATGCGCAGGTTTCCGAGGGTGGCAAGGTTGCCGCTGCCAGCGTAAACCCTGATGCAACCCATATTGCTATGGAGGTGGTAAAGCGTGGTGGTAATGCGGTAGATGCCGCTATTGCCATTGCTTTTGCGCTGGGGGTAGTTGACCCGCAGAACTCGGGCATCGGTGGCGGTTGTTTTGTGCTGGTGCGCCTGGCAGATGGGCGCATCCTGGCAATTGATGGGCGCGAGATGGCGCCGGCTGCAGCCCAGCGCGATATGTTCGTCCAAAATGGTAAGGCGAATCCTGAATTAAGCCGTACCGGAGCCTTGGCAATTGGTATCCCGGGATCAGTGATGGCGCTGCACAAATTGCAGCGTGAAGGTGGGAAGCTCAATTTTGCTGATGTCATTTTGCCGGCAGCTGAATTGGCTGAGCAGGGCTTTGCGGTATCACCTGTTGTTGCTGAGCGCACAGCAGCTACTGCGCCTGATATAAAAAAGTTTCCCGCAACGGCGGCCATTTATCTGGATAAATCCGGCCAACCTTTTACCGTCAATACGCGCATCAAGAATCCTGACCTCGCCAATACCTATCGCCAACTGGCACGTCTAGGGCCAGATTATTTTTATCGCGGCGATTTCGCGAATAAAACAGCAGCTTGGATGAAAAAAAATGGTGGGTTGATTACTGCTACTGATTTTGCTAATTACGAAGCGAAATTGCGTCAGCCAGTAGTGTCGCAATTTGCTGGTTACACACTTTATGGTTTTCCGCCGCCCAGTTCGGGCGGCACCCATGTGGCGCAAATTTTAAATATTCTGGGAAATTTTAATTTACAAAAAACCACCAGTTCCGAGCGCTACCATCTCATCGCCGAGGCGATGAAATTTGCCTTTGCTGATCGCGCCCACTGGCTGGGGGATGCTGACTTTACCAAAGTGCCGGCGTTATTGACGGACAAAGCCTACGCAAAAACTATCGCGCAAAAAATCAATCTGAATAAAGTTGCCAGCAATGTTGTACACGGTGATCCGGATATTGATATTCCCCATTTAATGAATAAACACACTACCCATATTGCAGCAGCAGATTTGGATGGTAACTGGGTGGCGATTACCGCCACTGTGAACACCAGCTTTGGGAGCAAAGTGGTTATTCCTGGAACCGGGGTGGTGATGAATAATCAGATGGACGATTTTTCCGCGCAAGTGGGGGTTGCGAATGCGTTTGGTTTAGTGGGATCGGATGCAAATGCAGTAGCAGCAAAAAAACGCCCCTTATCCAGCATGAGTCCGACCATTGTATTTAAAGGTAACCAACCGGTAATGACGCTGGGGGCAGCAGGTGGGCCTACTATTATTTCGCAGGTTGTGCAAAATTTACTGTATACCCTCGAATATAAAATGCCGGCCGAAGAGGCGATTAAACAACCACGTATTCATGAGCAGTGGAGTCCGGACTTATTATTTGTGGAAGCCGCTGTGCCGGACATGGTGCGTCAGTCACTGAAGCAAAAAGGCCATAGCATCACGGTATGGCCTAGCATGGGCGCATCACAAATTATCCAGCTGCGCGATGGCAAGTTGGTGCCGGTAGCTGAGCCGCGGGTGATGAAATAGATTCTAATTGAGTCAAGAAAAGTTAGGGCGCAACAGAGATTAAATAATAAAACTCATGGAGTAGTTATGTATAAAAGTATTGGATTTTTTCTGGCGTTAGGTGTTGGTTGTGTGTTGAGTGTAAGTGCAACAACACCTGCTTATGTCGGCGATCAACGTTTACAGGTTACACACACCCAACAACTATCGACAGGAGCCAAAACTACAAGCACCCAACATGTTTCGGCCGAGGGTACTGTTTCTGTTGTTAGCCTTCCTGATCGCTCACAGCCGCTGGTGCATGCACCAAAGGCTGCTGCATCATCGCAGCGAGTGTTGATTCGTTTAAAATCCCCGGCAACCCAGCCTTATTTAAAACAACAGCGTGCGCAGTTGAATCCAACGGGAAAATTATCGCGTGCTGATCAGCAGACGTTATCTAAAGCCACGCGCAATTATCGTCAGGGTTTGCAAAAAAGCCAGGCACAGTTAGTCGATGTGTTGCGCAGTAAAAAATATCTCGAACAAGTTCACAATCACTTTGTTGATTTAACCAATACAGTAAATGCCACTGTGCCTGCTGCATCTCTCGCTGATATTCGCGCTTTGCCAGAAGTCGCTGAGGTGTATATCGATAATCAAATCAGTGTGCTACTCGATAAAAGTGTGCCCGTTACTGAGGCGCCTGAGTTGTGGGCAATGCGCGATACAACAGGAAATAACATTACCGGTCGTGGTGTGACAGTCGCCATTTTGGATACTGGCGTTGACTACACGCATCCAGATTTGGGGGGGTGCGTAGGAACTAATTGCAAAGTGGTTGCGGGTTATAACTTTGTGAGTGGCGAAGATCCAACGAATTTTATGGATAAACATGGTCACGGCACTCACGTGGCAGGAATCGTTGCTGCTAATGGAAAATTGCGCGGTGTAGCGCCGGATGCGCAACTCTATGCC
>JAGKWY010000037.1 GCA_021151625.1 Gammaproteobacteria bacterium | reverse complement strand
GGGTGGGATTAACCCGCGAGAGAAATTGAAATCGTTGCGCTAACCAGTGTGCGAGGCGTGACATATTTCCAGTTTACTTTGCAAATCCCGTTCAACCCATCCCAGCAGCTCGCGCCCGGGCATAGGCCGCGCCAGCAGGAACCCTTGTGCCTGCTTACAACCCAGGCTTTTGAGCAAGTGTAGCTCGGCTTCGGTTTCCACGCCTTCAGCAACGGTAGTAATACCCAGACGCTGGCCCATATCTATGGCGGATTTCAAAATATTGCGCAGATATTGCCGCGCCGGAGCGCCGCCAACGAAGGAGCGGTCAATTTTTAATTCAGAAAACGGGAAGCGCGATAATTGCTGCATGGACGAAAAGCCCGTGCCGTAATCATCAATAGAAATTCCAAACCCTTTCAAGCGCAAGCGACTGATAGTGGCTAGCGCCGAAGGCAGGTCTATCACCAACGCACTCTCGGTAATTTCAAAGGTAATAAAATGTGCGGGAATCCCCTGGCGAATCACACGCTGGATAATTTCATTGGCCAGATTAAATTCGGCGAGGGATTTAGCCGAGAGATTGAGCGCAACCGGAATATAGTTGCCCTGCTCCCACCATTCATTCATGTCTTGCAGAATTTGATCCAGCACGGACAGGGTCAAATCGCCAATCAAACCGTGCTCTTCGGCGAGCGGAATAAATACACCCGGTGGAATCCAGTCCCCCTGCGGATTCTTCCAGCGCGCCAGCGCTTCAACACCGGCAAAGCTGAGTGTTTCCAAATTAATTTTGGGTTGGTAGTGCACCTGGATTTTGGCGCGCTCGAGTGCAAGCTTTAATTGCTCAGCAGTAGTTTCAACGGTATATGCAGCCCTATCATCCAACATACAGGCACCAGCGTGGTAACTGGCCAGCGCGTCAGCGAGGTCGCGCGGATTTACCGGTTTGCGAAACGCGCCCAACAAATGAATGCCCAGAGCTTCAGCCATAGTGGCTACTGCACTGATCAGCACTTCATCGGAGCTACTCGCTAATACCACTGCCGGACGCTTGGGCAATTGCGCTAATTGCTGCAAGACTTCAATGCCATCCATTACCGGCATTTCCAAATCGAGCAGCATAACAGCGGGCAAATGTTGCAACTGGTGCAATTGCTCCAGCGCAAGCTTGCCATTCGCTGCTTCATACACCTGGTTAATACCAAAGGCGCGCAAACATAAATGCGCGCTGTACCTGTGCATGCTACTGTCATCCACGACCATAACACCCTGCTGCAAAAGATCAGTATGCAGATTATCAACATGGCTCAGCTGGGTAGATGTATTTAGCGAAATCATAACTTGCTCTTTTTCTCCGTTTGCAGGGAGGATAGCAAATTCCTGTTTGACAGATTTAAATTTTTGTAAACAACACTCACGCTTCACGCCAGTCAATCATGGGCCGCATTGACGACTAACTGGCTACGCGCTTTAGTAATGCTTGCACTGCTTCAGGCTTGCGATAAATCGATGGACGCACCACTTTCACACCCACATTCAGGCCTTGCAAACTTTCGCAGTGCCCCAGAATTAACCAACCGCCCGGGCGTAAACTTTTTAAAATGTTTTCCAATACTTTTTGTTTCGTGGGTTGATCAAAATAAATCAACACATTGCGTAAAAATACGACATCAAACTGCTCATCACTCGGACGCTCATGCAATAAGTTGTGTTGTTCGAAACAAATGCGTGAACGCAATGATGGCACTACTGCCAACATGCCATCGTAATCACCAATACCGCGACGACAAAAACGCTGTAAATAATCGCGTGGAATATGGTTGATGCGCTCGGCGCGATACACACCAGTGCGCGCGTGCTCCAACACTTTGCGTGAAATGTCAGTGGCGAGAATATCCCAATCGCATTTGCCCAATGTATCGCTCAATACCATGGCGATACTGTGCGCTTCTTCACCAGTGGAAGACGCCGCGCACCAGACACGCATTTTTTGCGGGCCAAGTTCGGGAATTATCTCGTTGCGCAAAAAATCAAAATGCGCGGGTTCGCGAAAGAAATAGGTTTCGTTGGTAGTCAGTAAATCCAGCATTATGTGGCGCTCTTGTTCGCCCGCCGCGCTGGATACAAAAGTGAAATAGGATTCGTAGGTGGTGTGGCCAGTCAATTCCAGACGGCGCCACAAGCGGCCGGTGACCAGTGCAGTTTTATCAGCGCCAATCACAATCCCCGCGGTGCGGTGCACGTAATCGCGAATCTTGTGGAAGGCAAAGCTGCTGATCTCAGTATTCACGGATGATTTCCTCTATCTCCAAACGATTAATAATGTTGATGAATTAACCTTAACTGCCGACGCGCGTGACCTCAAAAAAACACTCTCTTATGGGTTCACAGTCTGGGGGATTGGCAAAAAAGGCGTGAGAGTAGAATTACTCACTGCAACTAGGGGAAAACACCTAACCAACTGGCCAGTGCTTTCCCCGTCGGGTTTGCGGGACCAGGTGTGCAGGAATTAGGTACGGAAGTAGTCCATGGCCGCTTTGAGCTGCAGTGCCTGACTGCTCAGCTCTTCGGCGGTGGCGGTTAATTCCTCGGAGGCGGAGGCATTGGTCTGGGTAGCGCGGGATAATTCGCTCACCGCCAGGTTGATCTGATCCAGGCCGGTGCGCTGCTCGTCGGAGGCAGCGGCAATCTCGCGCACCAGGTCGGCCGTCTTGGCGATGGAAGGCAGCATGTCACCCAGTTGCTTGCCGGCCGCTTCGGCGGTTTTTACACTGGCTGCAGCCAGGGTGCCAATCTCTTGCGCGGCAATCTGCGAGCGCTCAGCCAGCTTGCGCACTTCTGCTGCCACTACCGCAAACCCACGCCCGTGTTCGCCGGCACGTCCCGCCTCAATGGCAGCATTCAATGCCAACAAGTTGGTCTGGTAGGCAATTTCATCCACCATGCCGATTTTGGCAGCGATGGAGCTCATAGCAACAACAGTCTCACGCACTGCGGCGCCGCTTTCTTTGGCATAGCGGGAGGACTCGGTCGCTATACCATCGGTGATATTGGCGTTATCGGCGTTCTGCGCCACTGTTGCAGAAATTTCCTCCATAGAGGCGCTGGTTTGCTCGACACTGGCAGCCTGGTTACCCGCATTTTGGGCGAGGGTGTTAGATGAGGATGAGACCTGCTCCGAGGCTGCCGCCAGCGCATCCGCCGAGCTGACCACTTGCCCGATCACTTCTTTCAAACGCACCACCATATCGCTCATTGCCGCAAGCAAGCTGCTGGTATCGCCCGCGCGCAGTTGAATACTCAGCGTTAGATCGCCCGCGGCAATCTTGCGTACCATCTCACTGGCATAGGCCGGTTCACCACCCAGCTGCCGGGTGATCATGCGCGTGACCCGCAGGCCAAAACCTATAGCCAGCAACATCGAAATGGCGATAACCGTAAGCATGACGCTATACATTTCGCTCACGTTTGCGCGCCCCTGCGCATCCGCTTCTGCACCTTGCTGGTTATTGCTCTCGATCAGCGCTGCGTAGGCCTCTTCGATTTCATAGCTGGCAAAGCGCAGGTCGTTATCGCTCAGCTCACTGGCCTCTTGTGCCTTGCCGGCAAGGAGCAGTTCGACCAGTTGATCCACCAGCACCAGATAGCGGGATTTGGCATCCTTGAGCTTATTCACCAGCTCTTGTTCATCCGGGCTCAGCGCCGTGTGGGTATAGTGCGTGAAGGTCTCCATGGACTTGGCCCAGTGCCCGGCCATACGCTCCTGGGTGGTTTTGATATCCTCTGGTGCCTGCGAGGGCAAACGCGTAACCGCGCGGGTATATACCAGGAAGCGACTGTAAGAATTGGAAAGATTGTCGATAGCCACCAGGTTGTTGCTGTACATATCGCCCATCAACTGGCCAACACGGACAATATTCTGCAAACCATAAATTCCCACCGCCGCCGTGATCAACGCCAAACTGATAAACGTTGTCAGCAACTTGGCCGCCAGATTGAGCTTGTTAAACCATTTCATTGCACTGTCCTCATAAACGCATTCCCACAGCCCTTGGGGAGTAACGGGCTGAAAATTAAAAGTCGGGAACCTAAGAGCGACGCAGGAAGGACAAAAACTAAATGGTCACGCGTTAATAAGGGTAAGGATAGGCGCGGGAGCTACAGCTCCCTACTAAAAAACGAAGGATAAAAACCGCAGCTAGCGTGCAGGTAACATAAAATCGCGCATCAACTCCATGGCGGAATTAACACGCAACTTTTCCATAATTCGCGCGCGATGGTTTTCTACGGTACGCACACTTAGGTTGAGTTTCTGGGCGATATCTTTACTGGGCATACCCTCCAACACCGCTTGTAATACTTCCTGTTCTTTAGGTGTTAACAGGGCGATGCGTGCTTCGCGTGCGGATAAATCCAGCCGGCGCTGATGCAACTGGCGGCTGAGTGAAAGTGCAGTTTGCAGCTTCTCCAAAAATTGATGGCCGTTAATGGGCTTCTCGACAAAATCGTAGGCGCCCTGCTTCATCGCCTCCACTGCTGCACTCACCTCGGCATAGCCGGTCACAATAATCAGCGGCGGCGGCACCGGGTAGCGCTGTTGCAACACTTTATGTAATTGCAAACCACTCACGCCGGGCATGCGCATATCGGAAATTACACATTCACAAGGCTTGGGGCTGTAGGCGGACAGAAAGGCCTCGGCATCACCAAAACACACGGCTTCTACCCCTATGGGTTCGATAATGCCGCTCATCAATTCCAGCGTAATACTGTCATCGTCAATCAAATAGGCAGTCGCCTGGGCCGTTTTGGTCATGAAACTCTCGAATACAGATTGGGTTCTAGGGTTAGGCTCTTAGGCTCGTTATAGAATCCGCCGGAGGGGATTATTCAAAAAGTGTAGCAGCGCCCCACCGATTTACCCGCCAAGTGCTTGAATTCGGGTATTTTCTCCGTTAAAAAGCCGCCAATTTTGATGATTGCGACCCGAACTATGACCAGACCCCTAACCCAGGCTTACCTGCAACGCTTCAGCGGCATAGGCCGCCTCTATGGCCAGGACGCACTGCCCGCGCTAACCAATGCCCATTTCGCAGTGATTGGCCTGGGCGGTGTCGGCACCTGGGTCGCTGAAGCACTGGCGCGCTCGGGCGTGGGCGAACTCACGTTGATTGAAATGGACGAAGTCTGCGTTACCAACACCAATCGCCAATCCCACGCCTTGCACTCCAACCTGGGCAAATCCAAAAACCAGGTAATTAGCGAACGCCTGCGCGATATCAACCCGGAAATTATTATTCATTCGGTGGAAGACTTTATTGATGACCAAAACATTCACCAGTTGCTGGGCAAACAGCACCACGTGATTATCGATGCGATAGATGCGGCGCATTTAAAAGCCCGCCTGGTGGCCTATTGCTCAGCAGTAAAAATTCGCCTGATTGTGATTGGCTCTTCCGGCGGCAAGCGCGATTTACAGCGTATTACCGTGGATGATTTGGCACGTGCGCAGAACGATCCCATGCTGCATAAAATTCGCCAGCAGTTGTATCGCCACTACAATTTTGCGCGCGATACCAAACGCAAATTTCGCGTGGATGCGGTTTATTCCGATGAACAGATGGTCTACCCCAAACCCGATGGCAGCGTCTGCCAAACAAAACAACATTTGCAGGACGGCGTGAAGCTGGATTGCACCGGCGGCTTTGGCTCCAGTGTGATGGTAACCAGTACCTTCGGCATGCTCGCGGCGGCGCGCGCTATTGAGCGCTATCTGGTAAAACAAACAGAAGCGGATTGAATCACCGCTATGGAAATCCGCTATTCAATTGGCATAAAAATCCGCTAATATCCTGCCACCTTATGGACAGCGGTAACCAACATGAACGTTCATAAGGAATATCTAATAAACCACACGGACATCAATTATGAAAAAATCACTTCCCTTGGGCTTGGGTGGAATTTTAATTGCACTGTTAATCCAGGGCTGCGCGCCATCCTCCTATAAAGTTAAATCACCCACAGCATCAGACATCGAATATTCGGGTTCTGCGACCAGCCCTGCACTTACACTGAGTGTAAAAGATGCGCGCGCAGCTAACGAAAAAGTGTTTAGCTACGGTATCCTCAAAGCCAACTTGATTATGGATGGCACACCGGTTGATCCAATTAACTACCTTAAAGATCACACAGTTAAAGAACTTCAAGCGCGTGGTGTGGATGCTTCGGCAGCAGAAAATGGCAGTGTGGATGTGACAGTTAACAAACTTTACATTCGCAACCACCGTGCAAGTGGTTTTTCACCATTTGTCACCATGAGCTGGTTGAGTGCCGATGTTAAAACCACCAAAGGCACCCAGCGCATTGCAGCATTTATCAAGCGCGGTAAGGTCCCGGTGTGGAGCTTTGATGAAGTTATCGAGCCCACATTCAATGAGCCCCTGAGCCTGCTGGTAAAAGAATTTTCTGCCAAAGTTAATCAGGTTACTGGTAACCAGGCCATCAGCAATGATGAAGTTAATAAACTGGTCAGCGCCATCAATGCGCAGCCTGCGCCAGCAGATGCTTATCTGAAAGTTTACCAATTAGGTTTCGGCAACAATAAAACCGCAATTAAACCACTGGTAGAACTCAGCAAGAATGCCGACGAATATATTCGTCTCGCTGCAATTTCCTCGCTCGGAAACCTGAAAGCCACCAGCGAAATCAGCTACCTGAAAAACCTCTATGCAGCTGGCAACAACTGGCAAGATCGCAGTATGGCATTGAAAGCTATTTGTGATTTGGGCACACCTGAAGCACTGGCATTTGCCAAACAAACCAAGGCTGAACTGGAGAAGTCAGGAAAGAAAGATAAAGATATTGAGTGGACCACAGAAATTCTAAACTTGTATCTCTAGTTGCATTGCAGCACCCATTGCCTGCAACCGCAGGTAATGGGTAGCTAAATTAGCAAAGCAACTCCTCAATGCGCGCGATAATTCCATGCAGCCCATTATTGCGCGATGGAGTTAAATGTTTTTCCAATCCCAACTTTTGTAAACTTCCTGCCAGATCAAGATTGATTAACTCGTCCAACGATTTGCCATTCACCTGTACCAACAGCAACGCAGCCAGTCCTTTAATTACGCTGCTATCCGCATCAAACGCAAAATAGAATTTTTCCTCGACCCGGGTGCAGACCAGCCACACTGGCAACTCGCAACCGCGAATTAAATTTTCCGGAGTGCGAATGTCCGGTTTGGACGAGAGTAACTTGCCCCACTGAATAATCAGCTTGTACTGCTGCTGCCAGTTGTTGGCCACGAGCAACTGCGCAAAGGATACCGCGGATAAATCGTCACACTGCATATCGCCTACCGCATAGGTAATTCAATCAACTGAACCTGAGAATGCGCGCATTAAAACGCGCCCACTGCCAGATGTGCAATGACCTGCCACAACAAATATTCACCTTTCTTTTATTCATCTATCTTTATTTAACTTTACCCGGCACCACTCTGGTCGCAGCAAGTTCAACCAGTACAATGCCTGCGTGATCTGCAACACCTAGAAACGCAGACACACCAACCACTGCCCCAGCCTCTCGTGTTTTTACTATAACTACACATAATCGTTAAATAACCGACGAGGAATTTATGAAATCAGTTTTTCGTTGCGCTGCCCTGGCCGCGCTGGTGTTGCTGCTATTCGGGTGCAGCACCGCATCAACCACTCCAACACAAACTATTAGTGCAACACAACCCGGTTCAACCAACCAGCCAGCCAACACACCAGCAGATCGCTCGGTAAAAGTAATCGCCTATTACATGGGTGATGGTTCAGATTTGGGCCGCTACAACTTTAATCAACTCACCCATATTATTTACAGTTTCCTGCATTTGCAGGGTAATCAGCTGGGCTTTGATTCGACCAAAGACCAGCAAACCATGCGTAAGCTGGTGGCCTTGAAACAACAATATCCGCATTTGAAGGTATTGCTCTCACTGGGCGGCTGGGGTGGCTGTGAAACCTGTTCCGATATTTTTAATTCCGCTGCCAACCGCAAGGCATTTGCGCACTCCACGTTGAAAATTATCCAGGATTACAACGCCGATGGGATCGATCTGGACTGGGAATACCCCACCATAGAAGGTTTCCCCGGCCACAAATTTGCAGCTCACGATCGCGACAACTTTAGCGAACTGGTGCGCGAACTGCGCAAGGCATTAGGCAACCAATATGAATTAAGTTTTGCAGCAGGCGGGTTTGATCACTACCTGGCAACTGCCGTGGATTGGAAGACCATTATGCCGCTGCTGGATAACGTCAACCTCATGACCTACGACATAGTAAATGGCGGCACACCGCACACAGGCCATCACACTGCACTTTATTCAACACCGCAACAAAAAGATTCCACTGACAATGCCGTGCAGCACTTATTGCGCCTGGGCGTAGCACCGGAAAAAATAGTCATAGGCACTGCGTTTTACGCGCGCGTATGGAAAGAAGTCGCGCCAGGCAATAAGGGCCTGTATCAGCCGGGCGTGCACATTGACGGTGCCAGCTTTAAAGAGTTTCCCACTCACTTCCCCACCAACAAGGGTTTTACCTACCATTGGGATGATATTGCCAAAGCACCTTTCTACTACAGTGCCCAGCAAAAAGTATTCGCCACCTTTGATGACGAGCGCTCGCTGGGTGAGAAGGTAAAGTACCTGCGTGCACACAAACTGGGCGGTATTATGTTCTGGCAATTACCCCATGACACTGACAACAAGGGCCTGCTCGACAGCATCCACCAAAACCTGACCAACAGCAAAAAACACTAAAAACCACTAATGACAACGTTGGTCAAAGTGACTATTTGAGATACGCCAGTCACTTTGACCAGCTGCCGCTGGTGTTACCTTTTACCACCAAACTGTACAATTGCAGCATCAATATGCGCGCAAACTTCCTATAAAAGTTATAAAAAAGTAATTATTTTCTTCAGTACGCACGGGCCGCTTTGAGCGGAAAAAAAATTGTGCTTTACTAATCTCAACACTCTCACTGCGGTTGATCAATTGCGATGGCCATCCAGCAAGATATAACGAAAGCCAGGTTGCTCGGAGTCCTGATTCTCATCACCCTGCTCGTATTGCTACTGCAATATTTCGGCCCCCAGAAAACCCTGGTACTGGGCGTGGATGCCGGTGCCCGAATTGAAACTATTGATGACCGCAATAACGGTGGCTCTTCTATAGCAACACTCACCCGCGATGGCGAACGCTACATTCTGGATTGCGAAATCGTCGCCTCCAGTTATGCCTGGCCCTACTGTGAAATCA
Organism: Gammaproteobacteria bacterium; assembly: GCA_021151625.1. GTDB lineage: Bacteria > Pseudomonadota > Gammaproteobacteria > Pseudomonadales > Cellvibrionaceae > Cellvibrio. The sequence goes on along the minus strand of JAGKWY010000037.1, from coordinate 41,659 downwards.
GTTTTATCCTCACCAGTGACGCTACCCGTCGCGGCATAGACTTAAGCAGTTTTACCGAAGTCGAACTACATATTCATTACTCCAAACCACAGGATTTTGGCATCCGCTTCCAATTGGTAAACTTCAATCAGGCCTACGCCAAAGCCGAAGACACCAACTCACAAAAGTACAACGCCATAGAGCTCTACGACACCCATATTCGCTACCCACAGCGAATTGAGTTGAGCCATATGCAGGTGCCCACCTGGTGGTTGAGCCAGGGCAAAATTCCCCCTGACTATTGGGGACCCGAATTTGACGATGTGCGCGGGGTACAAATTGCCACTGGCGAGCGCGTCACCCCCGGCAAATACCAGATGATCATCGAACACGTGGAGTTCCGCGGAAAATATATTAGCGATCATCAATTGTTGCTTATTCTGGTGAGTGCCTGGACAGCGCTGGGTTTGATCTATTTCTTCACCACCTTGCATAAAGCCAAGCTGGAATTACACAACCATCAACAAAAGCAACAGCAACTGGAATCGCTTAATCGCCTGCTAAATCAGGAACAGCAAAAACTGGAAGAGCGACTGGCACGCGACCCCTTAACCGGTGTACTCAATCGCGAAGGTCTGGCACCCATATTCCAGCAACAGGCGCAAGGTCAGGCGACTTTGCTGTCGCTGATTTTTATCGACATAGATCACTTCAAAAAAATCAATGATCACTATGGCCATAATGTTGGTGATCAGGTGTTGCTGATTTTCGCCCAGGCGCTGAGTGGCAATACCCGCGAACACGATTCACTCGCGCGTTGGGGCGGCGAAGAATTTGTACTGGCCTGCCCGGATACGCCACTGGACAATGCCCTGGGTCTTGCGGAGAAATTGCGTCGTTGCATTGAAGAGTGCGAGTGGCCCAAGGGCATGAAAGTGACTGCCAGTTTTGGAGTGGCCCAGCAGATGGAAAATGAATCGCCCACCGATTTTATTGGCCGTGCCGATAAAGCCCTCTACGTTGCTAAAGCCCAGGGCCGCAATTGCGTGCGCAGCTCGCAACATGCTCCCGCGCAGTTGAGTGTCGTTGGTTAACCTTTTGAACTTGCCCTGCTCAAGCCAACACTGTTTCTTGCGGCAACTGAAAAAGTTTGCCGCTATTTTTCCACAGCTGTATCGCCAAACTCTCCACAGACTCACCGCGCAATTCCGCCAAGACTTGCGCTACGCGCGCGATGTTATACGGATCATTGCGCTGCCCCTGTTGGCCGCACAAAGGCATATCCGGTCCGTCGGTTTCCAACACAATTGCCTCGCACGGCACGCGCGCAAAAGTCGCTCGCGTTTTTTGCGCACGCTCATAGGTAATGGTACCGCCCACCCCCAAATAAAAACCCAAATCAATTAATTGCATGGCGGTTTCATAACTACCACTAAACGCATGCACCACACCACCAAACTGCGGTTTATTTTTTTTGCACAGCGAGATCAATTCATTGTGGGTTTTTAGACTGTGTACGATTAACGGTTTGCGCCATTGATTGGCGAGCTGGATATGCCAGGTAAATATTTCTTGCTGCTGCGCCAATGGCAATTCAATAGTTTTATCCAGCCCGCACTCCCCAATGGCGACAAAACGATGCTGCTCAGCAACAGGCATGAGCGCCAATAAGTTTTCGATTTGCACTGCGTAATTCACCAGTGCTGGCTGGCTCACATCCACCTGATAAATCCAGCAGGGGTGAATGCCCAGTGAAAAATAAAAACCCGGCGTTGCCAATGTCATAGCAACCAGTCGTTCCCACTGTGCGGGATACACACCAGGCATCATCAGTGCATTGACCTGATAATCGCGCGCTTTCTGCCAAATGGCTGCGCGATCCGCATCAAACTCCGGAAAGTCAAAGTGGCAATGGCTGTCAAAAAATTGCATTTACGGCTACCCTGTGCTGGTCTTTTGCTCTGTGCAGATTGTTATGCATCCATTTTTTCGCTCTTTGCTTCGCCGCTCAAGTACTGTTTTACTAGCAACTAGCTGTTCGCTGTTTGCAGGTATTTGCAGTCAGGCAGCTATTGCAGATTCATCAGTTACCCTCTTCGCAACCAGTGCAACCAGCAGCGGCAAGCAGATAGATTGCGTCATACTGCTGCATGGCCTGGCGCGCACCAGCAAATCCATGCAGCCCCTGGCGGAAACGCTGCAGGCGGCCAATTACCATGTAGTGAACGTCGGTTATCCCTCGCGCGAATTTCCTATCGCCAGGCTGGCCGAGCTGGCCATCCCACCGGCACTGGCCAAATGCCGTGAACACAAGCCAGCCAATATTCATTTTATCACCCATTCACTGGGTGGCATTTTGTTGCGCCAGTATGTGAGCATCCACGCTATTCCAGAACTGAAACGTGTGGTTATGTTTGCGCCCCCGAATAAAGGCAGCCAGGTGGTGGATAAATTAAAAAATGTGCCGGGATTTATGGCCCTGAATGGCCCTGCAGGAAAAGAGCTGGGTACCGATGCGCAAAGCCTGCCGAACAAACTCGGGCCAGTTCCTTTTGACCTGGGTGTAATTGCCGGCACACGCAGTATTAACTGGATCCTCTCACTTTATTTACCCAATCCGGATGATGGCAAGGTTTCACTGGAGAATACAAAGATAGAGGGCATGCGCGATTTTATCAGCCTGCCAGTATCGCACCCGTTTATCATGAAGGATAAAAACACCATTCGCCAAAGCCTCTACTATTTACAACTGGGCCATTTTATTCACGATGAAACACTGCTTTCACCGCAAAAAAACGGCGAGTTACAACAAGACTCCCAGGCGAAAAAATCACACTGACTGCAACAAATAACAGGACATTTTTATGATGCGCGATGGAATGATGAAATTGCCAATCCGTTTTTTACTATTCATTCTATGCAGTTTGGTATTTACGGGTTGCAGCACCATTAAAAATGCCAAGCCCTGGCACCGAATTATTTTGGATGAAGAGTTTTCGTCGCACGATATGAAACCTGATTATCGCTGGACTGATTATCTCGCCCAGGAAACCCGGTTGTTTGCGCAACTGCAACAAACACTGAACGATAACCCGCGCGTTGATGCTTATCGCTATCAATTTGACTCCTCACTTAACGCCCTTAATCACACACGCAACTGGAACCGCAGCTTTGTCCTGAAACCACAGCAAGTGCGCGGCGGCGTGGTAATGCTGCACGGGTTAAGCGACTCGCCCTATTCCATCCGCAGTTTGGCGCTACATCTGCAGCAACAGGGTTTCTACGTGATTGGTGTACGCCTGCCAGGTCACGGCACCTTGCCCACCGGCTTGCTAAATGTACGCTGGCAAGATTGGGCCGCAGTGACGGAGCTCGCCATGCACGAATTGCAGAAGCAGCTGGGCGACAGCAAGGAATTGTATATGCTCGGTTATTCCACCGGTGCCGCACTTGCCCTGAACTATGCGCTGCAAGCTCGGGAAAATACACAAATGCCACAACCCAAAAAACTGGTACTACTTTCGCCGATGATTGGGGTGAGTAAATTTGCTGCCCTTAGCAAAGGGCTGGATCTGGCCGGACACTTGCCGCTGCTAAGCAACGAGCGCTGGTTAAATAAAAAACCGGAATACAACCCTTTCAAATACAATTCATTTACTGTGAATGCCGGATGGCAAGCACACCGCCTGACCAAGCAGATACAAGGAAAACTCCAGGCAGCTGCAGAAAAAAATAATCTAACCAATTTCCCACCCAGCCTTGGTTTTCAATCGCTGGTAGACACTACCGTAAGCACATCTGCTGTAGAGGAGTTTTTTTATCGCGCCCTGCCAGAAAGCACGCAAAAAAATCCGAGCGAACTGGTAATCTTCGATATCAATCGCAACCGTTATTTTGCACCTATTACACGCAGCGATAACCAGGAATTACTCAACGCCTTATTTCAACCGACCGCGCGCAATTACCATCTGGTTAAAATTGGTAACAGCACCCCGGACACCAATCAAGTCAGCGAATGGCGCCGCCCAGCTGGCATATTGTCCGAGCAAGAAACGCAACTTCCATTGGAATACCCGCGTGGGGTGTTTTCACTCTCCCATGTCGCCATTCCCTTTCCCATGAATGACCCCACCTTTGGGTTGGAACCCGACGAGCAGGAATTTTTTGGAATCCGCCTGGGCAACCTGAATTTGCGCGGCGAAAAAAATACCCTGGTAATTCCTGCCGATGCCAACCAGCGCCTGAATGCCAACCCCTTCTATAGCTACATGGAAAAACGTATTGATGAGTGGCTGGGAATTTCACCTTCACCAGCTATGCTGTGAACTATAAAAACCTGCCAGCAGACGGGTTTGCATAACAAGAACATAACCCCACGGGAGAAATGCCGGTGCCTACGCTCACCGACTCGAAAAACAAGTTCCAACGCGGGCTGGTGTACTTGTTCGCGATTCTGGCAAGCATCGGCATAGCACCCTTTGTGGTAATTCGCTATTTGAATGGTCAAGTGGTGAACGCAGCTGTGGATCTGGCGATTGTAGTAATCGCACTGGGTAGCGCGACCTATACCTATTGGCGTGGGCAGGCCACACAATTGGTTTCCAATATTACAGCCGCGCTCTACTCCGCTGGCGCCGTTGCAGTGGCGCATTTAAATGAACCCATCTTTGTGTTCTGGCTATTCCCCGCCCTGCTCGCCAACTTTTTTTTGCTGAACCCCACTGTAGCCCTGCTGGCCAATGCATTGGCGATTCTGGCGATAGTGCCAATAGCCGCGCGCCTGGAGTCCGCTACCCATATGTTCGCGATGATTTCGTCACTGCTGATTTGCGGCAGTATGGCTTACAGTTTTGCACTGCTTACCTCGCGCCAGCAGGAGATTCTGCAAGGGGTTGCCATTCAGGATGCCCTGACCCAGTTGGGCAATCGCCGGGCCATGAACGAAGAAATGCGCTTGAGCATTAATGACCACGCGCGCAACCAGATTCCCGCCACCCTGATTCTGCTGGACCTGGATTTTTTTAAAATGGTGAACGATAAATTCGGCCACAGCGTGGGCGATGGAGTCCTGATAAATCTGGCAGGATTACTTAACCGACGCGTGCGCAAAACCGACCGGGTATTTCGCTTTGGCGGAGAAGAATTTGTGGTGCTTGCCCGCAATACTGGCTTGGAAGATGCAGCCGTTATTGCCGAGCAACTGCGCGCGCAAATCGAACTGGAATTGCGCGACCCCGAGGGCACTCTCACTGCGTCATTTGGCCTGGCCCAACTCGCCACAGATGAAAAGCTGGAAGACTGGTTTAACCGTGCTGACAAAGCGGTATACCAAGCCAAACAATTGGGCCGCAACTGTGTGGTGGTCGCCGATTGAGCACGCGCTACTGAACCTGCGTGAACCGACTACCAGCTTTGCGATTCTTTAATTCCCGCCCTATTCCCCCTGCGCTATGCTCGTCATTATCAAAATCCTTCAGGAATTCCCATGCAGTCGTTGATTTCCAAAATTATTGACCAGGTTGATCAAGTGTTATTAGGCAAAGACCAGCAAGTACGGCTGGCGCTGGCCTGTTTGTTTGCTGAAGGGCATTTGCTGATTGAAGACCTGCCCGGAATGGGCAAAACCACCCTGGCGCATTGTCTGGCCAAAGTGCTGGGTCTCAAATTTGAGCGCGTGCAATTCACCAGCGACTTGCTACCCGCCGATATTCTAGGTGTAGCAATTTTTGAACGCGAACAAGGTATCTTTAAATTTCACCCGGGCCCGGTTTTTACCCAGGTCTTGCTGGCCGACGAAATTAATCGCAGCTCACCGAAAACCCAGAGCGCTTTATTGGAAGCCATGGAAGAGGGGCAAGTGACTATTGAAGGCAAGAGCCGCCCGCTGCCGACACCATTTTTTGTTATTGCAACCCAAAACCCGCTTTCGCAGAGCGGTACCTTTCCCCTACCGGAATCCCAATTGGATCGCTTTTTAATGCGGATCTCCCTCGGTTACCCCAGCCCTGCATCCGAGCGTATGTTGTTTGAAGGCGTGGACCCACGCGCGCGCATTCGCCAACTTGAGCCATTGGTCACTCCTGAACAATTGGCCAGTATCCAACGAGCCGTGCACGATGTGAAAGCAAGTGATTCACTTCTGGATTACGTGCAGCGACTGGTCGCATTCACACGCAGCGACGCACAATTCACCTACGGGCTTTCTCCACGTGGCGCACTCGCACTGTTGCGCAGCGCTAAAGCCTGGGCGTTGATCCACAATCGCGAGTACCTGGTTCCAGAAGATATTCAGGCAGTTTTACCCTCGGTAGTGGGTCACCGGGTGCGTGGCCGTGGCCATAGCCAGGATACCGAACCCCTGGTGAAACACCTGCGTGACAGTGTGAACGTACTAGGCTAACCCATGAATGACCCACTTAGCACCTGGCGCATCGCCTGGGAAACCCGCTTCTATCGCTGGGTAGACAAGCGCACTCCGCGCTCGCTATCCGCCGTACTAAATCGCAAGAACCTCTACACTTTTCCCAACCTGACCGGGCTGATGTTTCTGTTGGTGAGCCTGATCATCTGGATGCTGGGTACCAACTACCAAAATAACCTGATTCTGGCACTCGCCTATTTGATGGTGAGCATTTTTGTGGTGGCCATACTCCATGCCTTCGCCAACCTAGCCGGTATTAAGGTTAAATTTATTGCAGCCAAACCGGCATTCGCCGGTGAACCTGCTGCCTTTGAGTTAGAACTAATCACCACTCACAAACAAGGCTGTGACCACCTCGAGTTGCGCTGGCCCGGCGGCGACACCCGTGTTATCACTCTCAATGCTAACGAGCCTGTGCGCGTTACCTTGTACGCAGATAGCAAGGAGCGCGGGTATTTGTGGCCGGGACGTCTGCTCTTGCAAAGTACTTTTCCACTGGGGATTATTCGCTGCTGGACCTGGTTGAATCTGGATGCGCAGGCGCTTATCTATCCAGCCCCGATTGCCTGTGAGGAGCCTAAGCACCAATCTATTCAGGGCAAAGAGGAGGGAGGATCGCCCCAGCCGGGTGGCGATGACTTTTCCGGGTTGCGCAGCTACCAGGCGGGAGACCCAATCAAACACATTGCCTGGAAACAATATGCGCAGGAAAAAGGGTTGTTTACCAAAGAATATGAAGCTTACTTTTCCGCCGAGAAGTGGCTGGATTGGCAGAACCTGAACCAGCCCCAGGAGTTACGCCTGGCCGGGCTCTGTTTCTGGGCATTGGAATATGAACGTCGGCAGATTCCCTATGGCCTGGCAATGCCCGGTGTAGAACTGGCGCCGGCTCTGGGCGATCACCACCTGGCTTCCGTGCTCACAATATTGGCGGAATTTGATCTACCGCGACCTGAGAGTTACTTAAAGTGATTGCCCGTTTATGGCGAGGTCATCCTAAACCAGCAGCAAAGCGGACCGAGTATCTGGTACGCGACAAACTCGCCTGGTTATTGGTTATGCAGGCAGTATTGATCCTGCCACTACTATTTAATCTCCCGCTGTGGCTATGGCTGGTGTGGGCAATAGCCGCCTATTGGCGAGTCCAGATGTTTCGCGCCCGCTGGAACGCCCCCGGCAAACTTGCCAAAAGTTTGCTCACTGGCATCTGCGCGCTGGGAATGTACGCCAGCTACTCAGGCCAATCGGGCACGGAAACTATGATTGGCCTTTTGGTTTGCGCGTTTTCACTCAAGTTACTGGAGGTCAACTCCACCCGCGATGCCCAACTGCTAATTCTGATTGGCTTTATTATCAGCGCAACTCAGCTACTGTTTAGCCAAACCCCGCAAATGGCAGTCTATTGCCTGGTGAGCGTGGCCCTGCTGTTGGCCAGTTGGCGTTCACTCTACCTTACCCGAACGCAGCCGCCAGCAGCCCGCCTGAAACGTGGCGGCGCGATTCTGCTCCATGCATTCCCCATCATGCTGGTGTTGTTTGTCGTTATCCCACGCCTGGGCCCTCTCTGGGCAACCCCTAACCAACAGGCAGCCAAAACCGGCTTTAGCGATAGCCTGGCCCCTGGTGATCTGGGCAACCTTGCACTCAACCCTGCCCCGGCATTCAGAGTGAGCTTCAATGATAAGGTGCCCAGTGCCAGTCAACTTTATTGGCGCGGGCTGGTACTGGATAGCTTTGATGGCCGCAGCTGGAGAATGCGCGATACATGGGGAGGGCGAGCAGCTGATATAGATACCGCTATCAAACGAGACTGGATTACTTACAGCGTTATTGTTGAGCCTCACGGCCAACCCTGGCTATTTAGTCTGATGACCCCACAGCAAGCACAAACGCCCGCAGGCCAGCTTCGTATCACCACAGACTCGCTACTGATGAACCGGATTCCACTCGCACAACGTATGAGTTATGAAGTGACATCTGCATTACAAATTGATTGGCCTGAAGCACCACAATTGTCCAAATTCCAACGCGACAATTACACTCGCCTGCCAAAAGAAAGCAACCCGCAAACCCATGCATTGGCGCAGGCCTGGCGAGACAAGCAACTGAGTGACCAGCAAATTATTGACAGCGCGCTAGCGGTATTTAATCGTGAATTCATTTACACACTGCAGCCGCCCACCCTTGGGCAACATTCAGTCGATGAGTTTTTGTTCCAAACCAAGCGCGGCTTTTGCGAGCACTTCGCCAGCAGTTTTAGCTTTTTGTTGCGTGCCGCAGGAATTCCCGCACGGGTTGTAGTGGGTTACCAAGGGGGGAAATGGAATCCGGTTGAGAACTATTTGCTGGTACGCCAATCCGATGCCCACGCCTGGACAGAAGTGTGGCTTGAGGGAAAAGGCTGGCAAATGATTGATCCTACTGCCGCAGTCGCACCTGATCGGATACAACAAGGCATTAATGAAGCACTCAACGAGTCCGACCTGGAGCTGGTCAGTAGCGCATGGTTGAATTCGTCACTGTTACTGCAGTTACAAGTGCGCTGGGACGCTGCAACCTATGTGTGGCAACGCTGGGTACTTAATTACGACAATGAAACGCAAGAGGGGCTACTATCACGCCTGCTCGGTGGTACCGAGCGCTGGCGATTAACACTTTGGCTCATTGCCCTGGGGCTGGCGGGCGCTGCACTTTTTGCCTGGATATTACTGCGCAATCAATTGTCGCAGCCCACACGACCTGAAGTACGAGCTATCCAAAAACTCGAACAAAAACTGATGCAATCAGGCCACACTCGTACCCCCGGTGAAACCCTGGGGGATTTTATCCAACGCCTGTTACACACCTGCCCGGAATACCAACAAGCACTGGAAACCATTCATCAGTTGTTTGTACAAATTGCCTATCAATACCCAAGCCCAACTTCAGGACAAGAATCTGGCCAACTAAAAGACGATCAATTAAAAAAATTGGAACGCGCGATCACACGATTTCCCAAGACATAAAAAACCGCTCATACGAGCGGTTTTTTATGCGGAACAAGACAATAATCAAGCACGCACTTTTCTTCTGGCAATGACTAAACCTAACAAACCCAATGCAAAAAGAATCAGGTTGCTTGACTCAGGCACACTTACCTCTTTGGTAATTACACTGAGGGTAGATTTACCAATCACAAAATCACCCAGCACACTGGTAACCTGAATAAAGATAGAACCATCTGCATTCAATTTTACCAATGAGCTCAAGCCCAAACCACCAGTCCAGTTCACGGTTGGATTAAGCACCAAACCGCCATCTTGCAAATCGAACAAACCAATTTGCACCAGCGCTGTTTCAAAAGGCAAATACCATGGGTCTTTGTCATCGCGAAATTCAATTGTCAGCGTAGCGCTTTGCGCTGTGCCCAGAACAAACCCCTGATCCAGAATATTGTGTGTCCAGCTTTTTGAAGCACCGAATGAAACAGTTTTGTTGACTGTTTCAACATCGGTAATCAAACCTGCTTGTGCATTTGCAGCCAGTACAAAACCAGCGGCGATTACTATTTTTTTCAACCATTGAAAGTACATAAAAATTCCATCAGTTCAACGTTTTCAATCCAGCGAGTTTTCATCAACTTAAAAAGTTGTGTTGAAAAATCGCCCATTAACACCAACAAAGTTGGCCTGCGCATTCTAATGATTTATACGCCACAGCCGCTATGCTTTTTTACCCAAAAAGAGCTGTTATTTTGTGATTAATTGTTAAAAAAATGGCATGCAGAAAAAACAAAAAAAGCCCGCATTGGCGAGCTTTTTCAAAACGCTAAAAACTAAGAATTAACGGACGTTACGTAATTTTCTTCTGCTATAAAACAAACCAGCCAAACCAATAACCAACATCAGAATTGGATTTGACTCCACCACATTTGCGCGCGCAGTAACAACTACATCATCCAAAAAGTTACCAACGGTTGAATTGTCGTAACTGGTGAAGGTGATGGTACTGGTAGTACCGGTTGCAACAAAGCTGCCGGTATATTGTTTCCAACTGCCCACCACATGGTCATTTAACAATGCCGCCAAAGTGCCGGCGCCAAAGGAAAACTGTTCGCTGTTGCTGGAACGTGCACTGTAAAAAAATGACACGTCATAAGTCTGGCCAATGACTGTGGCAAAACTTTGGTAGATAGAGAACACAGTACCGTCAAACGGATGAGCATTAAGCTCTGCGTGCTGGGTACCTTCCGGTGCAACTACACCGCCAAAGCTATCCCAAATTTCAATGTTATCGCCTTCCCAGCCATTCACGCTGGAAGATGGGAAGTAAGCCCAGTTACCGGCGGCAACATTGTTATCATCGAAGCCACCGTTAACAATCAGATTTGCCTGAGCACCAAACGTCAGGAACAAACCCGCCAATACGCCTAAAACCCGAATCGCAATTACTTTGGACATCATAAGCACCCTGTTGCTAATGTTATTGGGGATTAAGCATCTCACCCATGGCGTCAAAATCAGCAATTTGTACGCCAGTTTAAAATTTCATAGATAAAACAACGATATAGTGATAACTGCATCACAAAATAAATTCAGCAATGTAAATAAATTCGACAGAATATTGCCATCACCAAGGATTTGGCATTTATGGGCGTCTAACTACTGACAGCATCCTGAAGGCACAACCAGAGGAACCAGGTATTGGGGCAAATACACCGGAACGGCTTATGCCATTTGAAGAACAACAATTAATTAAGGCCGCACAGAGCGGTGATGGCCAGGCCTTCGAGCAATTGCTGGGAAGTTGTTACGACCAGCTGTTTCGCTTTGCCTATCGCTGGTGCGGCAATCGCGCTGACGCGGAGGATGTCACCCAACTCGCTTGTATCAAGCTGGCACAGAGCATTGGGCAATTTCGTTTTGAGGCTGCATTTAGCAGTTGGCTCTATCGATTAGTCATCAATTGCGCCAAGGACTGGCAGCGCAGCCAACACCGCCACCAGCATGACGACCTGGAGCAGTTGGCCGAAGAGACGCATACAGACCAGCGCGCAGAAACCGGCATTTACCTGCGCCAGGTTTTGCACTGGCTGGATTCACTTGCCGAAGGTTTTAAAGAAACAGCCCTGTTAGTTCATGCCGAGGGCCTTAGCCATGCAGAAGCGGCAGCGATCTTGCAAATAAAGGAGTCGACCGTGTCCTGGCGGCTGCATGAAATTCGCAAACAGCTTCATCAACTGCAGCAAGGTGATGGAAGCGGGGAGCTTGCCCTATGAAAAAACAGGATATGAACAAACAAGATATGAATGAACATCAATTACCAGAAGAGCTGCAGCAACAGTTGCAACAGCCAACACCTGCGGCGGATGCCAAGGTTAAAGCACGTCATATTGCCGCGGCTATGGCTGCATTTAATGCGCAACAGGCCCAAATCATTACAGAAAGTTCAGAAAATCCAGCCAGTGAAAACCTGACAACAGACGCCGCGCAAAATAATTTGCAAAAAAAATCCAACATCTTCCAAGGATTTTTCCAACGCCTGCGTCCTACCCGTGACATCAATCATCACGGGAGTGATTCAATGAACAATTCAAGTTTCGCCAATCGCAATTCAGATAGTCGTCCTATCTGGCAAAAACCTGCACTGATTTCCGCGATTGCTGCATCCAGCCTCGCGGTTGTCGCAGGCCTAACCTTTACCCAGCACTTTATGATTCGCTCCAACGAGCAACAACTGGCCGAAGCCATAGAAACTCAGGCGGCAAGAACAAACGTACCCCTGAATGTGATTAACGAGCCGAAACTTGCCAAAGAAAAAATCCATGGGGAGCCAGCTGCGGACATGGCAATAATGCAGGAACCTGTAGAAGAAGTCGTTCTCAGCGCTCCGCAACCTGCAGTGGCCATGCCGGCCCCGGTAAGTGATAGCTTTGCAGGCCAGGAAGCGGAACTTTCAAAATCAATTCACGCCGGACTTGCTGCGGCGCCTGCGTTAAAGCGCGAAGCCAACGTGGATATCAGTGCGCAACCACCACAAGAATTTCGTGATCGTTTTGAAGACTTCAAAGAAAATGCAGTAACTGCCGTGGGTGCAAACCCGGTTTCCACTTTTTCGATTGATGTGGATACTGCTTCTTACAGTTTTGCACGACGCATGCTGAACGCGGGTCAATTGCCCGCAAAAGACTCTGTGCGTACCGAAGAAATGATCAATTATTTTGATTATGCCTACCCGACCCCGCGCGATAAAAAAACACCTTTTGCTACCCATGTCAGTGTGATGGATTCGCCCTGGAAAAAAGGCAATCAATTAATTCATATTGGTATTCAAGGCTATCAATTACCGGCCAGTGAGATCCCGCAATCCAACCTGGTGTTTTTACTCGATGTATCCGGTTCTATGGATGAACCAAGCAAATTGCCGCTGGTAAAACAATCCATGAGTTTATTGCTGGATTCACTCAAACCCGACGACACTATTGCCATCGCGGTTTACGCCGGCGCTGCAGGTACAGTGCTGGAGCCAACCAAAGCCAAAGAGAAAACCAAAATCCTCGCGGCATTAAATAATTTGCAAGCGGGCGGCAGCACTGCCGGTGCAGAAGGTATTGCCCTCGCCTACCAATTAGCCGAAGCCAACTTCAATGCAAAAGGGGTTAACCGTATTATCCTCGCCACCGATGGCGATTTTAATGTCGGCCAAACCAGTGACGATGCACTGCAGGATTTAATTGAACGCAAACGCGATAAAGGAATTTATTTATCGGTGCTGGGCTTCGGCCAGGGCAACTACCAGGACGCCATGATGCAAACCCTGGCACAAAATGGAAATGGCACTGCTGCTTATATTGATACACTGAGCGAAGCGCAAAAAGTGTTGGTCAATGAAGCAACATCAACCCTGTTTCCCATCGCTAAAGATGTGAAAATCCAGGTGGAGTTTAACCCTGCCACAGTTGCTGAATATCGCTTGATTGGCTATGAAACCCGCGCGCTAAACCGCGAAGACTTTAACAACGACAAGGTAGATGCCGGTGAAATTGGCGCAGGCCACAGAGTTACCGCAATTTATGAAATCACACCGGCAAATGCCGAGCATAAATTGCTGGAGCCAAGTCGCTATCAAAACCAGAAAGCTGCCGATAGCAAATCGAATGAATTGGCCTTCCTGCGCCTGCGCTACAAATTGCCAAGCGAAAGCCAATCAAAATTGATTGAAACACCAATCACCAATCAATTGCTGGAAGCAAAACCCGACTATCAACAAGAAGTTAACTTTTCAGTGGCTGTTGCTGGTTTTGCCCAGCTGCTGCGCGGCAGCAACTATGTGGGTGATTACAACTACGACAAAGTGATTGAACTGGCGCAAGCCAATAAAGGGAAGGATGAGTTCGGTTATCGCACCGAGTTTATCCAGCTGGTGCGCAAGGCAAAAATTGCGCAACCATAAATATTTACAAGGCTAAAAAAGCGCGCTGCTTCATTCTGAAGCAGCGCGCTTGGTGTTTTCCTGCCACAAGTAAGCAGATTGAAAAGCGTATTTATAAAGCGCCAGATATTGCAAAAACAGTAACGGTGAAAAAACTATCAGGATAATCGCAAATATAACCCTTGCGTCCTCCTCTGTTACCAAAAGATCGTAAAATTCAGTCCCTAGATAAAAAGAATCCCACAGCAATGTGATCGCTATAAGAATGCGCCAGGCAAAGGGAACCAGAATCTTTTTCTGGTAAACAAAACCAAATATACCCGCACACACAAAACCGTATATAACAATATCAATAGGATCTTGCCACGTAAGCGTTTCATAACCAGTCAACATGCTGATGGCAGCCGACAACTGAATTACCAAGAAAACCCAAAAGAATATCTTCCACCACAGCATGTTACGAGGAGCCTGAATCACAGGCTCCAGATTGGACTCAGGTGCTTCGTAGGGGTTATTTGTTGGCATTGGGCGCGCCTGCACCACCGCGGCATTCCGGGTTGCGCGAACGATCAGGCATAGAACCACTCAGGCAATCCCATTCAATGTGATCGCCCGTTTTGGTCGGCGTCCAGATAATAGTCGGCGCTTTATCTGTACCGACCATCGTGTCGAAAGTAACAATCATCTGCGCACCATCACTCAAACGAACAGATTGCACTTGCGGGCTGCTGATGGTTTCAGGCAGTCCAGCAAGAATATTTTCGCTGGGCAGAAAATTCTTTTCCAAAATAATTTTTTCAACTTGCTCACGTGTTTGATTAATTAATGGCATTGCCGCATCTATCTTGGCACGTGCGGTGTAATCCTGATAAGCAGGCAAGGCAACCGCTGCAGCAATACCGAGAAAGACCACAAAGCTAATAACACCAATAACCAATGCGACAGCCATACCTGCACCACCGCCGGCAACCTGCCCGTATTTGCGCTCCCAACGCGCGCGCGGAGTAAACCAAAATACCAGCGCTTCAATAAACGCAATCAGACCGGGAATACCGGTAATCGCAAAGAGCAAATAAAAAACACCCCACCACTGTCCCAAATAAAAACGATGTACACCAAACCCTCCAAGGAAAAATGCCAGAAAGCCAGCGGTAACTTTGCTTTTGTTATTAAACCGGGGTTGCTGCGCATAGCACTGGGGACAATGGGCTACACCTGCATGAAGCGGAGCTGCGCATTTAAAACAACAATGATTGGAACTCTCCAGATTCGATTGAGGAGCGCCGTAAGGTGATGTGTGAGTAACATTGTCCAACGAGGGCGCAACTGTAAATGCAGGTGTATTTTCAACAGGAGCAACACTTAACACCGGGGGAGCAGCAACAGCACTGGGGACATCATCCGAAAATAATTGTTCCCCTTGCTCCAGCAACTCGCACTGACCACCCGCTTTGGCAATAGCAGCCTGGTATTTTTTTGCTGTTAGCTGGTCAACATTGGCCTTAATCAAGCTGCGCGATTTACGCAACATTTTTTCAATGGTGGGAACTTCTTTTTTAAATAAGGTGGCGAGATTGCGTACCAGTGTGGGCCGATCAATACCGGGTTTGGGTTCACCGATTAAGTAGATGTCCCATTTAATATCTGACATGAAGCTGATCCTTGGTGCTGTGTTTTTTGTAATTGTAGGGCGTTAATAGTGTGCAATTAACTGCACTGCAACTGCCCGCTGTTAATAAACAACTGCGGGCAATTTGTGGACTAATGCAATCTATTAGCTTTTGTAGGGAAGGCTGCCAAGGTAATCTTTTTTACCCAAGTCCACACCATTGTGGCGCAGGATCGCGTAAGCCGTGGTGACATGGAAATAAATGTTGGGAATCGCATGCTGAATGGCAAACTCGTAACCGGTGAGGTATTTACCCTCCCAGCGCGGCTGGCTGATATGGCGCTCGGCGGTATCGGCAAAATCCGCAGGGGTGAAGGTGGCGAGATAATCCAATACCGACTGGATGCGTGCCTTTAATTCAGGCAGCGTGGTTTCAGTATCCGGATGCACCGGGGCAGACTCGGTTTTGCCGGTCAAACGCGCCGCGCCTAACTTGGCGGTATCGCAGGCGATCTGTACCTGGCGAATCAAATTGAACTGGTCAGGAGCCAGACGCGAGTTGAGCAGTACACTCACATCAAACTTTTTTGCTTCGGCATAGGCTGCGCCTTTATCCAGAAAATTATTGAGGTTGTTGAGCATTTTGCTGAATTGCACAACCGTTAGATCGTAGAACATGGCCCTATCCTCCAAAATTTAACGCAAATTTACATAGCGCGGGTTAGTACCCCAAAATCCCGCAAATTGCGGGAAATATTCAAGGTTCAGGCGATTTGGGGCTAGTCTCAAAGGTATTCAATGGCAGGTTAGAAAAATCCGTGGGTTGTGCAGGTTTATTTTCTGACTTTATAGTCCAGCCTCAATGACAGAGGACAAATAACCCTATGCCACACAATATCAGCTTGATTACTACCATTGCCGCCGGCCTCGGGCTGGCTATGATCCTTGGTTTCCTTGTTACGCGCCTGCGCATGCCGCCACTGGTTGGCTACTTGATCGCAGGCATTATTGTTGGCCCTTATACCCCCGGTTTTGTTGCCGATATGGAGTTGACCGCGCAGCTGGCTGAAATCGGGGTAATGCTGCTCATGTTTGGTGTCGGCCTGCATTTTTCGATTGATGATCTACTCGCCGTAAAACGCATCGCCATACCCGGCGCGATTGTGCAAATTGCCGTGGCTACCGCACTGGGCGGCGGTGCTGGCCTCTGGTGGGGATGGAGCTTTGGTGAATCACTGGTATTTGGTTTGGCATTATCGGTAGCCAGTACGGTGGTGCTGCTAAAAGCGTTGGAAGCGCGCGGGGTGATTGACAGCATTAACGGTAAGATCGCCGTGGGCTGGCTGGTGGTTGAAGACCTGGTGATGGTGATGGTGTTGGTACTGCTGCCCGCTTTTGCGGTCTTGCTGGGAGGACACAGTGCCGGGGAAGGTCACGAACCAGTCAGCGATAACATCACCCTCACGGTGCTGATCACTATCGGTAAAGTAATTGCGTTCATTGCCTTTATGCTGATTGTGGGCAAACGCGTACTACCCAAACTATTGTGGTGGGTGGCGGGTACAGGTTCACGCGAACTATTTAGTCTGTGTGTTATCGCCACTGCCGTAGGTGTCGCTTACGGCTCAGCGGCTTTGTTTGATGTGTCTTTCGCGTTGGGTGCTTTTTTTGCCGGCATGATGCTGCGCGAATCTGAATTTAGCCATCGCGCCGCCGATGATTCGCTACCGCTGCGCGATGCCTTTGCCGTGTTGTTTTTTGTTTCGGTCGGCATGTTGTTTGACTTCCATATTATTGTTAATGAACCGCTAAAAGTGCTCGCCGTGGTGGCGATTATTATGTTTGGCAAAACGATAGTGGCGGTTGCCCTGGTGTTAATGTTCCGCTATCCGCTCAACACCGCCTTAACCGTTGGCGCCAGCCTGGCACAAATTGGTGAGTTCTCCTTTATTCTCGCCGGCCTAAGCATGAGTCTGGGGTTAATGGATGCAACCGGGCAGAATTTAATTCTCGCCGGCGCCCTGGCGTCCATCGCACTGAATTCGGTGATGTTTGCCAGCCTGGAGCCTTTGCAACGCTGGGCCAAAAAACACTCTGCCTTCGCTCGTCAATTAGAAATGAGCGACGACCCGCTCGCCGTATTGCCCATGACGACCAACGAAGCCTTTCTCTCCGGGCAGGTGGTGCTGGTAGGTTACGGCCGTGTTGGTCGCCGTATTGCCGCATTACTGGATGAACAGCAAATTCCCTATGTAGTTGCCGATACCAATCGCGAAATTGTGGAGCAGCTTCGTGCGAAAAATATTCCCGCCGTCTGTGGTGATGCGGCAGACCCCAATGTATTGATCCAGGCGCATATTGCGCACGCCGGTATGTTGGTCGCCGCGACGTCCAACACCTTTCATGTGCGCCAGATGATTGATGCTGCGCGCCAGCTCAATCCGAAAATTGAAACAGTTATTCGCACGCACAATGAGGAAGAGGCTGAGCTGTGGGTAAAAGAAAAGATCGGCAAAATATTCCTGAGCGAGCAGCAACTCGCCAGTGGCATGGCAGAACACGTGCTGCACCGCATGGGAAAACTACCTGCAGAATCGCATTCACATTAATTGGCAATAGCCATTTCCCACCAAAAAAGTAAAATGGCAAAAAACAAAAAGGGCTGATTAATTCAGCCCTTTTTTGTTTTTGAGAGATTAAAACCAACCGCGCTTTTTTTATGGCGCACTCTGCGCATCAATCGCATCATCCACTTCGGTGGGTGATAAAATTTTAGGGGCAGGACCACTAAATGGATCTGCGCTTTTCATCAAACTATTGCTATCAATTCCCACACCGCTGCCCAGGGCTTCAGCGACGGCTTTTTTCAGCACAATAATCGCAATACGGCGGTTAATCGGCTCATTGGGTTTATCCACCAACAGCGGTGCGGCGGAGCCCATTCCCTGTACAGTGGCCACTTTGGTTTCAGGGTAGGTCCCCTCCAGCAAAGCGCGCCGTGCGGCGTTGGCACGATCGGCAGACAACTCCCAGTTAGTGTAGGTGGCACCAGCGCCATAGGGCGTAGAGTCAGTGTGGCCGGTGATGCTGATTTTGTTTTGCACCTTATCCAGAATCGGGGCAAGTGCATGCAATACATCGGACGACCAGGGTTTTAAATTGGCACTGCCCACATCGAACATAGGACGCTGGTCTTTATCCACAATTTGAATCCGCAAACCTAGCGCCGTGAAATCGATAAGGATCTGGTCTTTGATTTGTTGGAACACAGAATCGAGCGAATTGATTTCGG
Source organism: Gammaproteobacteria bacterium (assembly GCA_021151625.1). GTDB lineage: Bacteria > Pseudomonadota > Gammaproteobacteria > Pseudomonadales > Cellvibrionaceae > Cellvibrio. Next base: position 22,948 of record JAGKWY010000037.1, on the reverse strand, counting down.
TTTCCAATTGCTTTTTCAATTCTTCCAATTGCTGGGTTTCAATTTTTTCCATTTCCTTTTTGATTTGATCTTCCGACATATCCTTATCATGATCTTTATTGGCTTCTTTATCGCTGGCCATATCGTTATCGGGTTCATCCGATTGGGATTGTTTGAGCGGCTGGTCCTGGCTAATCAAACCCAGGTCTGCACCACCCTCGCCCACTACATATTCACTGCCCGGGTCCTGAAAATAACCGGCAATGGCTTTTTGTTCTTCGGTAGAGGTACTGCCCAATAACCACATCAACAAAAAGAAGGCCATCATCGCAGTCATAAAATCCGCGAGCGCCACTTTCCAGGAGCCACCATGGTGCCCATGGCCGTGGCCCTTTTTCTTTTTGATAATTATGGGTTGTTGCGTTGCGCCTTTTTCCATCACTCAAGCCCTTATTTCTTGCTTGCGCGATATTGCTCTTCCAACTCTTTGAAAGTAGGACGAACGCTATGGAACAAAACTTTGCGGCCAAACTCAACGGCAACCTGCGGCGGTACACCATTCATGGAAGCAACCAACACTGCTTTAATGCATTCATACGCGCGCGACTCATCGCGCAGTTTGTGGTTCAAGTAGCTGGCGAAAGGGCCGATGATGCCGTAGGCAAACAAAATACCCATCAGGGTTCCCACCAGTGCTGCCGCCACCGAGTGACCTAACTCTGCTGGTGGGCCGCCAATCTTGCCCATGGTAATTACTACCCCGAGCACCGCCGCTACGATACCGAAACCAGGTAAACCATCCGCTGCGTTTTGAATCGCCCCTGGCACCAGCGATGCTTCCTGGTGATGGCCATCCAGCTCTTGCTCCATGAGCGATTCCAGTTCGTGCGGCGCCATGTTTCCCGCCACCATAATGCGCAGGTAATCGCAGATAAATTCAACAATATGATGATCTTTAAGGATGTCAGGGTAATTCGCAAAAATCGGGCTGGAATCAGGCTCTTCAATATCCCCTTCGATGGCCATTAAACCTTCGCGACGGGTTTTGTTGAGGATGTCATAGAGCAGGGTCAACATTTCCAAATAAAACGTTTTCTTAAACTTGGAGGGCGTCATCAGCGCGCCAGCCGATTTTACTACCCCGATATGATCCCCAAAATAATATTCACGCAAACCCCCAGCGCAGAATAAACGCCTCGAAAAGCGGCAAAAATGTCTAAATATCAAACAATGGAATAAGCGCCAGCAAACCAGCACGAATTGAGTATAGGCAGGATGATTTGAGGTTCAAGGCAGCGGGGAACTTAAGCACACAGAATTTACCAAATTTGACCCGGGCACGCCGATCGCAGACACTGCCCCACCTTTGAAGAAGCTATGCCCCACCTTTGAAGAGCCTATGCCTCACTGAATATCAAATACGGAGCCCGGTTATGAAACCTGAAGACCTTTCCCCCGAACAACAACAAGCTCTGGAAGCTGCTACTTTCCGTCGTCTGCTGGAACACCTGGACAGCCGCAAGGATGTGCAAAATATTGACCTGATGAACCTGGCCGGTTTTTGCCGCAACTGTTTGAGTAAATGGTATGTGGCGGCAGCGGCCGATGCAGAAATCCAGTTGGATTATGAAGCGGTGCGCACCCGTGTGTACGGCATACCCTACCCGGAGTGGAAAGATAAATACCAACAGGAAGCCAGTAGCGCGCAATTGCAGGCATTCCAGCAACAGCAAGATAAACACTGATCAGCGCGTTAAATCTGCAGGAGTAAATGCCCGCGATGCCAACACCTGCAACTCGCCCTGCTCAATCATTTCCTGCAACAGATTTTCCTGCAAAGGATTTGCGCTTGAACCGTGACTCAAGCGGCTGTCAAAACCGACCCAGCAATCACGCCCGGCTTTTTTAGCGGCGTAGAGCGCGCGGTCGGCAATATTCACTACCTGCTCCCAACTCAATGCCTCAGGGTTGTGTTGATAGAAAGGGTAAATTGCATAGCCGAGGGATACGGTTTTATGGATGTGAATCCCATCGCCAATATCAAAAGAATAATTAGCGACCGACTGGCGAATTCGCTCTGCCATTTCTGCCGCTTCATCGCGTGAACAAAAACGCGCCACAATTAAAAATTCTTCTCCGCCCCAGCGCACCAGATAATCGGAATCGCGCAGCACATCTTCCAGGGTGCGGCTTAATTGTTCCAGCACTTTATCGCCTGCACTGTGGCCGTAGGTATCATTGACGGCTTTGAAATGATCGACATCCAGCAGTAAAAAAATCAAATCCTTGTCGCGCGGTGGTGGCCAGAAAATCGAATCTTCACTGCGCCCGTGATTCGCGTCTTGCCAGTTTTTATAGTCACGATCCACCAGTGATAAATCCGCGCTAATGGATTTGCTCAGGAAGCGACGATTGTGCAAACCGGTTAATGGATCTGACAAGCTGGCCTCTTCCAATTTTTTGTAAGCCTTTTGCAATTCCTGTTGCGCCAACCGTAAGCCTTCATTTTTTGCGCGCAACTCTTCGGTGCGTTCGGCTACTTTTTTATCCAGGTATTGGGTTGCACTGTAGAGTTGCAAATGCATTTCCACCCGCGCCAGCAATTCTTCTTTTGCAATCGGCTTGGCCAAATAATCATTGGCGCCCGCCGCAAAAGCCAACACCAGATCATTGGTCTGTTCACGCGCGGTGAGAAAAATAATGGGCAGCTCATAGGTGCGATAACTTTCGCGTAGACGTTTGCAGGTTTCATAGCCAGACATTTTCGGCATCATAATATCCAGCAAGATCACATCGACATCGCCCAGCTGTTCAACCAGCGCTATTGCCTCTTCACCACTGGTAGCTTCGGTCACGCGATAATTGCGCAGAGCCAGGTGATTGACTAACACTGTGCGATTCACCGAATCGTCATCCACCACCAGGATATGCCCCTGATGCGCCAGTCCCTCTGTTTCGGGCCTGGAAATGACTCGCGCCGCAATTTGCCCGCTCGCTTCGACACCTGCCCTATGCGGCAAATCTTCCGACGGTGTTGCAGGCAACTCCAGTGAGAGCGGCAACATGACACTGAATATCGAACCCTGCTCCAGGGTTGACTCGACCGCAATACTGCCGCCGTGTAACTCCACTAATTGTTTGGTGATGGATAAGCCCAACCCGGTGCCACCGTAAGCGCGCTCAGTGCGACCATCCACTTGATGGAAAGCCTGGAAAATTGCGCTCAGGTGATCAGCGGGAATGCCAATACCGGTATCTACAATTTGCACACGAATTTGATCATCCCAGACCTCGGCATACACATTCACGCTGCCCTCGTGGGTAAACTTCACCGCATTACCAATCAGGTTGTGCAGTATTTGCAGCAGGCGATCTTCGTCCGCATAAATAGCTGGCAAATCGCTGGGTACGAAATTATTGAGTTCAATTTTTTTTGCTCCCACTAGTGGCCGCGACAAGGTGATGACTATATCGACCAGCACACGCAAATCGATGGGTTTTTTATGCAGCGCTATACCCTGATTTTTCAGTTTGGAAAAATCCAGAATATCGTTCACCAGCGCCGCAAGGCGCTGCCCACTGGCCGCAATTAAACGCAAACTATATTGCGCCTGCGCTGACACAGCGCCACCAGCACCATCCAGCAAAGATTCCGCCAACCCAATAATGCCATTCAAGGGGGTGCGCAATTCATGCGAGGTATTTGCTAAAAATTCATCTTTTAATTTATCGACTTGTTGCAGGCGCCGCACCAGTGAGCGCTCTTGCTCCACTTGCTGCTGTTCGAATTGCAAACGCAAACGCTGGATGCGCAAGAACCAGAGGATTAATGAACCCAGCAAGAGCGCGTAAAGAATATAGGCCCACCAGGTGCGCCAAAATGGTGGTGCAATGTGAATGTTCAAGCGCTGGATTTGATCGCTCCAAACGCCATCATTGTTACTCGCCTTGACTTCAAAAATATAATTGCCCGGGTCCAGGTTGGTGTAAGTGGCAGTGCGTTTATTCCCGGCAGAAATCCAGTCGTGATCAAAGCCTAACAGACGGTAGGCATATTGATTCTCTTCGCTCATTTGGTAACTGAGCGCAGCAAACTCCAGCGTAAATACCGAGTCTTTGTGCGTGAGTGTAATGGCGTCAGTGCGATTAATGGCCTTAGTTAACGGTGAAGATTTTCCACCAATCGCAACCGGTTTGTTCAGTATTGACAGGCCCGACAAAACCACCGGTGGTTGATGCTGGTTAGTGGTAATTACTGCCGGATCAAACAGCACAAAACCTTTGCTGTTGCCAAAAAATAATTCTTCCGAATTTAATTTTATCGGCGAGTTGCGATTAAACAGATTGTCATTCAAACCGTGGCGTTTATCGAAATTGCGGAATTGTTTTTTATCGCTATCAAACCGCGCCAGCCCTTTTTGCGTTCCCAGCCAGAGAAAGCCCTGCTGGTCTTCAATAATGCCAGCGACAACATCATTGGCTAAACCATCGCGGCTGGTGTAGGCAGTAAAAGTGCCGCGTTCGCGATCCATCAAATTAATACCGCCGCCATCGGTACCTACCCAAAAATTACCGCGGCTGTCTTCATAAAGCGCAAATACCATATCCGCGCCCAGGCTGCTGGTATCACCTTCCTTGTGCCGGTAGCGGGTAAAGGTTTCGCTCGCAGGGTCAAATAAATACAGGCCGGTCATTGCACCAACCCAAATACGATTTTGTTGATCGACAAAAACTGCACGCGCATACAAGACCTTATCGCCATCCATTTGTGCAGGCGTAGGAACAAAATAGCGAAATGAGTCGCTGGCGAGGTCGTAGCGGTTTAAACCTTCTTCAGTGGCAATCCATAACCTGCCCTGTTGATCGCGCGCCAGGGCCCAGGGCTCGCGCCCGCGAATAGCAGTGGGATTGTTGGCATCCGGTAAATAGCGTTTGAATTTACCACTCGCCAAATCCATACGATTCAAGCCGCGCGACCAAACTCCCAACCATAGTTGTTGCGCCGGTTCATCCAGTGCGAGGGAAAGTACTGTGTCGCCGCTCATGGAGCCGGGATCTGCGGGATCGTGTTTGTAGCGCGTGAAGGTCTGATGCAGTGGGTCAAAATAATTCAGGCCGTAACCGGCGCCGATCCACAGGTTGCCACGCTGGTCTTTAACGGCCGAAAGCACACCGCCATCAGTCACTGAATTGGGATTGCCGGCAACGTAGCGATAATTGTTAAACACCGAGGCCTGGCGATCTATCACATCCACACCCGAGGGAAAGTATCCCAGCCAGATATCACCGGTATTATCCATAAACAATTCGTTAACGACATAATTACCGGGCGACGATGGTTCAGACTCATCATTGGTAAAGCGAATAAATTGTTCGCTGCCGGGCGCGAGCACATTGACCGCACTGCCATCGCCTACCCAGAGATTTTTTTGCTGGTCCTCCATAATTGACCAAACGATGCCACTCTTCTCACGGGCATCATGCTTTACCGCCACTATGCGTTCGCGCTGCTTATCCAGCATAAACAAGCCGCCGCCATAGCTGCCAATCCAGAGGTTATTGGCCGAGTCCACAAACAATTCGCGGATATCCAAAAAATCCAATCCCTCAGACTTTCCGTAGCGACGCATAGCCCCATTTGCCGGATTAAAACTGACCAACCCCAGATCCTGATGCCCAAACCAGAGAATACCCTGCTGATCATGCGCCAGGGCGTGTATCCAACCCGCATTCGTCTCCTCGGTGATCGCATATTTTTTTGCCTGGCCGCTCGCAACATCCAGCGCATACAAATTATTGCGCCCGGCCAACCACAAAAGGCCGTCACGAGTTTCCTCAATGGCCATGAGGTTATCCTGGCCTGCCTCAGGATCAATCGGGTAAGTCGCAAAATTATCGCTATCGGGTTGGTAACGGCTCAACCCCGCGCGCGTGGCAGCCCAGAGGTTACCGGCTGCATCCAGCCGCAAATCATTGATATGGTTGTGACTCAAACTATGCGGGTCGGCATCATCACGGCGATAGATACGCAGGTTGTAACCGTCAAAACGAGCCAAACCATTGGCGCCACCAAACCACATAAAACCAGTGCGATCCTGTGCCAGCGCGGTGATATAGCCGATGGCAGCAACCTGATCGGGCAGTATGTGGCTAAATGAAAAATGGGGCACAGCCCTGCTGGTTGGCGGGGGGGAAGGCTGGGCATGGGTAGTAACCGCTAACCCACACACCAGTAAAACACTCAGTAGTCGAAGGTACCCGGCCATCAACATTCGCCTCGGGTATAACAGCTGTAGAACGATCACGCACATTTCCTGTTGGCTGCTTATATCGCCGGTACTATCACCCCTGCGATACTCATTATTCTGTGCGTATTAGCTTAACCCAAAGCCCGCAAGGGCGGCGAAAACCCGTGAAAAAAACCCGATTTTAATAGATAAAAATACGCAGCCAGCGCTGGCTGCGTACCTATAGAAAAGAGCTGACTGTGTACCTATGAAAAAAGCCAACTGCGCATCCACGAAAGCGAAGAGAAAGTGGAAGCGAAGGAAAACAAAAGGTTAATGCAAATTATAGGCGGTGACTGAGTTCTTGAAAAAATTGGGCACAAACAGGGTGTTAGTCGCCGTATCAAAACCTATATCCGCAGTGTTGATTTTGTCTGCCTGCGAATCGATAAGCAACTGAATCTTGCCATCCGCATAGACGTAATAAATCAATCCTGGCCAGCAGGACACAATAAATTCACCACGCTGTGCCATCTCAACCCCGTCAATTCCCTGCGCAAAACCTTTAGCGAGGGTCAAGCGGGCTTTATCTGGGCCAAATAATAATAATTCAGATCCTGCACCTACTAACAAATTCGAACCTATAGCTTTCAACCCATTGGCGTTATTAATATTTTCCAGATAAAGCGTCGGCTCATCTTTTTCAATGCGATAAACCTTATTGGTGCGAGTATCTGATACAAATACTATTCCCGTAGAATTAGCAGTAACATCATTTAAAAATACTGCGTTGGGAATGGGGATTTTTTTCAGGATTTTTTGCTTTTTAATATCAATAACCACAACCTCGGTAATATCCGCCACATATAACTGGTTTTTTACAATAGCCATACCTTTAGGGGCATTGAGACCGGTAATCCAGTCCTTATCAAGCACTGCACCATCCGGCGCCAATCGGGCAATTCCACCTTTGTTATCTGCAGCAGATCCCTCACCATCAATCAGGGATACAAACAAATAAGGGGCTTTTTTATCGGCAACAAACAATACCGATTCCGGTGTAGGTAAATCAGATGCCATCCACAGGGGTGTGAGTGAATGCTGCGCCTGAAGTGCCGCAGAAAAAAAATAAGTTGATAGCAATACCACTAGCGCCGATAGTTTTCTCATGGGATACCTCTTTATTGTTGTAGTAAAAACACAGCAGGAACAGCCAGGTTAACCAGCGATACAAACCAGTCACTGAAAGCAGAACCGGATTTATGGTGCCATCGCCCTTTTAGCCTGCGCAAAAGACTTTACAAAACCTTGCGTGTATCAAGAGAGAGGAATTCAGCCCTGAAATGATTGCGCCAATGGCAGCTAAGCTCTACCCTAGACACTATTACAGTCTAGCCAACGCGGTGCCGGCGTCTTGTGTACCGCGATAAAAATCCATTAACAAAAAGAAAGTTGCCAAAGCATGATGAAGACCAGCGCCGACAAACACGCCCCCAAAGCCAAAGCCACTATCAAAGATGTTGCCAAGCTTGCCGGAGTCTCTTTTAAAACCGTATCGCGCGTTATCAACAAAGAAGGCACTGTCGGCCAGGAGCTGCAAGATAAAGTAATGCAGGCGGTTAAAGCCCTGAATTACCAACCCAACCTGTCGGCGCGCCTGTTGCGCGGGGCGGCCTCCTCGATCGGCTTTATCTACGACAATCCCAACAGCAACTACGTGATCGATATGCAAAAGGGCATTCTGGGGGAGTGTCGTCGCCAGGGTTACGAACTGGTTATCCACCCCTGCGATTCGAAAGCGGAAGATATTATTGATGAAGTGCTCAACATGGTGGATCGCAGCCAAGTGGGCGGGCTGGTATTAACACCACCAATGTCGGAAATGCCCGACGTACTCACCGCACTGGGCAAACGCAAAATCCCCTTTGTGCGCATTCTCTCCGGGGCGCAAGCGCCGGATAAAAAAGGCCCCTGCATTTTTATTGACGACCGCACTGCCGCTTACAAAATTACCCAATACCTGATCGATCTGGGCCACAAAGCCATCGCCTTTTTGGGTGGTGAAGAAGCGCATAAATCCAGTGGCGAACGTTTGGAAGGTTACAAGGCCGCACTCAAAGCCAACAAAATTACCCTCGACAAAAAACTGATTTTGCCGGGCGAATATTCATTTGAATCCGGTGTAAAACGCACTCGCCAATTGCTTGCATCCAATTTAAAACCTACCGCCGTGTTCGCCTGTAACGACGAAATCGCTGCCGGTACTTTATTTGCCGCGCGCATTCAGGGAGTAGATGTTCCGCAACAACTCTCCATTGTCGGCTTCGAAGACAGCCCCTTCTCTCGTCAAGCCTGGCCCAACCTCACTACCGCCCAACAACCCAACACCACCATCGCCGAGCGCGCAACTTTGTTGTTGATTGAAACTATTCGTGCACAGCGCGCGGTAGAAAGTGAAGGTTTTTATCCGCAATTAATTGTGCGCGACTCAACTTGCCCGGCGCCGAGTAAGCGCTGAGTTTTTTCAACAACGCATTCAGAAAACAATTGGGTAAAAAAAAGGCCAGCAATCGCTGGCCTTTTGTATCAAATAGCGCTGGAAAAATTATCAATCCCGCCCCAAACGCTCCAACAACTTTTGGTTTTCCATTTCAATGTGTTTGTAGAAATCTACATCCGTCAATTGCGATGCAGCAGCTTCATCAATTACCAGCACAACATGCTCATGCATTTGCAAGGCAGATGCAGGACAGGCAGCAGTTAATGGGCCTTCTACTGTCGCTTTGATTGCTTCAGCCTTGTTAGCACCAGTGGCCAGCAATACTACTTTTTTGGATTCCAGAATAGTACCGATACCCATGGTGATGGATAAGTGCGGCTGGTACTCATCCGGACCGAAGAAACGCGCGTTATCATCGATGGTGGCGCGCGTCAGGGTTTTTACACGAGTGCGCGACATTAATGACGAAGAAGGTTCGTTAAAACCAATATGCCCGTTGCGGCCAATACCCAGCAATTGAATATCGATACCGCCTTTTTGCTTGATGTTGTTTTCGTACTGCTCGCAGGCTGAAAACGGATCTTCTGCATCACCCGGTGGTACTGCAGTTTGTGTTTTATCGATATCGACATGATCAAACAATTGTTGATTCATAAAGTAGCGATAGCTTTGCGGGTGAGACCCCGTCAATCCCAAGTATTCATCCAGGTTAAAACTACTCGCATTTTTGAAAGACACACGACCAGTCTGATATGCAGAAATTAATTCTTTATACAATGCCACTGGCGTAGAACCAGTCGCCAAACCCAATACCGAATCAGGTTTACGTTTAATTTGTTTGATAAAAATATCAGCGCCGTATTTGGCAACTTCGGCGGCGTCTTTCAGGATAACAACTTTCATTAAGCACTCCGGTGAGTGGTTTGGAGATTAAAAACTTGGTACTGAGGTCGGACAGTGGGTTCCGTTGCCAGGCTATCGGAGACATGGATGTCGACGATAAGCCCCCATGGATGGGTTCACGGCGTGTCTGGCAACGGAACCTGCTGTCTGACCGGTCTAACTAAGAATGCACACGTACATCACCCGCAACCCAGGTATGAGTTACATTAAAATCATCAGTAAAATGAACTAAATCAGCGCGATAATTTGCGCGAACACGACCAAGATAATTATCAACCTGCATAAACTCGGCAGGATACAGCGATGCCATACGCAGGCTTTCAGCGAGCTCAACACCCACCCATTGGGTATTCAAACGCACCGCATCAATCATTCCGATTGCACTGCCCGCTAAACGCCCTTCAGCATTCACCAGACAACCGTCTTTTTCATAAATCGTTTCACCATAAATCTGGAACGATTTCTCTGGCGATCCAACTGTCGACATAGCATCAGTTACTAAATACATTTTGCCTTTGGGTTTGGCCGCATAAGCAATTCGCGCAGAACCCGCATGCACGTGATAGGTATCGATAATAATTCCGCACCAGCTATTGGCATCTTCAAGCGCTGCACCCACTACGCCCGGTTCCCGGCCAGTGGTTGGACGCATAGCGTTATACAAATGGGTGAACCCGGAGAGACCTTCTTTTAATGCGGCAACCACATCGTCGTAGTGGCCATCTGTATGGCCTGCACATACAACTACGCCCGCAGAGGTTAATTGCTTAATTTGCCCGGCATCAGCATGCTCAGGAGCAAGAGTCAGCATTACTTTAAATTTGTGTTGCGCTTTTACTGAAGCAACCAGCCAATCAATATCCGCTTGTTCCATTTTGCGAATGTAGCGTTCGTTGTGCGCACCGCGACGTGCCATATCAAAAAATGGCCCTTCCACATGCACACCCAATACACCTTTCATGCCAGCGGTAACAGCATCGGCAACAGCGCGCACACCCGCTTGATGCACTTCACGGGTATCGCTAATTAACGTTGGCAAGAGCGACGTAGTGCCTGTTGGACGATGACCATCAAGCATGGTTTGAATTGCTGTAACACTGGTGTCGTTAGTAAAAAATGCACCGCCACCACCATTTACTTGCAAATCGATAAAGCCTGGTGCCAACACACCACCATTTAATTCCACATGCGCAATATCAGCAGGCAAATTAGCGACTGGCACCACTGCTTCAATCGTATCGCCATTAATAATTAATGCCTGGTTATCCAGAAATTCTTCGCCGGTAAAAATTCGTGCACCGACCAACGCTTGTTTCATATATTTTTCCGCAGTGTAAATCTGTATGACTGATCGCTATAAACTGATTCGTTAGAGACTGATAATAATATTGCGCTTATGCAGAACCCAGGCAACAAACCAGAGGATAGAAACCATCAATATCGCAAACAGGAAAGACGCCAAATAAGGGTCAGCAAAACTACGGAACAAGCCATAGAGTGCGCTGTACGCGTTTTCACTGCCCACCGGAATCAAATAAAGCGTGGTCGCCAGCAATCCGGACAACACATAGATAAACAGCGGATTTTTTCCGATGATTTCAAAAAAGTGATACACAGGACGCGCCGCATTTATGGCCGGTGACTGCTCGATTTTAACCAACAGTAGCAACACCAGAATCGCTACACCACAAGTCAACAGCACAAACGGACTGGTCCACAGGGATTTATTAATCGGGAACACAGTATTCCAGGCCAGCGCCAAACCGATCAACAAAAGCGCTGAAACAAATAATTTACTGAGTGCCTTTTGTTTGTCTTCACTCGCCAACAATACGCGTGTTGCCTCAAAACCAATCAAGACGTTCACAATGGAAGGGAATGTACTCAAAATACCTTCCGGATCAAACGGCATACCCTTACCCTGCCACAAATGGCTGGCACCCAGCACAGTCAAATCAACCTGACGAACAATACTGTGCTCGAGGCTATAGGGATCCACCGCGATATTGAGCAAGCCCCAATAACCAACCAATAAAATTGTGCTGGTAACAACGCGAGCCGCAAAACCAAAATACAAAATAATAAAAGCTGCAAAACCATAGGCGATGGCAATACGTTGCAGCACGCCCATAACGCGCCACTCGAGGGTCAAGCCGCGCATTACATCAAGAGCCAAAAAACGTTGCTTGACCATCAGATACCTCGCAGATGTAGTTAGAAACTTAACAGTAAATAATCCTTAGACAGATTATTTCCAGCTGCGCAACTTGTATCCTTTTGCCGCGTAAAACAGAATAAACAGATAGCAGGGTGTCATCACGATATAAGCGGTTTGACGATCTACCAGACTCGCAACACCACCCATGATCACCGGTAATACAGCGCCGCCTGCAATTGCCATAATCAGCAATGCAGAACCCGTCGCGGTATATCTACCCAAACCACTTAATGCCAATGGCCAGATTGCAGGCCATACAATCGCATTCGCCAAACCCAATAGTGCGATACACAAAATGGTGTTTGGAATTGCAGGAACCCCCAGGAATGAAAACAGTGAGCTAATAGCTGTAGATTCATTACTGCCAAATACAACTGCCAAGCTCAGAATCACACCCAACACTGCAGAGATAGACAGCATTTTTTGTTGCGATATAAAGCGAGGAATTAAGATAATGCCGAGGATGTAACCAACGACCATGCAGCCCATGGTAATGGATGTGAGAATAGAGAAATTGGTAAACCCAATACTACGGCCATAGGCACCAATAGTATCGCCGGCAATCACTTCAACACCCACATAGACAAATAGTGCAATCACGCCCAACACCAGGCTGGGAAATTGGAATACCTCACGCAGCGGAAGGTGATCATTATCTTCTTCGTGCAAGTTCAATTCAGGTAAAGATGAGAGTTTTACAAGCAAAGCAACCACACCAATAATCAGGGCCATATAAATATAAGGCATCACCAGATTGCCAGCTAACTGCTCTATTTCTTCCGCGCTTGGCGTTTTTGATGTATGCGCAGTCATTCCACTCAGAATCAATGCAGTAAACACAATAGGCGCAACAATACCAGCCGACTTATTGAGAATGCCCATGATACTAATGCGACGCGCAGCAGACTCTTCCGGCCCAATCTTTACCACATAAGGATTTACCGCTGTTTGCAACAGGGTTTGCCCAGCACCCATCATGAACTGGGCAACCAGGAAGAGCGAAAATTCATGTGTTTTTGCGGCAGGAATAAATAACAAAGCAGCGCAAGCCATTACCGATAGTGCAATCGCCATGGCATTTTTATAACCAACCTTGCTAATGATCCAGGACGATGGTAATGAAAAAACAGTTACTGCAATATAAAAAGAGAAAAGGATAAATGATGCCTGAAATGGCGACAGTTGAAGCACTATCTCTAAATATGGCATCAGGGAGCCGTTAAGCCAGGTAACAAAACCCAAAATAAAGAAAAGCCCGGCGATCATTGCCAAGGGAATGAACGAGCTTGAATACCTTTCCTGCGTAGTAGGAGCTGTCATAGTTTCACTATTCATATTATTGGTCGACTCTGGTTAAAGGGTAGCACTTAATGGATCGTTGTTATTCTTTGCCATCTTCAGTGCCTGTTTTGCAAAATACACAGCACCGAACTCCGGTTGATAAAGTACTGGTGAGAGATTATCGGCCATGTCTTTATCCATCCAGGGAATCAGACGCGGAGCGAGACCGCCGATAATTGACATACGCCCCGGGTTAGTTGCCCAGAGCTTACGAGCTACGCCACTCATGTAGGCAGCCCCATCCTTAACAATATTGATAGCGACTGCATCACCTTCATCGGCGGCATCCACTACAAAAATAGCGAACTTGGCGTAATCGCCCTGACGCGCACCAAACATTTTGTCGACAATCATCATGCCCCTGGCTTGCAGGAAATCGCCAATTGATTCACTCATGATGGTTTGCGGACCGAGATTATCAGAGGCCAGTAATACTGCCTGAATAGCTTCCAACCCCATCCAGGCACCGCTGCCTTTATCACCGATGGGAAAACCATGACCGCCAATAAACAATGGCTGATTATTTACGAAGGAATAACCACAAGAGCCGGTACCACAGATCATCACCGCGCCTTCGTCACTGTTGTGCGCGCCCAGGCAAGCGATATGAAGATCGGTAGTCAAATGCATTTCTTTGAAAGGATGATCCCAGGCAGACATAACGTCATAAAGGCTGGGAACATTAACACCCGCCAAACCAGCGCCAGCAATTAATTCACTCATAGCAGAAGTAGGCAGGCCCGCATCGATTAGCGCCAGTTCGGCGGCAGTGCGGATAGAATCTTTGGCTTGTTGAACGCCCTGAAAAGGATTGGCTGGACCACCGACGCCTGTGCCAAGCACTTGCAAATCTTCGGTCATGATACTGGCGCGACACTTGGTGCCTCCCCCATCAATACCGATAAACAAGGTTTGCGCGCCCAGTGGCAACTTCGCGATCATAGCAGACTGTTAAAAAAGGTTAGTGCCCCGCAGGACACTAACCACAAGACCACTACTACAGCTCTAGAGAACTCATGCCCCATGATACTGACCCAACAAGGAGAGATATCAGGTCAGCTGTCATCATCGGACAAGGTTAGATTACGCGCTACAGACAACGTTGTCAAAGGTTTTTCTTAAAACGACCGAAATTTCTATTTTGTGCTCCCTTACGTAACCATGGACTGTTACTGCAACGGTGGAAAACCTACCTCAATAATCAGGCAAGTGCGTGGCAAATGACTTTCATGAACAGATGTAGCATGTAAAGCCCGTGCATCATGGCAAACCAGCCTGCCAGCCTTGGGAGGAACCACAAATTGTTGATGCGCCGCATATTCATGATATCGACCACCACGCATTATCTCGTAATTATTATCATCAATAAAAATCAGTTGTGCACTATCCTCAGGAACCTCCAAATAATAAATAGCAACTAAATGCGGTATTGTTGATCCAGCCACAGCATGCCGATGCGCAACAGCATCGCAGTTTTTATACATCCGATTAGCCCAGGTTCGATAGTATTTTAACTTTCGTACATCCCTGGACTTATCCAGCCCCAACAATACTGCAGACTCAACAATCTTGTGAAGAATCCACACCCCCAACGGACTTTGCTTAAAATTTAATAACTCAGGAATAATATGTGTTTTATATAGATGCACAGTAGATAGCGATCGCCCTCCTTGAGCATCGATCACATTCTTTTCTTTGACCACCTCCGGCAAATTAAATAATCCGTCAATGATTTCATCATCCCTTGCCTTGCCTTCATAGGAGTCGAAGCCTTCAAAATCAAAAACACATATTCCACTGGTAAAAACAGGAAGGAACAAGACCAAACCTCCAGAATTACAAAAACTATTACGCTCTGCTCGCCGCAGCAGTCAGCTTATGAAGCCATTCTTTTTGTTTTAACAACACACTAGATGACCGCTCAACCAAAATTTTATTTTCTTCAATTAAAGTGCGGCCGCGATTAATTTCACCCGCACTCAAAATCATGGTTCTCGTGTTATATTTCATTCCATATAACACATAAAGAAAGTTTTCAGCACCAAACAATTCAAAACGGCTAAAAAAATCAGCTTTCTGGGGGGGGCGCAAACTCCATATGGCCAAACGCTCCTTTAAAACATCGGATACAGAATTAAGATTTTTATTATCTAGCCAGAAAGAAGAATCCACTCTATCTGAAATGAGATAGTGCAATTTAATAAAATCAATAACCCTATCCCATACGTAGGTAATAGTTTTATTGTACTGGGGCATTAAGACATCAATGTCACCCCGGTATCTGGGAAAGTTTCTAACCAGCAGCTCCGCAGAAAAATCGGCGACCAAAATTGAAGTTGCCTCCAAAGGCTCCACAAACCCCTGGGCTAAACCAAGAGCCACGCAATTTTTGCACCAAAACTCCTTTCTATAACCAACCTCCATTGGAATTTTTCGGGGGCTCAATGAATCGCGCGGAACATTAAGATAATCGGAATAGCGATTAACGGCAGTCTCATAATCCATATACTTGCTGGAATAAACAAAACCAGTCCCACGACGCGAGGTCAACGGAATATCCCAAATCCAGCCAGCCTGATGTGCAGTAGCGGTCGTATAGGGATTGAGCGCTTCCCCCTCAGCAATTGGCACTTGCTGAACAAGAGCGGTATCAATTAGCAACTCATTCGCTTTACTGATAAATGGAACACAGAGCTCTTTGTCAATTATTACGGAGGAAAAGCCACTACAATCAACGTAAAAATCAAATGTAAGCCGATCCCCCGTATCCGTA
The DNA here is from genome assembly GCA_021151625.1 of Gammaproteobacteria bacterium. Classification (GTDB taxonomy): domain Bacteria; phylum Pseudomonadota; class Gammaproteobacteria; order Pseudomonadales; family Cellvibrionaceae; genus Cellvibrio. The sequence continues at coordinate 7,007 of JAGKWY010000037.1, read as the reverse complement.
ACAAGGTTAGCTACATAACCATCATCATCCCTTTCTGCACCAGTTATAGTGGCAATTTTATGAACAACCCGAAATCGATTTTGAGCATTTTTGGCAAGCAACCTGGCAAACTTTAATGCGTTAAAGTGATACGCATAATTCAGGAGCCCTGAATATTGCTCGGAACTTACTTTTTTGGGTGTTAGCCCAAGCTCACAAATGCGAGATTGAATACCAACATAATCAAATGGCAAGTTACTCGCATGACTAACCCAATAAGGTGATACATCAAATCCAGCTGGGTAAGGAGCATCAAATGGATGATAGTAATAGTGGTCACCACCATGCTTTTCTGCATCAAGCCAATTTACAAATTTTATTCCCTGCTTGAACGTAACCTCACAAGACAATATCAATTCCGCTTCGGATATACCAAAGCGTTTTAGACCATTCATAATATAAGGTACTGTTCCCTCACCAACACCAATCGTAGGAACATCAGCAGATTCAATAACTGTTATTTCAATTTCATTATCTGCAACCAGCTCTGCTCCCAAATGGTTTGCGGCCAGCCAGCCGGCAGTTCCTCCACCAATAATTGCAATACGTTTAATTTTCATAGGTAACCTATTTTTCCCTCCAAAAAAAAACCCAGCCAAGGCTGGGTTTTTTCACTTTAGACAGAATCAGAACTTCACGTTCAAACCCAGCTTATAAGTAGCTTCACCCAGGAAAGACCATGTTGGGAAGTTATCTTGAAGTGCAGGTTTGACAGTTGTACCCGCTTCCGCCGCACCGTACTGAACATCATCCTCTTCCAGTACATTGATTGCTTCGAACGTTAAACCGATAGTATCAGTAAAGTTCCAACCGAAGCTTAAATCAAGTGAGCCAAAATCATCATGCATGCGGTTGCCGTAGTAGTAACCATATTCACGCACCATGTATTTAGAACGCCAGTTATAAGCGGCGCGGGCAGAAAACTCATCGTTTTCCCAATAACCAACCAGGTTGGCACTATTTTCGGAAGACTCGGTAAACACGCCGATATTGTCTGTGTAAACTTCTGCAGGTGCATTACCGTTTGCATAGGTGTAGTTAACCACTACACCAAAACCGTTATCAAACGCATGATTGATCTGGAATTCAAAACCGTCGATCTCGCCACCACCAGAGTTAACATACTGGTTGACCGTCCAGCTATCTTTACCTAAATCATTATTAATCACGCCAATAGCTTGCTCGTACTCGGTCTTGGCAGTAATAAAGTTGTTGATATCCTTAGTGAAGTAGGTCAAGGAAATCATATTGCCATCACCGTAATAGTACTCAACACCTACGTCAGCTTGACTTGCCTTCATCGGCAACAAACCTGGGCCACCATAGGTAATCGCTTCGTTACCTTGACGATCATCAGGATAACCGGAAGATGAAGACAGGAACATGTTGTCGTAATTAGCACGGTTAAGAGCTTGAGAGGCCGACAGACGCAACACCAGATCATCGTTTAAATCAAACGATACGTTCACGCTTGGCAACACATCAGAGTATGAATCCTTTTCACTAACCGGAGCGAGGCTCCAGCCAGCATTCACCGCCAAATCATCTTTGGGTGAGTTATCAATTACATGGCCGATAGAGGTTGCATCAGTTTCGATATAACGCAAACCAAAATTACCTCTCACCCCTTCAGCTTCAAAACTAAACATGCCATACATGGAGAAGTTATCTTCTTCCAATTTGCCATATGCTGGACGGCTGTAGCTGAAGTGATCTACCAGAGACAGGTTTGCAGCAACCATGGCAGCACGGTTTGCCTTAGGAATTGTCCACCCCTGATAACCCAACTCCATTGTGCCGCTGTACAAATCAGCTGTTTTAAACGAATTGGTTTTTGACGCATCGTATACCGCACGGTATTCAGATTTCTCAAATTCATGACTGGTTGAACGAATACCAGTTTCAAATTTATTGATCGCACCCAGATCCAAATCAAAATCTACGTCAATCTGAGCATAGGTTTCTTCATCAGAGTTAGGCCCCTGGGTTCCAGTCCAGGTAGATGCACCCACGGTGGTATCCAAATCATCAACAGTGAAACCCATGTCATGCGATGGATTCACTTTAATTTGATGACCAGTGGCGTCTACAGTACCAGCCCATTTAACTTTAGAGAAACGATCTCCCCACCAACCATAACCATAGTTAGAGGTCATTTCAGTGCCGCCTTCCGCTTTGGTTTTTCCAACCACAGCAGAAACAGCAAAACCTTCACCAGTGTAAGAACCATTTAAATCATAGGTGTCAGAAGTCATGTCGCCATTACGCAACCAGTTCTGGAAGAACACTTTAGATGCGCTTGATTCCGGTGTTACGCTCAACACGCAAACGCCATTTGCATTGAACTTCTGACAATTGGATGCACCATCACCCCAATCAGTATCGGTATTGATATACATATTGGCGCCGATACTGTCAGCACTCAATTCCAGCGACATAAAATGTGCGCCGAACTCCAATTCATCCGTTGGCCTGAATTGAACAGTTCCATCCAAAGCGGTACGCTCACGCTCCTGAATGAAAGTAGACGGTTGAATAGAAGATCTGCCGCCCCAATCCAAGTCCGCTTCTGTACCACGACGAACATAATCGCCTTCAACCCACGCGCCTGATACCAGTACGCCAAAGGTGTCTTCATCATTTTTCCAGCTATATAAGCCAGACACTTCAGGAGAAAAATCATCACTTACCGTGCCGGTAGAGCCCTTCACACCAAGGTAAGTAGTATTTGCATCCAGATCCAAAGGCTTGCGGGTTTTAACGATTACTGTACCGCCGATACCACCCTCAAGAATATTTGCCTGGCTTGATTTATAAACTTCCATACCACCAATTAGCTCTGAAGGCAGTAATGAGTAGTTAAATGAACGGTCAATATTTAATTGATCATACCAACCGGTAGAGGACACGGTTTGTCCGTTCAAGGTTGTCAAGGTCATACGTGGATCTGCACCGCGAATAGAAACGGAAGTACCTTGGCCGAAAGAACGGCCAACAGTAATACCAGGAATACGGCCCAATGCTTGTCCAACATCAGAGTCTGGCAATTTACCCACATCTTCAGCGGATACTGCATCTACAACTGCAGTGGCATTACGCTTAATATCCACCGAGTTTTTCAACGCACCGCGAATACCGGTTACCAGCACCTCTTCCGGCTCTGCGCCAGCATCCTGCGCACTGGCAGTAGTGGCAAACCCCATCATGGTGACTGCTGCAACTGAACCGAGCATCAATGCACTCTTATTGGCCAGTTTGATCGCATCACTTAACTTGTTACGCATGGTTATTCTCCCGTGACTTGGCACTATGTGTTTCTTAATAATTGGTAACCCCCTCAACAAACGCTGACGCCTAAGACAACGTTGTCGATAAATCCACACTATGCCCACAGGACAACGTTGTCAACGACTTTGTAAAGCAAAGTTAAGTCTCGTTAAGAAATTCATTGCATGGCGCCAAAAGAATTTTTCTTATAAATCAAACAATTAGGTGACTTAAGCGACAACAGGTCAGGACTAAAAATTTTTAACTTTTTTAGGGGGGATTACGAAAATACACACATAGGAATGTAGAAATGAAAAAGCCGCTTATAAAAGCGGCTTTTCAAGGCGGGAGCGAATCAAAAAAACAGCGCACATTAATGTGCCATCAGTTAATCAGCCTTGCCCTTAATTGACGCAAACTTGCTTTTACACTGCGCGCATTTTCGGGGCCCATACGCAGCATCAATTTGTGGGTTTGCGGCAATTGCTCAAGCGCCGGGTCGGCATATTGATAGAAGACCTTGGGTCTCACCAGCAACAAATCACCCTGGGCGTCTGGTGCAGCGAGAATATTGTCGATAGCTGCAATCATCACGCTATGGAAATTAGGCTTTTTCAAACCCAGCTCGCGAAATGCCTCTTCCAATAATGGATAGAAGCGACGATAGACAGCTACTGCAGCATCACTATCAATTAAGGCCAGGGTAGTCACATAGGGCTCGTAGCGCTGGAAATTAGCCGGGGCAATACGCTCCTGGTCCACTGCAGTGCCTTCAATCATGACCGAAAAAGTTTCCGCCACAAACGGCGGTGGCGGTGAAACTACCGGGCGATACTCATGGATCACTTTGCCTTCAGCCAGATTGTTTACTGCCAGTACAAATTTCCGCAGCACTTCTTGTGGCACCAACAACTGCAACAAACCCTCACCACGCAACTGCTGCAGGGCAGCGAGTATGCTGCTGTCACTCTCATTCAAAGTCGGCAGCGACAATAACCACCAGCACCACTATTACCCAGAGTGAGCCGGAAGAACTTTGTCGCGGTTGATAATCGTCACGCATACTCAATACCCTTTTGCTTGGCGTTTTGTTTTGTAAACTAAAGAAGAATGAAAGGAATTATGGCCCAATCGCTCTTAAGGTGACAGCCTTAATGCTACAGGGTTCCCGTTTGACGGTTAGATAGCCACTGCCAGCTATCAGTTTCAGCTAGACTGCGCGGATATTTTGATGATTAGTCATTAGGTAAGCAGGACCCCTATGAAATTTACCAGTCTGATTATTTTGCTGCTGATGATTGCAGGTTGCGCCAGCATCTCCAGCTCCCAGTGGGACAAGCGCTTCGGTAAAGCTGAAGTGCGCGAAATGCCAACGCGCCCCGGCGCCAGCAAACTCAGCTACTACCAACATACCCGCCCAATTCTTGAACAGCGCTGTGTCGTTTGCCACGGTTGTTACGATGCGCCCTGCCAACTCAAACTGGAATCCTATGAAGGCCTGTTGCGCGGCGCTAACCCGGAAAAAGTTTACGATGGTACACGTTTGCTGGGCGCCAATTTGACCCGTTTGTTTGAAGATGCGCAAACCACTGCCGAATGGCGTGCAAAAAAATTTCATCCGGTGCTTAATGAGCGCGGCAACTCCGCTACTGCCAATATTGATGCGGGAGTGATCGCGCAGGTGTTGAAGCTAAAGCAGACACATCCACTGCCAGGGGATGCGATTTTATCGGAAAGCTTTGACTTTAATCTGGATCACAGCCAATCCTGCCCGAGTATTGAAACCTTTGATGGCTTCAGTAAAAAAAATCCGCTCTGGGGTATGCCTTACGGATTGCCAGGTCTGAATGAAAAAGAATACAAACTAACCATGGATTGGCTGGCGCAAGGCGCCGCTATGGGAACACCCACACCAATTCCTGCCAGCGTGCAGAAGCAAATCACTACATGGGAAAAATTTTTAAACGGTGCTTCACTCAAGGAACAGTTGGTCAATCGCTATATTTACGAGCATCTTTTCCTGGCGCATTTATTTTTTGCCGAAGCACCGCGCAGTTATTTTCGCCTGATTCGCTCCAGCACACCGCCAGGTGAGCCTATCCAACGTATTAGTACTGCGCGTCCCTTTGATGACCCCAAGGTGCAACGCGTTTACTATCGCCTCTGGCGCGACCCTTCCAGCACCGTTGCAAAAACCTTTATGCCCTACAAGCTGAGCAAGCAACGTATGGATCGCTGGGAAAAACTGTTCTATCAGGTTGATTACCAGGTTGCACAATTACCTTCTTATCACCCTGATACCGCTGCAAATCCTTTTATTACCTTTGCAGATTTGCCGATTAGCGCGCGCTATCGCTTTATGCTGGATGAAGCCCAATTCACCATCATGAATTTTATTAAAGGCCCGGTATGTCGCGGTCAGGTTGCACTGAATGTTATTCAGGATCATTTCTGGGTATTTTTTCTCGCACCAGAAAACCAAAGTACCAAGGGTACCGAAAAATTCCTGGCCGATAACAGCAAACACCTGCAGTTACCTGCAAGCGCCGGCAACACCATGATGCCCATGCCCGACTGGTTAAAATATTCTGAGCTGCAAAAAGAATATCTCGCTGCTAAAGCAAAAATTGTTAATCAGGTAGCGCAGGAAAAAAATGGCTTGGACATGGAACTCTTTTGGAATGGCGATGAGGGCACCAACCCTAATGCCGCACTCACTATTTTTCGTCACAGCGATAGCGCCAGCGTGCACCAGGGCTTGATTGGTCAACCGCCCAAAACTGCCTGGGTTATTGGCTATCCGTTATTGGAGCGAATTCATTATTTATTAGTGGCGGGTTTTGATGTCTACGGCAATGTTTCGCACCAATTACTCAGCCGCTTGTATATGGATTTTTTGCGTATCGAAGGGGAAATGAATTTTGTGACCTTTTTGCCGGAGAAAACCCAGCAAAAGGAAATGGCCTTTTGGTATCGCGATGCAGAATCCAATTTGCAAACTTATTTAAATCTCTACATCAATCAACTCGATGACAACATCAATATCCAATACACCAGCGATAACCCCAAACTGGAGCTCTATCAAAAACTGCAAGATTATTTGGGCAATGCGGGCAAATCACCACTCAACATTCGCACTAACAAGCTGACGTCAGATCAACTGGAGCTTTATGAAAAACTGCAAAGCACCAGCGGTACAGCCATCAGCTTCCTGCCGCAAACGACAGTGCTGGAAATTCCAGGCAAGGGTTTATTTACGCTGATTCACAATAATGCCTACAGCAATCTCTCTTCTTTATTTGGCGAGGATAAACGTCATATTCCAGTGGAGGATAACCTGACCATTGCACACGGTATTGTCGGCAGCTATCCCAATAGTTTTTTGCGCGTAGAGAATAAGTCACTGGAGGTATTCGTCACCCAATTCCAGGCGATGCGCTCAGAGGCCGATTACCGCGCCCTGCGTGATACCTACGGCATCCGGCGCAGCAACCCGGATTTTTGGGCCTTTAGCGACCATGTGCACGAGTTGTACTTCCGCAATCAACCTAAAGAAGCAGCGATTCTGGATTACAACCGGCTGGAGAATCGTTAACCTTGCGCGCCATGAGTAAAGACCTGTGCATAAAATTGCGACAGGTCTTTAAATAAAGTATTCTTTCTAATAATCAATCTCATTTACATGCAAGACTTATTTATGA